>JACQPQ010000059.1 GCA_016207405.1 Gammaproteobacteria bacterium | reverse complement strand
CGAGCAGCAGGCAGCGGAAAATATACAGTGAACCACCCATCAGTGAGGGATTACTAAGAAGGGACTTGTCTATGTCACTACCTAAAGTCGCACTCGTAACAGGAGCCAGCCGTGGTATTGGACATGCCATCGCCATCCGGTTAGCTGAAATGGGATTTCAGGTTATTGGAACCAGTACCTCTTCTCCCGGCGTAGAAAAAATTGAGAGTGCTTTAAACGCTTTTCCATACAAAGGGCAAGGATGGATTCTAGATCTGGCCTCTCCCGCGTCACGGGCCAGTTTTAAAAAATCTCTAGAAGGCATAAGATCTCTTTCTGTTTTAGTGAATAATGCAGGAATTGCAAAGGACAATCTTCTGCTACGCATGAAAGAAGAAGAATGGAAGGCCGTGATCGACGTAAACTTAAATGCGCTTTACTACGTGACTCGCGCATGCATCAAACCTATGGTCAAAGCAAGATCTGGCCGCATTGTCAACATCAGCTCTGTAGTCGCCTCAACAGGCAATGCAGGACAAACCAATTACGTGGCTTCTAAAGCAGGAATTGAGGGCTTTACCCGCGCACTTGCACAAGAAGTAGCTCCCTGGAACATTACCGTCAATGCGGTGGCTCCCGGAATGATTGAAACAGACATGATCCATCCACTTCCTACAGAGTATCGAGACGCCTTTATTAAACAGAGGATCCCCCTCAAGCGACTGGGGAAACCCCGTGACATCGCTCATATGGTGGGCTTTTTATGTCTCCCGGACAGTGGGTATATCACGGGGCAAACATTTCACGTCAATGGCGGATTGTATATGGGCTAATCCCAGAATAAACTAAACCGGAAATTGAGGGCTTGTGAAATAATAACTGTTCTATTTGGCGCCCAGATTGGGTCCAGATTTGAACGTTTTGTTCAAAGAAAAACGCGCGCATAGTTATTCTATGTAAGCGCTTTTCTGAAGAACAAAACGTTCAAAGATGGGCCCAAGATGGGATGCCAAATGGAATAGTTATTGTTTCACAAGCCCTAGGAAGAGGAGAATATTTTACTATGAGCAATATTGAAGAACGCATTAAAAAAATTGTCATGGAACAACTCGACAAAACCGCAGAAGAAGTCACCAATGATGCTTCTTTTGTGGATGACTTGGGCGCAGATTCCTTGGATACCGTAGAACTGGTTATGGCACTTGAAGAAGAGTTCGATGCAGAAATTTCAGACGAAGACGCCGAAAAAATAACGACTATTCAAGAAGCTATTGACTATATCAAAAGCCGAAACAAAGAAAGTTAATAAAATCAAGCAATACGATACGGGTAGGGATTTAGAACAGGTGGCGGGAACGGCAATGAAGAGGAGGTTCCTCTTTGAAAAAACGACGCGTAGTAGTAACAGGGCTGGGCATGGTCACGCCTCTCGGCAAGGATGTCGAAACCACTTGGCAAAGCATTCTTGCTGGAAAGAGCGGAATTTCCTTCATTGACCATTTTGATACCCAAGCACTTCCTGTCCACTTTGGCGGTACTATTAAAGAATGGGAGGTTACTCCATACCTCTCCCCATCCGCTTCGCGCAAAATGGATTTGTTTATCCAATATGGCCTGGTCGCAGCCATTTCCGCCATTGCCAACGCCAACCTTAACATAACCCCACAAAACGCTGAACGCATTGGAATTGCCATTGGCTCTGGCATAGGCGGGCTTCGATTCATTGAAAACAATCACACCGCTTATTGCGAAGGCGGATATAAAAAAGTCTCTCCCTTTTTTGTACCCGGTGGCATTATCAATATGATAGCGGGCAATCTCTCTATTCTCTGCGGCGCAAAAGGCCCTAACCTCGCTATCTCAACCGCGTGTAGTACTGGCCTTCATAATATTGGCGAATCCGCTCGAATCATCCAATACGGCGATGCCGATGTCATGATCTCAGGCGGCGCTGAAATGGGAACCTGCCCTATGGGACTGGCAGGGTTTTGTGCAACCCGTGCACTCTCTACCAGAAATGAAAAACCAGAAGCAGCATCCCGTCCATGGGATAAAGGTCGGGATGGTTTTGTACTTGCAGATGGAGCAGGCATTCTTGTCCTCGAAGAAAAAGAACATGCCCTGAGGCGAGGCGCAAAAATTCATGCAGAACTTCTGGGCTATGGTCTCTCTGGAGACGCTTATCACATCACGACCCCACCGCCAGGAGGAGAAGGCGCCGCAAGAGCCATGCAAAATGCCTTAAAAGATGCCAGGTTATCTCCTAAAGAAGTCCATTACATTAACGCTCATGCTACTTCAACGATAGCAGGGGACATTGCAGAAACCAGAGCTGTGAAAAGCGTTTTTGGGAAAGCCACTTATGATATTCCTATTAGTTCTACCAAATCTATGACGGGACACTTGCTCGGCGCCGCAGGCGCTGTAGAAGCTATTTTCTGTATTTTAGCGCTCCGAGATCAAATCGTGCCGCCTACCATTAACTTAGAAGAGGCAGATCCCGAATGCGATTTAGATTATGTTCCGAATGTAGCTCGCCCGCATTCTATTGCAAGGGCCATGTCTAACTCCTTTGGTTTTGGTGGTACAAACGGTACTCTGATATTTGGAGGTTAATATTCGCCACCTTCGGAATGGCACACCCAGAAACTCCATTTCCTTATTGGATAGAGGATTACACTATGGCGATGGACTCTTCGAAACCATTCTGATCCACAAAAATAAATGTATCTTATGGAAGGAACATCTAGAGCGCCTTCAGGATGGCTGCAAGCGATTAGCACTCCCCTCGCCTGGCGCTTCCATTTTAAAAAAAGAAGCCAAACGACTCATTCACACAACCCAAGAAGGGATCTTAAAAATCATCCTCACCCGTGGTGAAAGTGAACGGGGTTACGCAATACCTTCCCACCCGAAACCCACCCGTATTCTTAGCCTATTTCCTCCCCCCTTCTATCCTAAAAAAAATTGGCAGGAAGGCATTCATGCGATGATTTGCCGAACACAGTTGTCTTGCACGCCAGATCTTGCAGGCATCAAACACTTAAATCGACTTGAACAAGTGCTTGCGCGTTCAGAATGGAAAGATCCCAATATTGCAGAAGGACTCATGCAGAGCACCGAAAACCGAGTGATTGAAGGAACGATGAGCAATGTTTTTCTAGAAAAAGAGGGCGTATTTCACACGCCTTCTTTACAAGAATGTGGAGTCGCAGGCGTTATGCGTCGATTCTTACTCAATTTTTTTGAAAAAGCCGGTTGGCCTTACGAAGTACGCCCTATAATCCCTGCTGAAGTGTTTGAAGCAAACAGCCTATTTTTTTGCAATAGCCTCTTTGGAATATGGCCTGTCCTCCAATTAGACCACTATAAATTTTGTATCTCACCGAAGATCCGAAAACTACAAAAGTGTTTGCCTCCTGGTTTATTTCCATCCTAAAAGAGCAATTAAAAGTTCATCTTGCTGCTGGTGTAGCTGCACAATAGAACTCACAGGCTGTTGCTCTGGAACCCCGTTTTGGATTATCGCAAAAGCAAGCAGCCCCTCCTTAGGATGTTGAAGATATCCCGCCAAACCTGACACCATAACAGGCTCTGTTAAAGTGCCGGTTTTAGCACGCACAATACCTTTTAAAGGGCTTAAAGCGGGGTGATCTCGTAAACGATCGGCTAAAGTACCGGATATTCCAAATACAGGAAGGCTAACCCAAAACTCTGGAAATAGCGTCATGTCTTCGGACATATATTTTAAAAGTGTGGTCAGTTGTTTTGTGCTTAAGTGATTGTCTACATGAAGTCCAGAACCATTCTTTAAAACAAACGGATCTCGAATTCCCACTTCATCTTGCAAAAAACTAGATAAAACTTGAGTTCCCCTTTGTAGAGTTGTGAGATCTGCAGCTTGCGATGCTTGACGGGAAGCCCCCAGGGCACTCACCAACATATCCGCAATAAAATTATTAGAAGTGTGATTCATCTTCAGGATAATTTGGCTCAAAGGTTCACTCAAAACTTCACATAGAAGTTTCGCATCAGAGCTTATAGATCCTGCCTTCACGTTGCCTTTAATTTGGATGCCCTCTTTTTGCAAAAAAACCTTTAAGAGTTCACCCGATAAGCGAACCGGATCGCCTACTGACCGATAGAGCTTTTGAAACGGTAGACCTTTAGGTATTTTTCCATTTGCAATCACATAAGCGTGTGTCGGACGCGTCGCGCGGAAAGCTTCAACTGAAAAGTCTTCCGAAGGACCCGCCCACATCAAATGGTTACCCAAATGGATAAAAGGCAAGGGATACGGATCGAGTTCCAAAGTAGGTTTGTTTTTATCTAATTGCGGAATAATTGCCAAACTCACCGTATTAAAATTAACCGCAAATGCAGAAAGCGGCGCATCGTAAGCTGCATAAGAGCTCTCGAATGATGCGCGCCGAGATTCATCATAAAACACCTCTCCAAAAAGATGATTGTCGACAATGAGATCGCCAGTAATTTCAGAAAGCCCTAAATGCCGCAAATCCACAGCCAGCTGCCAAAGCTTTTCAGAGGTAAAAAGAGGGTCTCCTCCTCCCACCACAACAAAATCACCCTTAATCCTCTTCCCGTTTCGAGCGCCTGTATGATAAAAGGACGTGACAAACCGATGGGCGGGAGTCAGTTTTTTTAAGGCTGCGGCAGCAGTGACCAGTTTACTGAGCGATGCGGGGATCAGCGTTCGGTTGGGTTCCTGTTCTGCTAAGACGTGGTTATCGGCAAGGCGTATAACGTGGAAACTAGTTAAAAGATCAGGCGAGTTTTGAGTTAAAATCGCTTGCCATTTACTCTGATCTGCTTCTATGCTCAAGCAGAAAATCAAGAGAGAGAAGGCAAGAAGAAAGAAAAGTCTATTTAATCTTTGCTTCCTTATAAAGCACATGTTTGCGCACAACCGGATCGTATTTTTTCAATTCCAGTTTTTTTTGACCGGCGGTCGCCGTCCTATTTTTGGTGGTCGTATAAAAATGACCCGTTTTTGCCGTAGAGACTAGTTTAATAATTTCTCGCATATTTCAAACCCTAAGCTTTTTTATCACGCCCCCGGATATCCAACAAAACTTTTTCAATACCCTGTTTATCGATTATTCGCATGCCGTGATGAGAAATCCGAAGCCGTACAAAGCGGTTTTCATTGGGTACCCAAAAACGGTGATATTGTAAATTCGGCAAAAAACGGCGCTTGGTTTTGTTGTGAGCATGGGAAATATTATATCCCACCATTGGGCGCTTACCCGTGACTTGGCAAATCTTAGACATTGTATTGTTTCCTCTTTAGCTGCTTTTTATAACAAAAATAACGCTCCCCCACAAGCCGTACTTTTTTAATTCAGCGTGACACGGTATGCTTGCGACATGTTTATTTCAAAAATTCTTTGTCTCCTTGTTCTCGCGATTTTGCCAATCCAACTGATGGCTACTGGCATTTCCATTGGGATCGGAAAAGGAAATGCAAATATTACTGCTGTCCGCGTCAGCAGCTTATCGGATTGGCAAAAAAACTGGCGATTTTCTCCGCTTTGGTCACTGACTGGTTTTTGGGAAGCCAGCCTTTCAAACTGGAAGGGCAATAAAGCAACCCATCACTCTAACGATACCATCACTCTACTCGCAGTAGCTCCTGTGTTTACTCTCCAATACCAAGGCCTCCCTTCTCGCCCTTACTTACAAACGGGCATTGGCGCTTCCTGGCTTTCGGACACCGAAATCGGAAGAAAGGAACTCTCCACCCACTTTCAATTTGAAGATAGAGCTGGAATAGGCATACACCTTGGTCCCCAACAAACTTGGGACCTTAACCTTACCGCTTTCCACTATTCAAATGGAAGTATTCAGCGGCCCAATGATGGGGTCAATTTGGTGTTACTTAACCTCGCTTATCGATTTTAAAAAGGAACCCTATGACGCTTTTTCAAGATTTTTCTAACGGGATTACTCTGATAGACACAGGCTTTCAAAGGCCTGGACTTGCAGCCTGCTATCTCATTAAAGAAGGAAAGGGAGCAATCCTGATTGACACCGGCACCACTTACACCGCTTCCCGCATACAGAAAATCTTAAAAGCAAAAGGCGTCTCGCCAAACGATGTCGAATATCTTTTTGTAACCCACATCCACCTAGACCATGCCGGCGGCGCAGGACGCCTAAGTGAGGTTTTTCCAAACGCGCGCGTAGGTGTACATCCGAGGGGTGCAAAACACTTGAGTGATCCAACCCAATTAGTCAACGCCACAACGATCGTCCTGGGCGAACAAGCGATGCATCAGTATTACGGACCTGTCATTCCTATTCCTTCCAAGCGCATACTAGAAATAACGAACGAACAAACCATAGACTTTCACGGACGACCGCTTTTTTTTATCCATACTGCCGGTCATGCCAAACACCATTACTGTATTTTTGACGCCAAGAGCCAGAGTTTTTTTACTGGCGATACCTTTGGCGTTTCCTACCGAGAGTTGGATAGCCCTCTAGGTGCTTTTATTTTCCCCGCCACCACACCCAGTCAGTTCGACCCAACCGCCCTCCATGCTTCCATCAACCGACTGCTCTCATTTAAACCCAAGGCTTGTTATCTCACTCACTTTGGGCAAGTCACGGCGCTTTCTAAATTAGCGCAGGATTTGCATGCGCTTATTGACACCTATGTGGTGACTGCCCGGGCCCTTAAAAACGAAACTACACATCGGCATGCTTTATTAGTCCGCTCTCTGATGATCCTGTTGCTGGAAAGACTCGCACAACATCACCCTGATTTCCCAGAAGAAAAAGCCAAGGCGCTCTTTTCTTATGACGTTGAAATCAACGCACAAGGGCTAGAACACTGGCTTATTAAAAGTGCGCAGTAATGAGTGCCTTATAGAATGTCCAATCAAAATAAGGACCCGGATCGGTTTTACGATTGGGCGCAATGTCGCTGTGTCCGGTAATGCGGGGAGAAGACAAGGCAGGATAGGTACACATCAAACTGTGCGTCACTTCCGCTAATCTCTGATATTGAATCGTTTCATAGCGGCTATCCTCTGTTCCTTCCAGTTCTATTCCGATTGAAAAATCATTGCAGTGAGATTTTCCTTGGAAAGAAGACTCTCCCGCATGCCAAGCACGTTTTGAAAAGGGAACAAATTGGGTGATCTGGCCTTGCCGCCTGATCAGAAGATGGGCGGAGACTTTAAGCGGGAGTAAATAAAGAAGTTCTGGAGGGGACGACTGATCAAGCCGTCCACAAAAAAAGTCGTCAATATAAGTGCCGCCATAGTGTCCCTTAGGAAGACTAATCGAATGAATAACGAGACAGTCTATTGGGGTGTCGGGAGGGCGGTCGTCGCAATAGGGCGTGGACTTATATTCTACAGTTTTTAAGATCCCAAGTGGAAGTTCAATATCCATACTTCAGCAATTCCCGCTCATCCGTCGCCCCGCGGCACCGACCGCGGGGTCCAGGCTTATTAAGTCTGGGTCCCGCGGTCAAGCCGCGGTATGACGGGCTTTATGGTGGACCGCTAAGCTCACGCTCGCGCAAGTCCACTCTACATTAACTTTCTCCTTATCCCTTACCCCTTATCCCTTACCCCTTACTCCCCGTAAATTTCTCGAACAATCCCCAGCAAGGCTTCTCGTGGCGCGTTTTGTGTCACCGTATTTTGGACCATGCCCGCCAAGGTTTCAGAGGTTACCGCACTTCTTTCCTTTGCAGCGGTCGCCAAAACACGAAAAGATTTGTAAAGAGCATTAAGGGTGTCGGGTTTGTCGACTTTACGAGTATAAGCGCCTTCTGTAACGTTCTTGAGATAATCCAGTATAAGGGCGCGGAGTGACTCCATGGCCCAAAACTTAATGCTTCCATCATCCGATGCCGTCACCAAAACTTGTCCATTGGGAGAAAAACTAGAAGATGTGATCTCATCGGTATGACCCGAAAACTCTTTTGGCGCTATTTCAGGATGATGTAAAGAAAAGACTCTTACTCTCCCCGTACCGCTGCTTATCACAACAACGTGCTTGCTGTCAGGAGAAAAATTTATGAATTCTATCGAACCTAGGTGTGTGCCTTCAAGGCTTACCAAGTTATGGGTATGAAGGTCAAGAATTTTGAGTATATCACTTCCCAAGCCAAGCACAAAAAAACGGCTGTTCGGAGAAAAAAAATCCATATGAAACGTAGATTTTCCCTGAAAAATAAGCTGTTGTAATCCTGTTTCATGCACTTCTACGCTAAAAGAAAAATCCTCCCCATTTATGAGCCGTACAGAATATTTACCATCAGAAGAAAAGCCGAGCAAGAAAGGAGCTTGAGAAAGAAATTGCCCTGTTTTCCAGTTATAACGTTCCGTTCTGAATTTAAAGTGTTCAAAAAAGGTTTCATCATCCTCACCACGTTCTATAAGTTCGTCTATTTCTTGTTCGTTCAGTTTAAAAACAACCAACTGAGAGGGGGCGACCACTGATATTTTAATGATTTCCAGTGGCTCTGAATCACTCTGACGCTCAAAGATTTTTATCAGTTCGCCAGTGGTTAAATCGTAGATCTGCACCTTTTTAGAATCCGCAATAAAAACAGCGGTGTCATCCGGCGAGAAAAGAGCAGTTTTTACCTTTTGCCCTGGTTCCACACTAAAAGTATGTTTCGTTCTACCCGTTTTAGCTTCCAGAAGGCGTGCGCCTTCTATAGATGGAACGAGAATGAACTGACTATCTTGTGTGAATTGGAGTGGGAATTCATTCTCCATCCTCATTAACTGCGAATACAGCTTCTCTCCCGTTGTAGCATCATAGAGTTCAAATTTCCCCTCTGAGAAAGAAGTCGCCGCAACCCACTGTCCATCTGGAGAGAACTGTACATTATCAACCCCCAGGCGAGATACCGGAATGGAAAGAATAAGATTAGATGAAATAGGACCTCCAACTTCAAAATTTTCCAATGTTTTCCCAACAAAACTGCCGGCATAACACAGAGCATTTTGGGAAGCTGAATTTTTGTGCGTGGCTGCCCTTACAAAGTCATGCGGAAAATAAATGGGCCCGCGGTTTTGGTCTATTGTTTTCTGCAAAAAAGAGGGGAGCATGAGATAACTTTCCATATCCCTCTTGGCACGATTGTATTCGGCTTCAGAAGGATAGGCACGCCTCACCGATTCATCACTAAAAAAATGCGTAATAAATTGTTTTCGGAGAGATTTTTTGTCTTCTTCAGAGAGTCCGGCAAGAACTTCTTTTTCTACTCGCGCGAGTAGTCCTGACATTGAAGTGGGCTGCAGCATAGCGACACCAGATAAACCCAGAATAGTAAACGGCAACTCTGAACAATACAGCTCATAGCAGAGAGAAGGATTTTGGTAAATCTCATCGGACATGATTTCGCATCCCCTCTTGCATATCGTTTCAAAAGGAGGGAGCGTCTTTTGCACGGGTTGTCGCTCAACCCTTGTGCCTTTTCCACCGAGTAGTGCCTGGCCTTTTACCGCGAATGGCTTACCCATTAAAATTTCATCTCTCCCCTTGAAATAAATATCTGTGTTTAGTGCATTATCATAGCTATAGCGTCTTTTTATGAGAGAAGCATATTTTTTAATGTCGCGAATAATTTCCGAATAACTTTTCCCCGATTCATTATAAAAACCTTTGCGTAGGCGAATAATGTGAAAGGGGGGTTCAAAACGGTAACTGCTCATCCAGGGGGCAGAGTCCAGATGAAAAAAAATCCCCCTTTCATCTTTTAGTACTATCGCCGCATGCCAAGCACCTTGTTTTAAATGGTCTTCTAAGTTGTTTCCTGCTGGCTTACCGACCAATCGATAATAGATCAGAATATCCCCTTCTCTGAGGTGCTGTTGGACTTTTTCAAAGATAGGAATGATGGCATATCCTTTTTGTTTAACAGGCTTAACGAATGGAAATTCGTTTAAGGCTTCCTCTCCAATTTTAAAAGAATTGTAAGGAATATATTCTTCGTATTCGCTGAGAGGGTAACTTTTTTTTGAGTTGAATAAGTCGGGTTCTAATGGACAGGAATCAAACGTTTCAAATGGAACGATAACTTTCGAGTGTTTGGTGGTTTGGGCAGTTAAGAAGGAAGAAAAAAAGACAATAAGAACCGAAAGAAAACAACAAGCACTTTTTATTTGAAATGTCATAATGAGCTCCTTTTGTTTTTATGCATTTGAAAAGCATAGCAAAAAGAAACCTTATGTTCTGTAAATTTTTGTAAATGCGAGTAATGCCCCACTGAATAGTTGGGAAGGTAATCCAATCCCTCACTGATTAGTGGTTCACTGTGTATTTATCTGCTATTAGTGCGCTCTTAATCGAGGCGGCTTCCTCTTTTTGCGGAGTCCTAAAGGAATGGATGGACATTTCTCGGAAGGCTTTTTTATAGCGGACAACTTACGTCTAGGCACGTCTAGCAGCGCCAGGGCCAATACTTCATCTATCCACTGCACCGTGTGGATTTTTAAATCTTTCGTCACAATTTTAGGGATCTCTTTTAAGTCTTTTTCATTTTCTTTCGGAATAATAACGGTATGAATGCCTCCTCGCCGAGCAGCAAGCAGTTTTTCTCTTAAGCCCCCAATAGGAAGTACCTCCCCTCTTAAGGTAATTTCCCCCGTCATCGCTATATCTGCTCGAACAGGCACTTCTGTAAAAATAGAAGCCAATGCCGTACACATCGCAATACCCGCACTCGGACCATCCTTGGGAATGGCCCCCTCTGGTACGTGAACATGTACATCATGCTTTTCATGAAAGTCTGCTTCGATATTAAGGCTGGTAGAGCGCGTCCTTACAACTGTCAAAGCAGCCTTGATGGATTCCCGCATCACTTCCCCCAACTGCCCCGTATAGGTTAACTTCCCTTTACCCGGAACTGCCGCGGCTTCCACCGTTAAAAGATCTCCCCCTACTTCTGTCCAGGCCAACCCCGTCACCTGGCCAATTCGATTGGCTTGTTCTACCGTCCCAAATCGATAGCGTCTAACCCCCAAATATTTTTCCAAACTTACAGCCTGAACAATAGTCTTCCCTTGCTTCCCCTTTTTTAAAATTTCTTTCACGACTTTTCTACAAATTTTAGAAATTTCACGCTCTAAATTACGAACCCCTGCTTCCCGAGTGTAGTAACGAATAATATCGATAATGGCATTTTTGGTTATCTGAATTTCAGACTCCTTGAGCCCATTGTTTGTAATCGCCTTTGGCATAAGGTAACGCAAGGCAATGTTGGCTTTTTCGTCTTCGGTATACCCTGATAAATAAATCACTTCCATCCGGTCCAAGAGGGGCATAGGGATTGTATTGATGGTGTTGGCCGTCGCAATGAACATCACTTCTGAGAGGTCATAATCTACTTCTAAGTAATGGTCATTAAAGGAATGATTCTGCTCTGGATCCAGCACTTCTAACAAAGCAGAAGCCGGATCGCCCCGGTAATCCTGAGCTATCTTATCGACTTCATCCAACATAAAGAGCGGATTTTTAACCTGTACCTTTGCAAGCTTTTGAACAATCCGCCCCGGCAAAGAACCAATGTAAGTACGACGATGTCCCCGAATTTCCGCTTCATCCCGCATCCCTCCAAGACTCATACGCACAAAACGACGATGCGTTGCCCGAGCAATGGACTCCCCTAAAGACGTTTTCCCAACTCCTGGTGGCCCTACCAAACATAAAAGCGGCCCTTTGAGCTTTTTAACCCGCTGTTGAACCGCCAGGTACTCCACAATACGCTGTTTTACCTTTTCCAAACCATAATGGTCCTTCTCAAGCACTTCCTCTGCTTTCACAATGTCATGGTAAACTTTGGTTCGCGACTTCCAGGGTACGTTTAACAGCCAATCGATGTAATTGCGTACCACCGTTGCTTCAGAAGACATGGCCGGCATCTGCCGCAATTTATTGACCTCCGCCTCCGCTTTTTTACGAGCTTCGGGCGACATGCCCGCCACTTTGATTCTTTTCTGCAGTTCATCTATTTCGTTTGTGACATCATGCGCTCCACCCAACTCCTTTTGGATGGCTTTCATCTGCTCACTTAAAAAATATTCTCGCTGGCTTCGTTCCATCTGCCGTTTGACACGCCCCCGAACGCGCTTTTCAACCTGCATGAGGTCAATCTCGGATTGCACAAAGGTCATCAAACGCTCAGAACGCTTCTGAACAGAAGTTTCTTCTAAAATCGCCTGCTTATCCGGCAATTTAATCGTAAGATACGCAGCTATGGTATCCGCTAAACGGCCTGGATCTTCTATGCCACGCAAAGTCGTTAGAATTTCAGGGGGGATTTTTTTATTATTTCTGACGTATTGCTCAAAAAGCGAAAGCATGGTGCGGTTCAGTCCTTCTGTTTCAGCCTTGTCGGCTGCCACGTCAACCATAAGAGAAACGCCGATCATGATTTCTGCTTCGCTCGCAGGGAAACTCACAATTTTTGCACGCTGAATTCCTTCCACTAAAACCTTGACATTACCATCCGGTAATTTAAGCAACTGCAGAATATTAGAAATAGCCCCTACTTCATAAACATCTTTAGCACTCGGCATATCGTCAGAAGGCTTTTTTTGAGCCACTAAGAATATTTTTTTATCGCCTGCAACCGCCGCCTCCAAAGCAGTAATGGATTTTTTCCTCCCCACGAACAACGGCAAAATCATATACGGATAAATAACGACGTCCCGTAATAATAATACCGGTAACTTAATCGGCTGCTCGCCGTGGCTCTCTGGTATATTCATATTCCTCTATTTTAATTATAAGCGATCGGCATGTTTTGCAAGATATTCCGCTATCCCCTCTGTACTCGGCGTAATCGCAGCACTGTTTTTATTCCACCCAGCAGGGCACACTTCCCCATGTTTTTCATGATGCTGCAAAGCATCAACGAGACGGACTAATTCATCTATGTTTCTCCCGAGCGGCAAATCGTTCACTATTTCTGATCGGACTACGCCATTTTTATCGATTAAAAATGTCCCCCGAAATGCAACCCCTCCCTCCGGAACTAGAACACCATAATTTTGAGAAATGCTGTGATTCAAATCAGAAACCAGCGTAAATTGAAGTGCGCCCACCCCGCCATCTGCAAGTGGCGTTTTACGCCAAGCATGGTGCGTATAGTGCGAATCCACAGAAATGCCAATGACTTCTGTATCCCTTTCTTTAAATTGCTTCAACCGATGATTGAGCGCAATAAGTTCTGAGGGACATACAAAAGTAAAATCTAAGGGATAGAAGAAAAGAAGACCATACTTTCCTTTTAAACGCTCTCCCAGTTTAAACTGACTGACTATTTCACCCGTGCCCAGTACGGCGGATGCCGTAAAATCAGGCGCTTTACGACCGACTAGTGTACTCATTATAGATTCCTCCATAGAAGTGGTTAATTTTATGCTGTCGGATTCTGCGCTTACGCTTGAATCCGACCTACTTTTAATCCGAAATCCGCAATATTGAAAATTGGTCGGGACGGGAGGATTTGAACCTCCGACACCCTGCACCCCATGCAGGTGCGCTACCAGGCTGCGCTACGCCCCGAACTATTTCAACAGAGCTAATGTCTCTTCCAACTCGAGAATGACCTCTCGCACAACGGGACTATTTTTAGTTGGGGAAGCCAACTGCTTGCCCCGACGAAGCCAATTGCGAGCCCCTAAAATGGTATACCCTAGTTCGTACAAAAGTCTTCGAATCTGTCGCAAAAACAAAATATCCTTTTCTTGATAAAAACGACGATTCCCTCGCCTTTGCACCAACTGTAACTGTGGAAATTCCTGTTCCCAATACCGCAGCACATGAGGCTTCACCGCACATAGCCGAGCAGCCTCGCTGATACCAAAATATCGTTTATTTGGAATGGGCGGTAATTCAGTTCTTCTCTTTGCGTCCTGCATAAGACTTTACCCTGTTTTTTAATTTATGCCCCGCCTTAAATGAAACCACTCGCCTTGCAGATACCTTTGCAAAAGCTCCTGTGCGAGGATTTCGACCGGGTCTCTCCCTTTTGTCCCGAAGGTCAAAATTCCCAAACCCCGATAAATGAATGACCTCTCCTTTTTCTAATAACTGACTCAGTTGTTCAAAAAAAAAGTCTACAAAATCTTTTGCTTCGCGTTTGCTAAAACCAACTGCCTCAGATAACCTTTCTGAAATCTCTCGTTTTGTCACTGCCATGATTCATCTCTTAAAATTGCATGATGTGTTTTGGTTAACTGACGAACTAAAGAGCTCATGATCTCAGAAACCTCTTCATCGGTCAAAGTGCGCGAAGCCTCTCCTATCGTGAACCCCAAAGCAATACTCTTTTTCCCTTTCTCTATACCCTCACCTGCATAAACATCAAATAAAACACACTTGCATAAACGACTTCCAAGAATTGTCTTGCAAGTTTTTATGATGGCTTCCGCTTGAATACCCTCATCTACAATGAGCGCAATGTCTCGCCGTACGGTAGGAAATTTTGAGAGGGGAGAAAACCGTACCGCACCAGAAGCACGCACCCATTCCAACTGAATTTCAAATAAAATAACGCGTTCTTTTAAACCTAGTTTTTTTTGAACCGCTGGATGAAGAGAACCCAATAAACCAATAGGCCGCTCTTGATAGAGCACACTTGCAGTCTGCCCAGGATGCAAAGCAGGATGAATGCCTGGCACACATTGAAAATTTTCCACTTTTCCAAAAAGAGCAAATAAAGCCTCCAAATCAGACTTTACATCAAAAAAATCAACGGCGCGTGTTGGGCTCCCCCACTGTTCAGGAAGGCGGCTTCCACTCACGACTCCAGAAAGACACCACTCTTCTTCTGTTTTGTTGGAAGCCCCTGGAATAAAACGCCGACCCAATTCACAGAATCGATTGCGCTCACTCTGGCGGTCATGGTTCTCTTGCAAAACGTGCAGCAACCCCGCCCACAATGTCGTACGCATCGCACTCATTTCTTCGGAAATCGGATTGAGGAGCATTAAAGGCTCCACACGATTCTCCAATAGGCTAAGAACTTTAGGATCACAAAAACTGTAAGTCACCACCTCCGAATATCCCCGGTCACTCATGAATTGCTTTATACGGTGAAAAGGAGAAACCCATGTCGACTCCCCCCTAGCAGAAGAAGAAAAAACCGGAAGACGAGGTAAAATAGCCTCATATCCATACAACCGAGCAATCTCTTCAACCAAGTCAATTTCTAACGTAAGGTCAAGACGATGAGGAGGAATGCGTACCCGCCAGTTGTCTTCTTCTGCTGATACTACCTCGCAACCTAATCTTTCTAAAATGTCTCTGCACGAAGAAGGCGCAATATCCACCCCTAGAATTTCTTGCACCCGTGCCACTCGAAATGAAAGGACAGACGCCTCACTCACCTCCTTCGCTCCCATCACCTCAAGAATAGAACCTGCCTCACCTCCACACGCCTCTAAAATAAGTTGGGTCGCCCGCTCCAAAGCATCCCATTGCAGAGAAGAAGAGACTCCCCGCTCAAAACGATGCGAAGACTCCGTCGCGATCCCCCATTTTTGAACAACTCGGTTGATTCGAATAGGATTAAACCCAGCACTCTCTAATACGATAGAATGCGTATGGTGAGTCACGCGGGTTTCCATCCCACCCACAACACCCGCCAAAGCAACCGGACCCTCCTCGTCAGCAATGACTAGCGCTTCTTCATCGAGCGCGATTTCTTTTCCTTCGAGCGTAACCAGCTTTTCATGCGGTTTGCCATACCGAACCGTCAAACGTGTCTTAAGGGTGCCTTTATCAAAAGCATGCAGAGGTTGGCCGAGTTCCAACATGACGTAATTGGTGATGTCTACCACGGAGGAAATGCTTTTAATCCCTCCCCTGCCTAATCGCTCTTGTAACCAAAGCGGCACCAAACGATTGGGATCAAGATTGTCAATCACTCGACAACAATAACGCGCACAATCCTCCTTCGCATCATTTAGAACCGGAAATACAGAAGAAGTCTTGCAAGTAATCGACGGAATCGATACCGGAGAACTCTTCATTTTTGAGGCGGCTGCAACCTCTCGCGCAAGACCCGCAATGGATAAACAATCCCCGCGATTCGGCGTAATGTCAATGTCAATACACACATCATTAACCACCGGCGTCACACTGGCGACTTCCATACCGAGCATTGCCAATTTTTGAGTCAACTCTTCCGTCGTCCAAGGTGGATTAACCCATGTTCTTAACCAGGCTTCGCTGATTTTCATAGCATATGTCTAATACTAATAGAAACGTGCACGATCTAATGTAGGGTGCGTTTACGCACCGTTCTTCTTGCTTGACCTTCTAGAACGGTGCGCGAGCGCACCCTACATTTTAAAACTGCTTTAAAAAACGAGTGTGGTTCTCGCAAAACAGACGAATATCATCAATCCGATAGAAAAGCATAGCTAAACGCTCAATACCCACTCCAAAAGCAAATCCACTCCACTTATTTGGATCAACCTTGCATTTGTTGAGTACATTCGGATGGACCATCCCACAGCCTAAGATCTCTAACCATCCCGTATGCTTGCACGCACGGCAACCCATCCCCTCACACAGAATACAGGAAATATCCATCTCTGCTCCTGGTTCAACAAAGGGGAAAAAGGAGGGTCGAAAGCGGCTTTTAAGTGGTCGTTCGAAAAAAAACCGTAAAAAATCATCTAAAATGCCTTTCAACTCCGCAAAACAAATACCTTTGCCAATCATCAATCCTTCTGTCTGGTGAAACATCGGTAAATGAGAAACATCGTAATCGCATCGATATACTCTTCCTGAAGCCATCATTTGAAAAGGAGGTTCGTGTGTCTCCATAAACCGAATCTGAACAGGAGACGCATGGGTTCGAAGCAACCGTCCATCCTTAAAATAAAAAGTATCCTGCAGCGCGCGAGAAGGATGAAAACGGGGAAAATTAAGCGCCTCAAAATTATAATAGTCCATTTCAATTTCTGGGCCTTCTGCAACGAGAAAACCACAGGACATAAAATACTGTTCGACACGCGCTAAGGTTTGAGTAATGGGATGAAGATGCCCCTGCCCCTCTCCACGACCCGGCAAAGTGACATCAATTTTTTGAACGGTATCTTTTAGAAGTGCTTGGTTTTCCAGCCGTTCGCGCGCCGCCGTAAACCACTCGTTTAAATGAGCCTTTGCCTCGTTAAGGTTTTGCCCTGTGGCTCGCCGCTCTTCTTCTCCTAGAACTTTCAATCCCTTGAGCGTTTGAGTCAGGACGCCTTTCTTACCCAAATAATGGATTCTAAGGCCCTCTAAGCCTTTGATGTCATTCAGAGCTTCGATTTCACGATGTGCCTGTTCAAGTAGCGACAATAGGCTGTCCACACGTGTTGTCCCTGCCTTGTTTTACAATTTGTTCGACCAATGCAGCAAAAAGTGTTTTGTCGTTTACAGCAAGCTCCGCCAATATTTTCCTGTCCATGGCGATAGAAATGCGCTTCAGTCCACTGATCAAAGTGTTATAAGACAACCCCAATCGTTTAGCTTCGGCATTGATACGCGTGATCCACAAACGCCTGAATTGTCTTTTTCGAACTTTTCGGTCGCGGTAAGCATAGTGAGATGCTTTAATCAGCGTCTGTTTCGCAACTCGAAATACTCGGCTCCTGGCACCGTAGTACCCTTTTGCTCTCCCCAGTAATTTTTTGTGGCGTGCTCTTGCTGTGACGCCTCGTTTAATACGTGCCATAACCTAAACCTCCCAACCAACTACTAACGGTGCTAGAAGCGCACCCTACATTATTTATACGGAATAAGTTCCCGAATCATTTTTTCATCCGCATGTTTCAATACCGGATGTGGCCCTAGTTGTCGCTTTCGCTTGCTGGTTTTAGAAGACAAGAGATGTCTTAAATGCGACTGTTTATGTTTATAGTGCCCGGCGCCTGTTTTCTTGAACCGCTTAGCTGCACCCCGATTAGTTTTTATTTTTGGCATAATACTTATCCTATTTTTTCTTGGCCGGTGCCACCACCATCACCAACAACCGTCCCTCTGATTTAGGGGCTTGCTCTAAAAGTATCCGTTCTGCTAAATCCCCCTGCAATCGCTTCAGGACATCTTGGCCTAATTCTTTATGTAACATTTCTCTCCCTTTAAATCGAACAGTGATTTTAACTTTATTGTTCTCTTCTAAAAAACGGAGAATGTTACGCAACTTAACTTGGTAATCACCTTTGTCGGTCGTCGGTCTGAATTTGACTTCCTTAAGTTGTATCTGCTTTTGCTTTTTACGGGCCGCCGCCTGTTTTTTATTTTGCTGAAATTTATATTTTCCGTAATCCATGATCCGACACACAGGCGGATCAGCACTTGGCGCTATTTCCACCAAATCAAGACCTGTTTCGTCAGCTTTTTTTTGCGCTTCCCGAATGTCCAAAACACCTAATTGAACACCTTCTTGATCAATGACTCGGACCTGCTTTGAAAAGATAGCGTGATTGATACGTACTCTTAATCCAGTTCCTCTGATATTCTATTCCTCCATTTTAAAATTTGTCATTGCGAGATCGAATCGATGAGTAAATTCAGCAACCGATATTGGGCCCCAATTTTCAGCATTTTGCAATCGTACCGATATCGTTCCCGTTTGAACTTCTTTGTCGCCGACCACTCCTAAAAAGGGAATGCATTGCAAAGTATGTTCGCGAATTTTATAGCCAATCTTTTCGTTCCGCAAGTCTGCAACCACTCGAATTCCACGCGTTTTCAGTTGGGCAACCACTTTTTTTGCATACTCTATTTGGTTGTCCGTAATTGTACTCACCACCATTTGAATGGGCGATAACCATAGCGGCAAGTGCCCTGCAGTGTGTTCTAACAACACACCAATAAAACGTTCCAGTGATCCACATATGGCTCTATGCAACATCACGGGTCTCTGGCGGCTATTATCTTCTGCAATATATTTCGCACCCAGGCGCTCTGGCATACTAAAGTCTACCTGCAAGGTGCCACACTGCCAAACTCTCCCTAAACTATCTTTCAGTGAAAAATCAATTTTAGGCCCATAAAAAGCCCCTTCGCCAGGCGCAAGTTGCCAAGTTAATCCTTTGTGTTCAAGAGCGACTTGTAACGCTTGTTCTGCTTTATCCCATAAATCATCGCTTCCCACCCGACTCAAAGGACGAGTAGACAGTTTAAGCCCCACATCGCAAAACCCAAACCTTTTATACACCAAAAACACGAGATCAATAAACGCCGATACTTCTGTTTGAATTTGTTCTTCCGTACAAAAAATATGAGCATCATCCTGCGTAAACTCGCGCACGCGCATTAAACCATGGAGTGCTCCGGAAGGTTCGTTCCTATGACAAGAACCAAATTCTGCCAAACGAATCGGCAAATCGCGATAGCTTCTCACACCCTGATTAAAGATTTGAATATGGCAAGGGCAGTTCATGGGTTTGATGGCAAACGCATGTTCTTCAGATGTTGTCGTGAACATCTCTGCTCTAAACTTTTCCCAGTGCCCAGATTTTACCCATAAGCTTTTATCGAGGATGAGCGGGGTATGCACTTCTTGGTAATGATGTGCCTTTAAGAACTCTCGGATAGCCCCCACAATCTGTTGATACAACGTCCAGCCTTTATCATGCCAAAAGACCATGCCTGGCGCTTCTTCTTGAAAATGGAATAGATGAAGACGTTTTCCGATTTTTCGGTGATCTCGCTTTTCCGCTTCTTCTAACCGGAAAAGATACGCTTTTAAGTCATCTTCTTTGGCCCATGCAGTCCCATAAATGCGCTGGAGCATCGCGTTTTTGGGGTCTCCTCTCCAATAAGCCCCTGCTACTTTAATAAGTTTGAAAACTTTAAGCTTTCCTGTTGCTCGAACATGAGGGCCTCTACATAGATCTGTAAAATCGCCTTGGTGATACAAGGAAACGAGCCTATCCGATAACCCTTCAATAATCTCACATTTATATTTTTCGCCTTGCTTCTGAAAAAACTGAATGGCTTCTTCACGAGGAAGTTCTCGCCTGACAATAGGGATATTTTGCTTAGCAAGTGCATGCATTTCTTTTTCAATGGCAAGCAAATCCTCTGGAGTAAAAGCACGTTCAAACGCAAAATCATAATAAAATCCGTCTTCAATCACAGGGCCAATCGTCACCTGGGCAGTCGGGAATAAATGTTTGACAGCCTGAGCCAATAAATGTGCGGTGGAATGGCGAAGAACTTCCACTCCTTCTTTATCTTTGTCCGTGATAATGACGAGCGAGGCATCTTCCGTAATCCTATAATCCAAGTCTACTAAACGACCATTCACGCGGGAGCAGAGCGCAGCTTCGGCAAGCCTTCGCCCTATCTCTTCTGCCACATTCAGTACAGAAACAGGATGTACGTAAGTTTTTAAAGTGTTATCTGGAAGCGTTACGATTGGCATACCTCCAAAGTTTAACAGATTGTGTCAAAAGCGAAATCAAAATGTCCCCTTAATAAGCTCTTAACTGAAGATAAAAAAACCATGGGGGCTCATTTCTGGATTAGAATATACTATTGACACATAAGAGTGGACTCACTTGAAAGTCGTCAAGGAATGTACTAACATTGTTAGTATTCTCGTTGAACAATACTTTACGCGACACTTATGAAAACTGAACTCCGAAAAATTGGAAACTCGCAAGGCGTGATCATTCCAAAACCATTTTTAATTGAAGCGGGTCTTAAAAATGAAGTTGAAATGAAAATTGAAGGAAATGTCATTCTCATTTTTTGTCCAAAACAAAAAGCGAGGGAAGGATGGATAAAGGCGAGTAAAGCCATTGCGGAAGCTGGCGATGATACTTTGGTTTGGCCAGAATTCCCTAATGAAAATGATGAAAACTTACGATGGTAATGCGCGGAGAAATTTGGTTGGTTAGGCTTGACCCAACGGAAGGGCATGAAATTCAAAAAACACGTCCCTGCGTTATTATTTCTCCACCAGAACTTCATAATTACTTACGAATTGTAATGGTTGCCCCCATGACAACGGGGAGTTATTTTGCCCCCTATCGGATCCCAATTACGTTTGGAAAAAGAACGGGGCTTGTTTTGCTTGATCAAATCAGAACCATAGATAAAAAACGACTGATCAAAAAACTTGGAAAAACGAGTGATAAAACACTCGGTAAGATATTAGACACCCTTCAAAAAATTTTTTCCTTAAACTGAAGCACTTAAACTTTACTTTGCTTCTGCCAGAGCGTTAAATAACCTGCCTTGACCGACTCTAACAACACTTTCAGAACCCGTTCTATCTGACTCATGATTAAATGCCCCTCGTTTTTCATTACTGGCCCTCCCTGGTTTTGTCTCCAGTTTAAGGCCACCCTTCAAAAGGGGACATTTTCATGTCGCTATGACAAAAGTTTAACAGATTGTTGACAGAAGCAAAGATGGTGCTATGATTCATTTGGTTATCAATGGTTGAAGAGTCTTTCAACCCATATCCTATTCGTCTCCTGACGTCACCCGTTTGAAAGAAACACTATATAAGATAAGCGAGGACCGCACTTATTAGTCGTACTCCCTTAATAACATCTTTTATAAAT
>JACQPQ010000066.1 GCA_016207405.1 Gammaproteobacteria bacterium | reverse complement strand
TTAGGCACCGCAACGAACTTCTGTAATGCTATACTGCGCGCAGTATAGAAGCTTTTCAAGGTTTAGCCTCACCTTTCCGGGCCACAGCAACAAACTGGTTATACATTTTTTGAGTAATGGGAATTATCATGCCCGCATCAGTTGTTAGCCCAATGAGTTCTGGCCACATACGGTCTGTGATAAGAAGCGCACCACCCATACTGACAGGGGAGCCTTCCATTAAACCATGATACTGCAAAGTAAGATCCGTTCGCGTTTTGAAATTGGTAAATACTATGCGCCCAGCTGAGTTCTCATACCCCTCTTTAAAATCTTTGTCCACAACAATATCTTTTTTTTGAAGACTATCGTTGTATCCATACAAGGCAATGTTTCCCTGCAAATCCTGCTTTGAAAGAGGGTTGTTTTCATCCCTAGCGCCCACCACTACCGCAGGATGAATGTGTCCTTGCAAACCAGGATTGTTTTTAAAATTAGGTAGGGGAAGGCGAACTAAGGCGTAGTTGTTTTTTATATTCTGTCCCGCCTGTTCCTTTCCTGTCCACCCAGAAGGACGCACAACGCCTTGCCCTATCAGAGGAATCGTATTCAGCGGATAATCGGGCACGAATTCAACCTTTATGATCTTCAGTTGTGGAGATGGTTTTGTGCACCTTGCTGCTGTTACCGCAAAGTACTTCCATTCTAATAGAATCAATGTGGCTGTACATTTTTTGGGCTCACTCGATAAGCCCTTAAAATATACCTTCAACAAACCTACTGCTGCTCCAGGAGAAGATTGGCTCGCAGCAGCTGTCTCAAAGCCAGCACTAGGTTCTTCACTAAAGGTTTCTATTTGAATGTCTTTTCCTGCAAACCCAACCTGTAATAACAAAAGTATCATTCCCATTCCTAAAATAGTTCGTTTCATGACTTACCTCCTTAAGCGTGTTGGTAGCCAGAATATACCCAATTAACTTGAAGATCTGACTACGTTACCCCCTCCCCCGCTGGCGGAGGAGGGTTGGGGAGAGGGTGGATCAAACAGCAAAACCCCTTGCCTGTTATTATCCACCCTCACCCGGCGCAAAAAATGCGCCGACCTCTCCCGCCAGCGGGAGAGGTGAAGAGTCAGCATCTTGAAACATATTCAGTATATATACCCATTATTTTCAGAAAAGACAATAATCAAATTACTTTGAAGAACGGTGCGAGAAGCGTACCCTACAATTTGGAGAAGATACGTTTTTTATTTTGTGATGGATATGAATGATATTTTTTTTATAGATCAGCACACCACTGTACCACTTGCATTTCTGCACCATCGTTTGGATATCGTACTGGCTAAACTTTTCCCAGAATTCTCTCGCACCCTCCTTCAGCAGTGGATAAGGGATGGAGGGGTTCAAATCAATGGTCAGATTACACGGGAGCCTAAAACAAAACTACACGGGGGCGAGAAACTCCAAATCGTTGCAAAGAGATCACAGGTTGAAAATCCAAAGCCGGAAGCCATTCCTTTAGATATTATTTATGAAGATGAAGCCATTTTAGTGGTCAACAAGCCCGCAGGACTTGTGACGCACCCAGGGGCTGGCCAACCCAACGGTACTTTACAAAATGCACTCCTTTATCATGTGCCTTCTTTGGAATACTTACCTCGTGCTGGAATTGTTCATCGTTTGGATAAACATACGTCTGGATTACTTGTGGTGGCGAAAACATTACAAGCGAGAACGTCGCTGGTTCGTCAGCTTCAAAAAAGAACCTTAAAGCGGCAATATGAAGGAATCGTGGTTGGAAAAATTATATCGGGTGGCAGTATTGACGCGCCCTTAAAGCGTCATCCGAAATACAGAACGCGTATGGCTGTTTCTGAATCAGGGAGGCCAGCGATTACCCACTATCGAGTCAAAGAGCGTTTTGCGGCACATACGGTTTTAACCATAATGCTTGAAACGGGGAGGACACATCAGATCCGAGTTCACTTGGCTTATATTCACCATCCCCTCGTTGGAGATCCAGTTTATGAGGGAAGGCTACGCATTCCTCCGCATGCCAGGGGAGAACTGGTTTCAGCCCTTAGCCATTTTAAACGACAAGCTTTACATGCAGAACGGTTGGAGCTTTTGCATCCCATTACGAAAGAGGCACTGGCCTGGCAAGTGCCATTGCCTCCCGATATGGAAACTTTGAAAAGAGTGTTTCGTTTAGAATAAATTTTTCCAGGATGACTCTAACGTTTGTGTAAATGTCATCCCCATTCGTTTTGCGAAATTCTCGTACCAATTGGGGTGAGTCATATATTCCACTAATTTTTTCTCGCCAATCTGTTCGCGCGCAACAGATTCCGGACTTCCCAAACCATCGGCAAGCCCGAGTTCTATTGCTTGTTCCCCTGTCCAAAATAGGCCGCTAAATACCTCTTCTGAGCCCTTTAGGCGCTTCCCTCGCCCTTCTTCTACGCTTTTAATAAATTGTTTGTGAACAACCTCCAGAGTCTTTTGAACAAACTTTTGGTCTTCTAAGTTAATGGCGGAAAAGGGATCTAAAATGCCTTTATGTTTTCCTGCAGTGAGCAAGCGGCGCTCGACCCCTAATTTTTTGAGCGTGTCCACAAAGCCGAATCCATTCAATAACACCCCAATAGAACCCACTAAACTGGCTTTATCCACATAAATTTCATCTGCTGCGGATGCAATATAATAGCCGCCGGATAAACACACATCATTGACGACAGCATATATTTTTTTATCGGGATTCTGTTTTCGGAGCCGAACAATTTCATCATACACGTAGCCCGCTTGAACAGGGCTTCCGCCAGGGCTATTGATTTGTAGGATGATCCCTTTTGCACTTTTATCTTCAAAGGCATGTTGCAAGGCAGGAATAATATTCTCGGCACTCGCTTCTGCCGCCTCCATAATAATGCCTTTAATACTGACTACAGCGGTATGCGAACGGGACTCTTTAATGTTTGTAAACCATTCGGTCGGGGAGGTGAGCAGCAACATCCAAAAAATTGCACCAAACCATAATAACTTAAAGAAGATACGCCATCGTCTGGCACTACGATGTTCCGTAAACGCATCTTTAGCCAGCCGTTCAAACACTCGACGTTCCCAAGCGGTGAGGGGTTCGGAGAGATCGTTCATTTTCAGTGGTGTCCTTTCAAAAAATTTTATTACTGAAAGTGTGGCATACTTTCAAAAGAAAATCACGGGAATAAGACGTTTTTTGGTAACTGCTCGCCCCCCCCTGTAAAATAAATTTTAAAACTTGTTTCCAGGCTCTGCGTAGGAACAAAAAAGGGCAATCCCTCACTGATGGGTGGTTCACTGTATATTTTCCGCTGCCTGTTGCTCGCATTTGTCCCCTGCGCTCCTAGAATTTTTCAGGCCGCGCACAGTCGATATCCTTATCTCCAGTACGCTAAAAATGCATCCTGCATTTTTGCCTGAAAAATTCTACGTCGCTCGGGGACGCTCGCAAAGGCAGCAGAAAATACACAGCAAACCACCCTCCCCACCATTTGAGTCGAGGAATTACAGATTTTTAAAATTTATTTT
>JACQPQ010000056.1 GCA_016207405.1 Gammaproteobacteria bacterium | reverse complement strand
GGCAAATTGATTCGTTATGCAGAAAACAAACAATTTTTACGGGTATTTTAAAGGAATTCTAGATGATTTTGTTGATCAAGTTTATCTAGCAGAGGTTTCTTGAAAAAGATTCCTATGAAAAATTATTAGATTTGACAAATAAAATCGGTGGAATTTTGTGGGGTATACGGCGCCGTCTCTTTTGCAAGTAAAGTTCTTCTACGATCTCTTCTACGATCTACGTTCTACATTCCAAGATCTACGATTTGTGATTTACGGGATTGCTTTCACTATCTTGGCGTCACTCGAAACTCCATTTACTATGACTCTCAGCTGATAGAATGCGTTATCTTGCAAGGTGCTGGGACATGTAAAGGTGAGACTTGTTGTGGCTGTCCAAGAACTCGATATAGGAAAATATACAGCATCGTTGCTTCCACCGAATCCGTAATTCGCTTCATCAGTAACCCTTTTCAAATATACGATCGGAACCGCCGCTGAGGAGTTACAATATCTTCCATTCGATCCTTCTGTCCCACCCCAGAAGCCTGTCCCTATTATATCTATAGTTCCAGACTTTGTTATGCTAACCGGAAAAGATGCTGAACCTTCAACAGATGTAATTGTAGGGGCGCTGTTAACTGATCCTATATAATTATAGAGTTCACAAGTCAACAAATCAGATCCGTTCAATCCACCCACTCCCAATATCTTTCCTGAGGGTAAAAGTACCGCAGTAGTATCTCTTCTTCCATTATTGAGACTGCCTGTAACTGTCCACGTGCCTGTAGCCGGGTCATATACCTCACAATGTGATATTGTTGGGTCTCCACCTCCTGCCAGAATCTTTCCGTTTGCCAGAAGAATTCCAAATGATGCAGTCCTCTGCTGATTCATACTTCCGGTATTTGCCCATGTCCCGTCAGTGACATTATAAAGTTCAGACACAACTGCATCCCCGGCAAAAGCCAAAACCTTTCCACTCGGAAGATATATCATCTGATGATAACTCCTGGCAGTACTCATGCTCCCTGTATATGTCCAAGTAGCGCTGTTATATAATTCCGCGGTTGTGCCTCCTCCTACTCCAGCTGAGGTCAAGACCTTTCCATTTGAAAGATATACACCGGCATTAGAATATCTGCCTGTATTCATGCTTCCAGTTAATGCCCATGTACTGCTGCTGTATAACTGACAATGAGGGAGCGCTGATCCGCCAAGATCACCGCCAACTACCAGCACATTTCCATTGCTGAGCACGATAGCAGGCGCTAAAGCAACTCCTCCTACAAGACTTCCTGTAGTAGTCCAGGTTCCCGTACTGGGATCATATATTTCTGTCACACCAGTCTCTACCCCAGCATTCCATCCTCCAACAGTCATTATCGTTCCATCCTGTAGTGTAACTAAAGCGTGACCATATCGACCGACACTAAGACTCCCCGTATATGTCCATGTGGCAGCATTAAACAGCTCGCATGTAGATGTTGATGAGACTGCCCCGGCTGTCAAAACCTTTGCATTGGTAAGCAGAACCACAGCGCCACCTCTTCTGGCTGTGTTACAACTTCCTGTATATGCCCAAGTTCCATCAACATCTCGATAGAATTCGGTACTTGTTAGAGTTGAACCATTCTCACCACCAACACACAAAATATGTCCATCATACATTGCAACCGCTCCATGATTTGCGCGAGTCGTCCCCATAGATGTACCTGACGCGAATGTATTTGAGCCATATATTTCCGTGCTTGATTGATACGCAGCGCCGTTATAACCTCCGCTTATGAGAATCTTCCCACTAGGCAAAATAGTAGCATTTGCATTTGATCTTGCAGTTGTTATGGAACCTGTGTACGCCCAAGTGTACGGCTCACTATCACCATTGATTTTTTCACACGTATTCAACAAATTATTATTTGAATCCTTTCCTGAGAAAACAGTAGGAAATGTGTCTGTAGGATCTGTTGTAGAAACATGCAGCCGCCTCCCGGTGTTTAAGCTCCCTGTATATGCCCATGTTCCTGCCACAGGGGCATATGACTCGCAATGGGAAATAGCCTTTACACTGCTTCTTGCATCACCACCCATAATTATTACCTCGTTTGTAGAGAAGAGCACTGCAGTGTGCCCATATCTTCCTGTATTTACGCTGCCGGTTAAAGTCCAGGTGCCGCTCGCCCATTTTTCACAAGTCTTAATTCCTGCCGCGACTCCAGTCCACCCTGCCGTGGCAAGAGCTGTATCGCTTGACGCAAGAAGTGTGAGAGTATGTAATGATCTCAGCTGATTTAAAGATCCTGTATATGCCCAAGTTGCCGTAGCAGGATCAAATAGTTCACAACTTCTAAGAAATGTACTGGATGTATATCCTCCTGTAACAAGCACATTACTATTCGGTCTGACCAGACCGGCAAAGTACCATCTGCCTGTTCCCATGCTTCCGGTACTGCTCCATACTCCCGTAGCAGGATTATATAGCTCACAGGTTGCCAATATAGTAGTCCCGTCAAATCCTCCTGCCGCAAGAATCTTCCCATCAACTAATTGAAACACTCCGGGCGCCCTTCTGCCTGTACCCAAACTCCCGCCAGTGCTCCATGCCGGATCAATCACAACAGGAAACACTGCTCCGCTCATATTAACCGTCAGCTTCAAGAGAACTTCCGTACCATCGTTAATTTGCCATGCAGAGGTTGTCCCCGGTTTGGATATTGATGTCACACTTTCAGCCTGAATATTTTCAATGCTCCAAGAAGACTGTACCAAATTTCCATTGGCATCAATAGCCTCCGGCCTTCCAACTTTCATTACTGAATTATCATTTGCATCTCTTAACTCAATATAACCATCTGTAGCTATATCTATACATTTTACCCACTTTTGAATG
>JACQPQ010000057.1 GCA_016207405.1 Gammaproteobacteria bacterium | reverse complement strand
TCGCGGGGGCCAATCAATATGCTGAATATCAGGCTAAGGGTTTGGGATTTATCACTCGCGCCCACCAACGACTAAAAGTAGAAGGGTTGAAAGTACTGCGCCGATGGTCAGAAACAGACTGGTGGGTGGAGCTAGGGATCAATCCACAATACCGGAAAGAGAATTCGAAATTACCTGAAACTATTGTTGTGCGGATGATTCGAGTAACCGCCAACATTGAGGGCCGGAAGGAAACTTTTTGGGTCGCCACTTCTCTATTAGACGCCGGGCTTTATCCGGCCCAGGAAGTGTGCGGCTGGCTGAAGAAGCGTTGGAAGGTTGAAGGTCTGATTGGAGAACTGAAGGGCTGGATAGGAGCGGATGTCCTGCGCTCCAAGACTGTGGAAGGAATTCGAAAAGAACTTTATGCAAGGATTTTTGGATTGAATTTAATTCACTGGCTTATTTTGAAGGCCGCCAAGAAACATAAAAAAGAACCCGAACGCCTGAGTGTCTCGGCCGCTCTACGGCTTACAGTAACGCAAAGTTTAAAAATGAGTACTGCTCCCGTCTGGCAGCTGCCCTCGCTCTTTGATGAACTCCTTGAACGAATCGCCACTTCATCTGTCCCTTATCGTCCCTATCGGATAGAACCCAGAATGGTTAAACAGCAGCCAAAACATTATCCAGCGCTGAAAATGACAAGGGTCGAATGGCGGGCCTTATATGCCTTGGCCGCTTAAGGAAGTGCCATTGGAACCGTCCCCTATTTCTCCTTACGGTTTACCAAGGAAAATAATCGGATTGGATGAGGGCTTTGGTCGCGCGGCCGCGAGTGCCTTCGCGCTTATCCTGCTCGAACGCTTCGCGGACTTTGATATATTCTTCATCAACATGACCGGGTCGATATTCGCCATACTTCTTTATGTCTTGTTGCTTGAAGTATTCCAAACACTCATCCACATACGCTATCCCCGCATCGTAATCACCGATGGTGTCGTACAGGCGCAGGAGGGTGGTGACAGGGGTTACCCAATAACCAGCGGGTGGTAAACCTTCTTTGTTTTTTTGCTTATACCATTCGATGTACTTATATGCCGGCGCTGGATCACCCTTTTTTTGATATTCCACTAAAGCTTCGAGTTCTTTTTCCCAATCAATGTAATGTTGAGATTTTGGAGCATAACTTCTGACTTGTTTAACCCCATTTAATGCTTCTTGATACCTTCTCTGTTTTTGAAGAACGCCAATAACATGGTTGGAAATATTTGGCGCTGAAGCTAGTTTGGTGCCAGCCCAGATTTTGATACCGTAACTAGACGCTAATTGATATTTCTCTAACGCCTTAGCAAAATCACCTGCTTTCTCCAGTCTTCGACCTTCTTCTTCCAATGCATGCTGTTCAAAAATCCATTTCATACTATCATCTGAATATTTTGGATATGTTGTCTCTGTTTCAGCTCGGCATAAATGGGAAAAAAATTGGGTGGGAAAACATGTAAAAAATATTAACAAAATTATGCTTTTCATGAGTCAAATCCAAAATCAACACGATAATAATTCTCGTTCAATCTTACTCTTTGGACGAAAGGAGCATTTTCAGGTCGAGCAAGAAACTTTTCCAACTCCTCCGGATCCTCCGCATTTAGCACCAGCTGCGCCACAAATTGGCTGATGACTTGATTGCGGCTGCGCGCCATCCGCTGCTCTTCAGGATCCGGATAGGCTTTCTGCCAATCCTCCGGGCTTCTTGTGTTGTTGATATAATCAAAATGACCGGCGCCTACGATTTCGATGTTGAATAAAGGATTATTACGATCATCAGTGCTGTACATTCCCAAATGATCCAAATATCCCGAAAGTTTGTTGCCGAAGGCCAGCTTGTCTTTGTCTCCCCACACATTCACCACCAGTTTCGCACCTGTACTATTCAACCGGTTCCAGTTGAAAAATGTGTAGGGCTCAACGGCTTCTTTGAAGCTTTGATAAAATGTGTCCAGTTGGGCATCTAAATTTGCCTTATCCACCGTGTCGTAGATCAAGTCCAGTTGATTCAATACGTTATTGGCCGCTCCTGCCACTACTCCTCCTACGGACATTCCGGGAATCAACCCCAAGGCAAAGGACAAAACATCGGTGGCCACAATAAACGCTTGCCGCGTTTCGTCATCACGCACTGTGGCTAAATTCTCTATGGCCTCCGCTTGATGCACTAAGGCCAGCGCCAGATCCGCTCCGATGCCCAGCGTTGCGCCTCCCAGCGCCACAAAACTCACCGGATTCTGCCGGCCTTGTGTCTTCCCATCCGCTAACCCATCTACCACAGCCACAAACCCGCCTGAATATCCTACCCCCACTATGCTTCGTAATCTTTGGTCTTCGCCATAAGTTTTGACATGCGCTTCCACTGCATCATACACGTCTTTGCCAAAACTTGCCCCTCCCAAAATCGGGCTGCGAAATAATGCCAATTTTGCCGCATCTTGCAGCTTCTTCAGCGCGTCTGCGGCCCCTTGCCCTCCCAACATTTGCCGCAACGCCATGCCCAATGCAGAATTCTCCGGAAAGGTTGCTGCAACAATAATATCTTTTTGGCCATCCAATGCCCTATTATCCGGATCGTTCAGCGAAAATAAACTTTGCGTGATTAAATCACGTTTGAAATGGCTCATGTAGTCCGGTCCCACTTCTCCTTGTTCGTTGCCGATTCCATTCACCAGCACATACAGCTCTTCTTCGGATAATTCTAATCCCGTTTTAAATACAGGGTTTGCCTGTATCTCCGCATAGGCCACTTTTCCACCCGTGATATTTAAATTTAAAAACAAATCCCCCAAAAATCCCCAACTACCGGAATCTTCCGACGCCGGCTCATACACAATCACTTTGGCTTCTTTTATTTCGCCATCCGGCCCAATCCAATCATCGCCCGGCCCTCCAATAAACACCGGCGGCCCGCCTTCTACATCTTCGTACCCCCAGCTCCTCAAACGCCCCCGCTCGTAATTCTGTATCGAGAGGAATCGTTCCCCCTCGGCCCGCCCGTAGCCTAGGCCCTC
>JACQPQ010000058.1 GCA_016207405.1 Gammaproteobacteria bacterium | reverse complement strand
GGTTAGGGGTTAGGGGCAAAAGCGTGATAATCTTTATTATCAAGCTAATTCGGTCCGCTTTCATTGATTTGAAACCGCGAAACCCCGCCGCTGTGGTCAAGCAAGCCACGGCAGCAGGGTTTCGAAGTGTGCCCGCAATCACTGTCGCGGGGTTTCTACAATAGCCACCCATAGAGGATGGCCCAAACGAGGCCTGGGGTTGTAACAGAGATGAGAAAAGCCCATTCCTCATCCAAGCCACAAATACCTTCCCCAGTATAGAACTCCACCCTGGACACCCAGGGTTGGGTATCTAGGTAGAATTGAAAAATGGGGAATGCCACCAGAAACCAAAAGTAGGGTACCGCTGCCATCAGGAACCCCACGAGGAGTCCTAGTTTTCCAATCCAGGGGGATAGCCCGATGGCCATCATCCCTCCGATTATCCCCGTGGTGGTGCTAATTAGCCCCACCACTATAAAATAGCCGGCCCAAAAGAGGGCCTTTTTGGCTATAGACATTGATATAACCTCCAAAATGAGCACTTCTTCCGCTATGCGAAATGAAATAGCGGGAAATACTCAGAAGGTAGAAGGAAAATGCTGCGGTTTTAATTGCTTTCTGTACCGCAGCGACAATAAACTGCTGCTTATTTTAATGATTTTTACTTAAAACGCTATGGTTTTTACAGCGTGAAAGCACCCGTTTGAGTATGCTATGATTTTTCATAATGATTCATATGAAATGGCAAACCAAACACAACGATCCTTTTTCTGACCGGGAATCGGAAAAATACCCTAACCCCATTCCAAGCCGAGAATATATTCTCAACTGGCTTCATAAAAGAGGCCAGCCCGCGACAAAGGAACAGCTCGTCTCTGAACTCTATTTGTTAGAGCCTGAACAAAAAGAAGCTCTTTTTCGACGGTTGACAGCAATGGAACGCGATGGTCAGCTCATCCGCAATCGAAAAGGCGATTACGGCCTGATCGACAAAATGAATTTGGTTCGTGGAACCCTTATCGGCCACCCAGAAGGTTTTGGTTTTGTGATTTCCGATGATAAAACCGCGGAAGTGTTTTTATCCCCCCGAGAAATGCGTTCTTTGCTGCACGAGGACCGTGTTATCGTCCGAATTTCAGGCAGTAGCAAAAAAGGAAAAAAAGAAGGTTCCCTCGTTGACGTGCTGGAACGAAAAGTCAAACGGGTGGTTGGGCGTTATTTTATCGAGGGCGGTGTTGGTTTTGTAGAGCCCGATAACAAGCGCATCCATCAAGATATTTTAATTCCTTTGGAATGTGCCCAAAACGCTCAATCTGGACAAATCGTCGTCGCGGAAATTACGGCCTATCCTACCAAACGGACACTTCCTATTGGCAAAATTATAGAAATTTTAGGTGACAAGGCCTTACCTGGAATGGAAATCGATATTTCCATTCGCTCTCATAATATCCCTTATGAATGGCAAGAGGCAGCTAAAACCGCCGTCCAAAAATTACCTCAGAAAATAACGCGGCACGACCTTAAAAATCGTACGGACTTGCGAAAACTCCCTTTTGTTACCATTGATGGGGCGGATGCGAAAGACTTTGACGATGCCATCTATTGTGAAGAAGACAAAAAGGGAGACTGGACTCTTTATGTTGCCATTGCAGACGTCAGCTACTACGTTAAACCGCAAGACGAGCTAGACCAAGAAGCCCTTACGCGCGGCAATTCGACTTACTTTCCAGAGCGCGTTATTCCCATGCTGCCGGAAGAGCTCTCCAATCATCTTTGCTCTTTAAAGCCACAGGTGGACCGATTGTGTCTTGTCTCAGAACTTAAAATAAATAAAAAAGGAGAGCGGACAGCCTATCGCTTTTATCCCGCAGTCATTTGTTCAAAAGCAAGACTCACCTACGAAGAAGTGGACCGACTGCAAAAAGATCCAAAATCGACGACACACGCTTACAAAGCGTTATGGCCTCACTTAAAAGCGGCTTATGCACTTGAGCACAAGCTGCTAGAACGACGGAAAGAAAGAGGTGCCCTGGAGTTTGATACCATTGAAACCAAAATTAAATTTGGGAAAAATCATAAAATAGAAAACATCGTACCTATCGCGCGCCTTGGCTCTCATCGCCTTATTGAAGAGTGTATGCTCGCAGCGAACGTTGCCGCTGCAGATTTTCTTAAAAAACATAACGTTCCGACACTCTATCGAATCCATCCCGATCCTGAAGCGACTAAACTGACTCAACTCCAAACTTTCTTAAAGGAATTTGAACTTAAACTCGATGGGGGTAAAAAGCCCTCTCCCCTGGCGTATCAAAAATTGATCGAGCAAATTGAGGGAAGAACTGATCAGCATGTGATTCAAATTATGTTACTCCGTTCTTTAAACCAAGCGGTTTATTCTCCTGTTGCCTCTCCCCATTTTGGATTGGCTTATAAAATCTATACACATTTTACCTCTCCTATTCGGCGGTACCCCGATCTTCTCGTTCATCGCGCCATTTATCATGTGCTTCAAAAAGGAGTAGATGGCAATTTTCATTACAGCAAAAACGACATGATTCGTTTTGGAGAACACTGTTCGATGACGGAAAGGCGTTCGGATGATGCAACTCGCGATGCGCTGTATCGATTTAAGTGTGAATATATGCTGGAAAAAGTAGGCGAAGAATTCAATGGAACGATTTCAAGCGTGACGGGTTTTGGGCTTTTTGTAGAGCTTGATAAACTCCTTGTGGACGGTCTCGTGCATGTTTCCTCCTTAAAAAAAGATTATTACCGCTTTGATCCAAAACGCCAAAGGCTGCAAGGTGAGCGAACCGGCCACACATATCATCTTGGAGAGCGGGTGAGAGTAAAAGTAAGTCGTATTGACTTAGAAGCGCGGAAGATCGACTTTGAGCTTGTGGGTAAATATGCTTCTCATCGACAATGAGCCTTCAATTCCTATACGGCTTTCATGCCATCACGAGCCTTCTTAAAAAGAATCCAAAAGTCATTTCTACGCTTTACTGTCGAAAAGAACGGCATGACGAACGCTTGAGTTCCCTCATCGCGCTTTCGGAAGCGCATCACATTCCTATCCAACGGGTAACGGAACATGCCCTCACTCAGTATGCAAAATCTCCTGCTCATCAGGGTATTGTCGCAGTATTTCGTGCACCGACAGTAGGCAAAGAAGAAGATTTATGGGCTCTCATTGAACAATACAAAACAAAAGCTTTTCTTCTGGTATTAGAGGGCATAGAAGATCCTCAAAACCTCGGTGCTTGTCTTCGCAGTGCCTCTGCCTTTGGTGTTTCGGCTGTTATTCTCCCAAAACACCGCAGGGCCCCCTTAACTCCTCTCGTACATAAAGCTGCCTCTGGAGCCACCCATCACCTGCCTATCATAGAAGTTGTCAATCTTGCCCGTGTTTTACGAAGGTTGAAAGACGAAGAGATCACTCTTATTGGGACATCGAGCCAAGCGCCCCAAACGCTTACTGAAGTCTCCTGCGAGCTTCCTCTTGCATTACTTTTAGGCGGGGAAGGACAAGGATTACGCGGATTGACACAGCGCTTATGCGATATTATGGTTCGTATACCCCTTTGGGGAGAAATTGAAAGTTTGAATGTCTCTGTCGCAACGGGGATTTGTTTATATGAGGTAAGACGTAGGGGTAGGATTAAGAATAAGGACTCCACATGAATGCCCAGAAACTAAAAAAAATCACGACGCTCATTGGTGTTCCCACGGACATAGGCTCTGGCCTACGGGGAGCTTCTATGGGGCCAGAAGCCATTCGAGTGGCAGGCCTTGAACGTGCCTTGCGTAACTTAGGGCTTATTGTGCTTGATAAAGGCAATATTATTGGCCCTCCTAATCCGGAAGAACCTCCGGTTGGAGGATATCGACATCTCGAGGCCACCATTCAGTGGTGTGAAGAAGTCCGAGAATCTTTCTATCTCAGTTTGGTCAATGGAGAACTCCCCATTTTATTGGGCGGCGATCATTCTATGGCGATTGGTTCTATTGCCGGAATAGGACGGTATTGTTTTGAGACAGGTAAAAAGCTCAATATTTTATGGCTAGATGCCCATGCGGATTTTAATACGGCAGACACTTCGCCTTCTGGCAACATTCATGGGATGCCGCTCGCGATTGTTTGTGGGCTTGGGCACCCTAAGTTTAAAAAAGTGTTGAATGCAAAACCCTTTCAATCCATTTCTACCGTGGTGCAGATCGGAGTACGCTCCATTGACACCTTAGAACGAGAGCAACTGAATCAATATCCGATTCACATCCTAGATATGCGCATGCTGGATGAGCATGGGATGCGCGTCATGATGGAAAAAGCTTTAAATTTATTAGTTGATCCAGGCGCCCACCTCCATGTGAGCTTGGATGTTGATTTTTTAGATGCAGACATTGCGCCGGGTGTTTCAACCCCTGTAAAAGGCGGCCCCTCTTATCGAGAAGCTCAGCTTTGTATGGAAATGATTTATGACACGGGTTGCCTGGGGTCCCTCGACATTATGGAACTGAATCCCGCTTTCGATGAACGAAATAAAACAGCAGAACTTACGGTCGAGCTGGTAGAAAGCCTATTTGGCAAACAGATCCTCGCCAGGAATCCTCTGCATTAGAGAGTCTTTAATGCATACGTTTGATCTGTGGCCTACAGAACTCGCCTAGGCCCGCATAGCCTTAATGTCACTTAGATCAGCCTTTTGCTTTGCTTGCCACAAGTCATATTGTATTTGCATTTCTAACCAGTGTTCTGGTGTACCACCAAATGCTTTAGCAAGACATTGAAGTGTAACCTGTTACTACTCGGGTGTCAAAGATGCCAAAATCGTAAGGAAAGGGGTTGAATTTCGATGTGAGCTTAAGCCAGGTGGATTGCATAAATCTGCAAAGTGAAGTGATATATACTTTGCAACGATGGCTTAACCGAATGTTTACCATATTGCAAGCTAGGGTGCAATAGAGGGCTCACACACGCTTGATGCTAAACCGAAGCCGACCCATTCGGTCGATCTCAATCAATTTGACATTTACGAATTGACCGTCCGCTAACTTGTCCTCAACCTTATCTATTCTTTCGGGGCTGATTTCAGAAATATGGACTAAGCCTTCCTTATTGCCTGAAATACTTACGATGGCGCCAAAGTCTAGCAATTTTATAACCTTTCCTTCGTAAACACGCCCTATCTCAGGCTCTGTCGTTAGATCTTCAATTTTGCGTCGTGCTTCCTCTCCTGCCGCTACATCAACCGCACCAATTTTAACTAGTCCGTCATCAGAAATATCAATCGTAACTCCCGTTTCTTCTATAATAGAGCGAATCATCGTCCCCCCCTTGCCTATGACTGCTCGAATTTTCTCAGGATTGATATTAAAACTGATAATGCGAGGCGCATGTTTTGAAACTTCTTGTCTAGGGGCTTTTATCACTTGTTCCATTTCCCCTAGCACATGCATCCGACCTTTCCGCGCTTGCTCCAAAGCAACCTGCAAAATGGGTCGGGTAACCCCATCTATTTTAATATCCATTTGGAGTGCAGTAATGCCGTGGCGAGTCCCTGCGACTTTAAAATCCATATCCCCAAAATGGTCTTCGTCCCCCAAAATGTCTGATAGGATAATAAATTCATCCCCTTCTTTCATTAAACCCATGGCAATACCCGCTACAGCTTCTTTAATGGGTACCCCCGCATCCATAAGCGATAAGCTGCTGCCACAGACTGTCGCCATAGAACTAGAGCCGTTTGATTCTGTAACCTCAGAAACAATTCGAACCGCATAAGGGAAATCATCCATGGGCGGCATCACCCCAATTATGGCGCGACGCGCAAGCCTTCCATGCCCAATCTCACGTCTTTTTGGACTCCCCACCTGGGCAATTTCGCCTACACAATAAGGTGGAAAATTATAATGCAATAAAAACGCTTCCTTCCGTTCGCCTTCTAAGGCATCGATCACTTGAGAGTCTTTTTCCGTACCCAGCGTGGTCGTCACTAATGCTTGGGTTTCCCCTCTTGTAAAAAGAGCAGAACCATGTGTCCTTGGCAGAATACCGACACAAATAGAAATAGGACGAATGTCCGTTGAACTACGTCCATCGATTCGTTTTTTGTGTACCAGAAGATGGGTGCGCACCACCTCTTTTTCCAGTTTTGCAAAAACTTGAAGAATATCTGCCTCTCCTCCCCCAGTTTTGGTTACTTCTGGCAGAAGCGTTTGAATAACTTGGTGTCGGATTTCTTCCACGCGTTCTTGCCGTTTGGTTTTTTCAGAAATTTGATAAGCCTCTTTTAAGCTCGCTTCTACCAAAGGCTTTAGCATTCCTGTAACCAGCGTGAGATCGCGAGAAGGTTGTAACCGAAAAGAAGAAGAGGGATTAACGGCATGGACAAATTCTTCTATTCCCTGCACAACCGTCTTTAACGCCTCATGCCCATATTGCACCGCATCACATAAAACAGCCTCCGATAACTCTTTGGCTTCAGATTCCACCATCAACACTGCCGTTTTAGTTCCCGCAATAACAAGGTCTAATTGTGAATTTTTGAGTTCTGGTGAAGTTGGATTTAATAAAAAATCCCCGTCTTTATAGCCGATGCGAGCAACCCCAATAGGCCCTTTAAAGGGTAATCCAGAAATTGACAAGGCCGCAGAAGTCCCTAGCAAAGCGACAACATCCGGATCGACCGACCCATCAATGGACATAACCGTTGCGATAATCTGCACTTCATGATTAAACCCCTCGGAAAATAAAGGTCTTATCGGGCGGTCAATCAGGCGAGAAGTAAGGGTTTCTTTTTCAGAAGGACGCCCTTCTCGTTTAAAAAAGCCCCCTGGAATTTTCCCCGCAGAGTAAGTTTTTTCCTGATAGTGAACAGAAAGAGGGAAAAAATCATTTTGAGCGCTGGGCGTTTTATTCGCCACCACCGTTACCAAAACAGTCGTATCATCCATTTTAGCCAAAACAGCGGCCGTCGCTTGACGGGCAATCACCCCCGTTTCAAGGGTTACCACATGTTTACCATACTGAAATATTTTTTTAACAGGTCTCACGAGTGTATTTTCTCCAAAGAATTTTTATCCACGAAGTTCAAGTCTAGATACGAGCGTTTTGTAGCGCTCGGTATTCTTTGACTTAAGATAATCTAACAGCTTACGACGACGGTTCACTAAACGAAGTAAACCCTGCCTGGAGTGCACATCCTTTTTGTGAACGCTAAAATGTTCCGTAAGTTCTTTAATACGAGCACTTAAAAGGGCCACCTGAACTTCCGATGAACCCGTGTCCCTTTCCCCCTTACGATATTCTTGAACGACTTTGTCTTTTTTTTCTTTTTTTAACGTCATGCTTTAAGCTCCTCCGTCAAATCGTAACCATAATTTCTTCGGGTAAGTGTAACACCTTTCTTAAACCAAGAAACCCTTCGCGTGCCTTCACTTGCTCTAAAGTAGCGATGGTATAACTGTGCTCCACTTTAAAGTCCCCTACCCGTGTTCGCCTAAGCGCTTTGACATGCGCGCCACACCCTAACGCTTCACCGATATCATCCACGAGCGCCCTGATATAAGTCCCTTTGCCACAACGCACAATTAAATCCAAGGTGTTGTCTTGCTGTTCTTTTGAGATACACTGAAGTTCATAAATGCGAACCATGCGAGGCAAACGCGGAATAACAATACCTTTTCTTGCCAATTGATACAGCCTTTGCCCCTTAACTTTAAGCGCTGAGAACATGGGGGGAATTTGTTCAATGTCGCCTCTAAATTGCTCGAGAACAGATTCTATGCGCTCATCGTTCAAGACAGGAACATTCTGCTTTTGAATGACTGCTCCCTCTCGGTCTCCCGTCGCCGTTCGAATACCTAATGCAACCGTCACCTGATAAGTTTTATCACTCCCCAATAAACGATGGGCCACTTTGGTTGTTTTCCCAAAACAAATCGGCAAAATACCCGTTGCCAAAGGATCGAGCGTCCCCGTATGCCCTGCTTTTTGTGCGCCAAAAAGCTTCTTCAGGTATTGCAATGCTTGGTTAGAAGTACAGGCCTCTGGTTTATCAAACAGTAAAAGACCATCCATAATAAACCTTATAACTGCGCTTCTTGCGTTAAGGTATCGATAAGATGAGCGAGTTCCCGCCTTCTTTCTTCATCCACATCATAAAAAAACCGGAGCTTAGGTATCAGGCGAAGCCGAAATAACCGTTTGGCAAGCGCTCCCCTTAAGAAACCAGCCGCATGGTTCAATACAGCAGTATTCTCTGTGTGATCTTTCCTATCGCCTCCTACTAAAAAATAAATTTTAGCTTCAGAAAGATCTTTCGACACTTTAACATTTGTAAAAGTAACCATCCCTAAACGTGGATCTCTAAAATCCTTCTGGAGAATGGAAGCCAGCTCCCGCCGAATCAGCTCTCCAATGCGAATAGTTCGCTCAACCTTCAACTTTTTCATACACTTCAATCCGGTCGCCTGCTTGAATATCTGAATAATTTTTAATTCCTATTCCACATTCTGTTCCCGCTGCAACATTCGATACATCCTCTTTGTGCCTCCGTAAAGAACTTAAAGTACCCTCGTGAATGACAACCTGATTACGAAGTACCCGAATCAATTTGTCACGCCGCACAGTGCCTTCTTGCACTAAACACCCGGCAACGGTACCCAATTTAGATGCGCGAAAAATCTCTTTCACAAGGAGAACTCCTAAGATGACTTCTTTAAAAACAGGCGCCACCATTTGATGAACGGCTTTTTTAATATCGTCTAGCGCATCGTAGATAATGCTGTAGTAAGAGAGAGAAACCCCTTCTTCACCCGCCAGTCGTTTTGCCGTCTGTTCGGCCCGTACATTAAACCCTATGATCCCAGCCGATGACGCCTTTGCTAAATGAACATCTGAGTCCGTTATGCCCCCTACACTTTTGTAAATAACAGAAACATTCACTTCCTCATTAGAGAGTTTTTCTAAGGCTTCAGATAGCGCCTCCACAGATCCTTGCACATCTGCCTTCAACACAATAGAAATCCTCTTTAAACCACTTTTCTCTAAATGGACAAAAGCATCTGTTTTTTCAAGCGAACGAACAAGATGCAAGTTTTCTCGATGTTTGCGTCGCTGATATTCCGAAATTTCCTTTGCTTTGCGCTCATCTTCTACGGCAACCACTTGATCACCCGCACGAGGGACAGAAGGACACCCTACTACCCGAACAGGAATGCTTGGCGTAGCCACATCACAGGGTTGTCCATTTTCATCTAATAATAGTCTCACTCGCCCAATCTGACTCCCGACAAGAAGAATGTCCCCTTTCCTTAAAGTCCCTGAACGAACCAACACAGTTGCAATAGGACCTCTTCCTCTATCTAAACTCGCCTCAATCACAACCCCTTGTGCCAACCCTTCAATAGGTGCCTTGAGCGCTAATAACTCAGACTGTAAGAGAATCGCATTTAAAAGATCTTGGATCCCTTGCCCTGTCTTCGCAGACACATGAACAAACAGCGCATCCCCTCCCCACTCTTCAGGAACAAGGCCATTTTCCGCTAACTGTGTTTTGATTCTCTCAAGGTCGATATCCGGTTTATCTATCTTGTTAATCGCAACAATAACCGGAACGTTTGCCGCTTTAGCATGGAGAATGGCTTCGACCGTTTGAGGCATCACACCATCGTCCGCCGCAACCACTAAAACGACAATATCTGTACACTGGCTTCCCCTTGCTCTCATGGCTGTAAAAGCTGCATGGCCAGGCGTATCTAAAAATGTAATGTCCAAAGAAGGCGTATGCACACGATAGGCTCCTATATGCTGTGTGATGCCTCCTGATTCGCCTGATGCAACTTGTGTTTCGCGGATCCTATCCAATAATGACGTCTTACCATGGTCGACATGCCCCATAACAGTCACAACAGGCGGTCTGGGTAAAACTTGCCCCCCCTCCTTTTTTAAAGAAGCAAACAGTGCCTTTTCGTCAAGAACCGCTGTCAGTACAGGTGTGTGGCCTAATTCTTCTACAATAATGCTGGCTGTGGCTTGGTCAAGCGGCTGATTGATGGTGACCCTCATACCTGAGTTCATCAAGGCGGCAATCACTTCCCCTGCCTTTAAAGACATCTTCTGAGCCAGTTCCCCTGCTGTAATCCCCTCTTGTATGGCGACTTCTTTAACCGCAAGGACAGTGGGTTTTTCAAATTTATGTTTCGTAAACGTTGTGATGAGATCCGGAGCACTTTCTCCCGACGTTTTTTTAACGCGTTTATCGCTTCTTCTCGGTTTTAAGCGAAGTTCTCGGTGCCCGATTTTTTTAGCCTCTCCCCCTTCTTCCACTTCTTGAACCCCTTCCTCTTCTGGCTCACCCAGTAAATAAACCTGTGGATCAAGAGGCACATCGCTACCCACTTCTTTTCGCCTGACTCTTGCTTTAGGTTTCTTTTTTGCTTTTGTTTTTGACGCTTTTTCTTCTTCACCCACAACGCGCGACTCTGGCGCTTTTTCTAGAGCACCGGGAGCAATAGGTTCGGCTCTATCTTCTTGGGGAGTTTCTTCTCCCTTTTCCGTTGTTCCATCTTGCTTGCGAATTTCTTCTTCAATCGAAGAGAGTTTTTGTCGGTCGAAAATCCCTTCCCTTAAAGAAGATGCACCCGATCCGGAAGGGGTTTCGGGTGAAGTGTCTTGGGTAGCTTTTGCTTTGCTCTCACTTTCTTCCGAAGTAGGCTTTACAAAGGAACGTTTTTTTCTAACCTCCACTTCTACAATACGACCCACACTATGTTTGTTCGCTATTTTTAACTGACTTAAGGTTTTCTTTTTGAGCGTCAGTTTGTTAGCAGAAAGAGAGCTTTCCACATGACCACTTGAATGGCGAAGATAGCTTAAGAGACGTTCTTTATCTTCTTCACTGACACTTCCTTCAGGCGTTGTGATCTCTAAACCCGCTTGCTTAAATTGCTCAAGCAATTGTTCAATTCCAGTACCTATTTGCTTTGCGAGTTCTTGAGCTGTCATTTGAGACATAGGAATAAACCTACTTATCTTTCGAATCCGTAAACCAAATTGCTCTTGCCGCCATAATCAACTTAGCCGCTAACTCTTCACTCATCTCCTCCATGCCACGTAAATCATCCACCGACTGCTCGGCTAAATCTTCCCTTGTCACAATACCTTTTTGAGCAAGTTTTTGAGCGAGCCCCTCTTCCATTCCTTCCACTGCTAATAAGTCTGCTGCTGGGACTTTGGCAGAATCGACTTTAGAAGTCATCGCACTTGCAAGAAGACTGTCTTTTGCTCGGCCCCGCAATTCTTCAATAAGCGCCGGATCAAACTCTTCAATCGATTGCAGTTCTTCAATAGGAACGTAAGCGACTTCCTCCAAAGAAGTAAACCCTTCTCGAACAAAAATATCGGCTACCGTTTCATCAATATTGAGCCCATTCATAAATATAGTACGAAGTTTTTGTGCTTCTTCTTCTTGTTTGGTTGACGCAGCATTCTCAGACATCACATTCAATTTCCATCCTGTCACCTCAGAAGCTAAACGAACATTCTGACCATTTTTGCCAATGGCTTGCGAAAGTGCCTCTTCGGAAACTGCAACCTCCATGGTGTGGGTTTCTTCATCGACTACAATGGACTTGACTTCAGCAGGGGACATCGCATTGATAACAAATTGCGCAGGGTTTTCATTCCAGAGAACAATATCGATCCGCTCCCCATCCAGTTCATTCGAAACCGCCTGAACCCGAGAACCTCGCATACCCACGCAAGCACCCACAGGATCGAGCCTGGCATCATTCGCCTTAACGGCAATCTTGGCTCTTATGCCTGGATCTCTCGCTGCACCTTTAATCTCGATAAGGCCTTCTTCAATTTCAGGAACTTCAATCTTGAATAATTTGATGAGAAATTCAGGATGCGTCCGGCTTAAAAAGAGTTGAATTCCAACTTTCTCTGGAGTCACCTTGATTAACAAAGCTCTTAGACGGTCTCCTATCCGAGCTGATTCTCGAGCAATGATATTTTCTCGTTTTAATAACGCCTCTACGTTAGGCGCCACTTCCACAACGATGTTGTCTCGCCCAACTTTGCGCACAACACCAGAAAGAATATCCCCCACTCGGTCTTTGTATTCACTGACAATTTGAGAACGTTCCGCTTCTTTGACTTTTTGCACAATCACCTGTTTGGCCATGTGTGACTCAATACGGCCAAAAGTAACGGAAGCAATTTGTTCTTCGAGAACATCTCCTCCTTTCGCATCTCCTTTTTTTTGTTGCGCCGCCAGAAGATCTATCTCACGGGCTGCCACCTGCCCAGGACCTTCTAAAACGTGCCACCGTCGATACGTGACATAATCACCCGTCGCTTGGTCAATGTTCACTCGAACGTCAGCTTCCTCGCTCAAACCAAATTTTTTCCGAGTGGCCGCTTCAAGCGCTGCCTCTAAAGCCTTAAAAATAACTTCTTTCTCTACTCGCTTTTCATGAGAAACGGCTTCAACAACCAGTAAAATAGATTTATTCATACCATCACCCCTTAATCCTAAATCCTAACCCCTCATCCCTCACCAAATGTGCTTTTTTGATTCCAGAAAAAGGCAACTCAAAAAGCCCCTCTTCTGTTAAAACCTTAACTTTTTCTTCTGAAACATTTTGAAGGGTTCCTATAAAATTACGCCTCCCCAATAACATTTGATAAAGCTCTATCTTTGCTTGTTCTCCTATAAAACGCTGGTAGTGTTCTTTGGTAAACAATGGGCGATTGATACCCGGGGACGAGACTTCTAGAGTACCAAAAGATCCCCCCCATTCCACGGCAAGTTCAGCCTCTAACTGATGGCTCACTTGCTCACAATCGTCTATGGTTACGCCTTTTAACACGTCAATATAAACACGCAAAATTCTTTGTTTTCCCAAACCAAACCATTCTGTCCCAACAAATTCATACCCTAAACGAGTAATAATGGATTCTATTATACTTTTAATGTGAACGTTCATTTCGACGTTTCTACAAATAAAAAATGGGCTCGTAGCCCATTCTTTAGTCAAGGGTCCGTCAAGGAATAACTCTCATTTTGGCATCCCATCTTGGGCCCAGATTTGGGCGCCAAAATGAGAGTTATTCCTTGACGGACCCTAATTGGTAGCGGGGGTAGGATTTGAACCCACGACCTTCGGGTTATGAGCCCGACGAGCTACCAGACTGCTCCACCCCGCAATAAACCTTGTTCTGAACCCTGAAAAATGATAATAAAATTGAGGAGAATAATCAAGGATAATCTTTCATGATCAAATATCAAGATGCTGGAGTCAGTATTGATAGAGGCGATGCGCTCGTCAATGCAATTAAAAAAACTGCTGAAAGCACTTACACAAAGGGTGTTCTTTCAGGCATTGGAGGATTTGCTGCTTTATTTGAACTCTCTCAAGGTCTTTATAAAGAGCCCGTTTTGGTTTCTGGGACAGATGGAGTCGGAACAAAACTCAAATTAGCCCTCGCACTTTCACAACATGAAGGAATTGGCATCGATTTAGTGGCGATGTGCGCCAATGATGTGATCGTATGTGGCGCTAAGCCTCTTTTTTTTCTCGATTACTATGCAACCGGACACTTAGATCTCAAGATCGCATCGAATGTTATTAAAAGTATTGCCAAGGGGTGCCAAATGGCAGGCGTTGCCCTCGTAGGAGGAGAAACCGCAGAAATGCCTGGCCACTATAGCGGCCAAGACTATGACTTAGCCGGGTTTTGTGTAGGTGTTGTCGAAAAATCCGCTATTATTGATGGCAAAACCGTTACGCCAGGGGATGTATTGATAGGCATCGGGTCGTCGGGTCCCCACTCCAATGGATATTCGCTCATCCGCCATATACTTGATATCAAGCAGATTCCATTATCCTCCCCCTTCCATGGAAAAACTTTAGGGGAAGTTTTGCTCGAACCCACTCGAATTTATGTCAAATCTATTTGTGAACTGATCCAACGTGTTCCCGTTAAGGCAATTGCTCATATTACAGGAGGCGGGCTATTAGAAAACATTCCTCGCGTCCTACCACAAGGGATGAAACCTCATCTTGAAACCGAGCTATGGAAAATGCCCCCTATTTTTGACTGGCTGGCCAAAGAAGCTGAATGTGACCAACAAGAACTTATGAGAACCTTTAATTGTGGTATTGGGATGTGTGTCTGTGTTGCACCCGAACACGCGGATGTCACACGAAAGACACTGGATCAGTTGGGCGAAACGGCGATGGTGATTGGACATGTAGTTAGGATTTAGGATTAAATGCGTTATCGACTCACTAAAATTTATACTCGCGCTGGCGACTTTGGCATGACACGCTTAGGCGATAAATCCAAAATTGAAAAAGATCACCCGCGTGTAGAATGTTATGGGACTATCGATGAGTTAAATAGTGCGATGGGTCTCATCTTATCGGAGCCTAACTTGCCTCCTCAAATAGTGACTTGGCTTACGGAAGTTCAGCATCGTCTCTTTGATATTGGAGGAGAACTCGCCACCCCTGGTTTAACGGTTATAACCGCCGACTGTGTCACACACCTTGAAAAAAACATGGATTCGCTCAACCAAAATTTGCCGCCTTTAAAAGAATTTATACTTCCGAAAGGCCCTTTTTCAAGCGCGGCTTGTCACCTAGCAAGAACCATTTGCCGGCGTGCAGAACGACGCTGCGTGACCTTAAGTAAAATAGAAAAAATAAATCCAGAAATACTTAAATATATCAATAGATTATCTGATTTTCTGTTTGTTATTTCTAGGACACTCGCTCGTCACTTGGGTAAACCAGAGATCTTATGGGAACCTCTCACCAATCACTAACCACTCTTCTCATGACCTACCGCCATGCCTTCTTATCCCTTCTATTTGGAATTGCCCTTGTCATGGCTTTCATACCTAAGACTCTAAACGCGGAAGCTGCCTTGAAGACACTCGAAACGGAAAAAGAACAAAAAAGCTTCCAGGCGCTTACTCGAAGTTTGCGTTGTGTAGTGTGTCAAAATCAAAGTCTTGCGGAATCCCAAGCGCCACTTGCAGAAGATCTTCGTACGCTGATCCACAAACATCTTCAAGAAGGAAAAACCGAAAAAGAAATTCTTCAGTTTATGGTGGAGCGCTATGGAACTTTCGTGCTCTATCAGCCTCCCGTGAACGCGCGTACGCTTCTCCTGTGGATAATGCCGGGTGTGCTTTTGCTTCTTGGATTTTGGAGCCTGTATCATTTTTTCGTCCGAGACTCAAAAATCCCAAACCCTAAACCCTAAACCCTAAACCCTAAACCCTAAACCCTAATGAATCCTTATGCCTTAACTCCCTACATTGAAGAATGCCTGGCTGATTTAGAAACCCCTTTAAGTCTTTATCTTAAACTGGCACAAGGGCCTTATTCTTACCTCTTAGAATCGGTTCAAGGCGATGAACGCTGGGGACGTTATTCTTTTATAGGATTGCCCTCCTCCCTCATTATTACTGTCCATGGGAAAGAAATCCGCATATTTGACCAAGGCGTGTGCATTGAACACACCTCCCATGCAGAGCCGCTTGCTTGGTTAAAAAGTTTTCAGAAGCGTTTTCACGTCCCCCCTCAAGCACCTTTTTCCCCTTTTTACGGAGGATGGGTAGGGTATTTTGGATATGATCTCGTTCGCTCTTTTGAGCCACTTCTTCTTCCCACAGAGCCTTCTGATGATCCACTCAAAATTCCAGATGCCGTATGGATTGTTTCTAAAGAAGTCATCATTCTGGATAAACTAACCGGTAAAATTTGGTTCGTAGTTATGGCGGTGGATGGGGACTCACAATCCAAACAGGCTGCACAGGAAAAACTAAAAGCGCTCAAACAAGGGCTTCACCAACCGCTCAAGGAACCTTTTTTACATTATCCTTTTCGCCAAAAAGAAACCCTTTCTTTGATGGCACTTACAGAAAAATTTCGTCCCGAATTTAACGAAGCGGCCTTTGAAAAGGCAGTGACTCGAATCAAACAATACATCTTGGACGGGGAAACGATGCAAGTCGTACTCTCACAGAGATCTCAAGCGCCTTTTTTGGACTCCCCCATTTCGTATTACCGCGCCTTAAGGCACCTCAATCCATCTCCCTATCATTTTTATTTAAACTTAAAGGACTTTCATATCGTTGGCGCTTCCCCAGAAATTTTAGTTCGGAAAGAAGGCAAAGAGTTGACCGTGCGCCCCATTGCCGGAACCCGGCGAAGAGGGAAAACGGACGATGAAGATCACAGATTAGAAGAAGAACTCAAAAGCGATCCCAAAGAACGTTCAGAACACCTCATGTTAATCGATCTGGGAAGAAACGATATCGGTCGTGTTGCGGCAGTGGGCTCTGTGCACGTCAGCCGATGCATGGATTTAGAACGTTACTCCCATGTCATGCACTTGGTATCGGAGGTGCACGGAAAATTAAAAGAGGGATTAACTGCACTCGATGCTTTTAAAGCGACCTTTCCAGCCGGAACCGTAACCGGGGCTCCTAAAATCCGAGCAATGCAAGTCATTGATGAACTGGAGCCCAGCAAAAGAGGTGCTTATGCTGGCGCGATTGGTTATCTCTCCTGGCAGGATGACATGGATATGGCGATTGCCATCCGAACGGCGATCATTAAACAGGACACGATTTACCTTCAAGCAGGAGCTGGGATTGTTGCAGATTCCATTCCTAGGGAGGAATGGAAAGAGAGCTTAAACAAAAGTCATGTGTTGATGCAAGCCATACATATACTCGACTAAAAATGCGAGAAAAGCCCCATCGCTTGCTTGACTTCTTTTAAAGTTTTTTGGGCCTCGGCTCGCGCTACCTCGTTACCCTCTTCTACAATACGGTGCACAAGATTGGGCTTTGCTTCCCATTCTTTGGCTCGCTCTCGAATGGGTTCAATTTCTTTTAACATATGATCGATAACCGGTTGTTTGCATTCCAAACAGCCGATCCCTGCCGTCGTACACCCCTTCATCACCCATTTTTGAGTCTCGTCGCTCGAAAACACACGGTGTAAAGGCCAAACAGGACATTTTTCTGGATTGCCCGGATTCTCCCTCCGAGCTCGCGCGGGATCAGTCGGCATCGTCCGAATTTTTTGAGTGACGACCCTCGGCTCTTCTCGCAACCCTATCGTGTTATGGTAGGATTTTGACATTTTTCTGCCGTCTATTCCGAGCAGATTTCCCGCAGGATTTAAAATGGGCTCCGGTTCCGGCAAAATTGTTTTCCCAGTACCCTCACAATATCCCAGTAAACATTCTTTATCACCTTCTGTGAGAGAGGAAAGCCCCATAACTAAATCTTTCCCATCTTGTCGTGCTTGTCCATCTCCTTTTTCAAGATAGGCTTTTCGATACCGCTCATACCGCTTGGCCGTTACCGGTTCCATATGAGAAATAAGCCCTTGAACGTGTTTTAAAAACTCCGGATTCAAACCAAATAAAAAATTAAACCGTCGCGCGAGTTCACGCGCGACCTCCAGATGAGGAAGTTGGTCTTCACCCACAGGAACGCCCGCTGCTTTATAAATTAGAACGTCTGCACTCTGAAGAAGCGGATACCCTAAAAACCCATAGGTCGCGCCCTCCTTCCCTTTTAAATCACGGATATAATCTTTGTAGGTTGGGACTCTTTCTAGCCAAGACAAAGGCGTGATCATGGAAAGCAAGGCATGTAGCTCCGCATGCTCAGGCACAGCCGATTGAATGAACACAACAGATTTTTTTGGATCAATCCCTACCGATAGCCAGTCGACCAGCATGCTTTCCATATAGTTTGCTATTGTATGCGATTCCTGATAATGCGTTGTCAGCGCATGCAAGTCCGCAACAAAAAAGAAGCATCGATGCGTCTCTTGAAGCTTTACCCAATTTTTAAGGACGCCATGATAATGCCCTAAATGGAGATATCCTGTCGGACGCATGCCTGAGACTATTCGATGCAATGAATTCATATCTCCCCTTGTTCTTCCCAATAAGAAAACGTTGTGCCCCACCGCTTGCAGTTTGGACACTGCCAGTACAAAATTTTGCCTGTAAATCCACAAAAGTGACACTGATAGTGCGATTTGGCTTCTGCCAGTTTGCCAATAAAATCTTGCAAAATAAGCGCATCTTCTTTGGCCTTCACAGGTTTTGATTCCACATAATATCCAATCAAATGATAAAGCCCAATGAGAGAAGGATGCATCCTCAGTTCACTTAACATAAACTTAATGGCTTCCTTGCTGCCCTCTTTTTCTCGTATCGTTTCTGTAAATGCTAAAATGATGGGTATTTTTTTGCTTTCCTTTAAACATTTTTTTAAAAACTTTCCCCACCCTTCGAGATCATTTATTTTCTGGTAACAGATTTTTAAGGGTTGAAGAATATCAGGTATTAAAGCGCTTTCTTGCTCGCTTGTCTGCAGGTAAGCGCTTAGAGCTGCCTCATGATTTCCGTGTTTTATCTCTATTTCAGCTAGGAGGAGAGTGCTTCTTGCACATTTTTTATCCTGTTTGTGAGCGTTCTCCAGATGTTGTCGCGCAAGCTCGACTTGATTCATTGAGAGCGCTTTTTGCGCCAACTCACAGAAATAATGAGCCACAACAGAAGCTCCAGGTTGACCATTATGCAAATTTAAATGCTGTACCGTTTCGATAGCACGTACCCAGTCATGTTCTCGCTCATATAACCCCGCCAAAAATTCAAGGCATAACTCCTGATATTCTCCACTTTTATGCAAATCTAAAAATAAGGTTTCAGCTCTATCAAACAATCCTGCACTTAAAAAGTCCTGTGCCAACGCTAAACGGGCTGTGGACCGCTGAGCAAGCGTTCCCCCCTCTCGCCCTATCGCATTTTGGTGGATCTCTATCGCTTTTCCTAAGTCCCCCTTACTTTTAAATAAGTTACCCAATGCAATATGCGATTCAATACTTTCAGGACTTGCTTCTAACATCTTAATAAATACATCGGTTGTTTTCTCAACTATGGCGGGAAAAATGGATGGAGAACGACGTCCATTCACAGGAGAAGACGATGGCTGACTTTGTTTATCTTGAAATCGACCTAATAACCATCCTATCCCTGTCGCCATAAAAAAGAACAGTAGCAAAAAATTATCTTCTAAGTGGAACCATTCCATTGGGTTGGTTGGAGAGGATTAGGTGTGCGGAGGATTCATTCGTCGGAATAAAGCTTTGCTCGCTTTAAAGTAAGGGATATATTTACTGGTGAGAGTTATGCTTTCTCCTGTTTTAGGATTCCTCGCACGGCGGCTCGTTCGGTATTTTAAAGAAAAACTTCCAAAGCCTCTTACTTCAATGCGTTGCCCTAATGCTAAAGATTCCGACAAGTAATCCAAAACAACACGGATGGCCATATCGATATCCGACTGCAAAAAGTCTTTCTGCTCGCTAGAAATCCAGTGAATCAAGTCTGAACGTGTCATGCTATTGTTCCTAAATCTCATGCCGGCCACGCTTGCGCTTTGTTCACCCTACATCCTAAATTGGTGGGTCGCTAAGCTCACGCTCGCTTTGTCCACCCTACATCCTATCCTTCTTAGCTTGGTCCATTTGAGCTTTTAGAAGGTCACCCAGTGTTTTTTTGGGGGACGCTGAAGCTTTTTCTTTGTTATCTTCCTGATGTTTCTTAAGTGCTTGTTTTTGTTCTTCTACGTCTTTCGCTTTAATGGAAATATAAATCAACCGCTTTTTCCGGTCAATTTGTGTGACTTTGGCTTCCACAGTATCGCCAACTTTTAAAATGATTTTTTTATCTTCTCCCTCTTCCGGGATTTCAGAAGCCCATAAAATGGCCTGGACTTCTTCTGCAAGAGCAACCATATATTTATTCGCCTCAACCCCTGAAATAGAACCTGAGACAATGCTGTTTTTAGGATGCTCTTCCGTATAGTGCGTGAATGGATCGGGAATGAGTTGTTTTATCCCTAAAGAAACCCGTTCCCTGTCTGGGTCAATCGCTAAAATCTGAGTTTCAACTTCCTGCCCTTTTTTATAATTTTTAATGGCCGCCTCGCCAGCCTCCTGCCAAGAAATATCCGATAAGTGGATAAGACCATCCATATCCCCTTCTAACCCAACAAAAATTCCGAAATCAGTAAGGGTCTTAATTTTACCCACCACTTTTTCTCCTACCTTATGATTTTCTGAAAACGCAACCCAAGGATTCGGAGTACATTGCTTAAACCCTAACGAAATACGCCTTCCCTTTTCATCGACTTCCAAAACCATGACTTCTATTTCATCCCCTGGCTTGACCACTTTATTGGGGTGAATGTTTTTGTTGGTCCAAGAAAGCTCAGAGACGTGTACCAGCCCCTCTACGCCTTTTTCAATCTCCACAAAACACCCATAGTCCATCGTACTCGTCACAGTCCCAAATATGCGGCTACTGACAGGGTAACGACGTTCAATATCACACCAAGGATCGTCGCTCAATTGCTTCATCCCTAAAGACACCCTCTTTTTTTCTTTATCGAATTTAATCACCTTGACTTTAATTTCCGCGCCCACCTTTAGTGCTTCAGAAGGATGCTTAATGCGTTTCCAAGAGATGTCTGTGATGTGTAAGAGGCCATCGAGCCCACCCAAATCCACAAAAGCACCATAATCCGTTAAGTTTTTGACGACACCCGTTAACTCCATGCCGTCCTCTAGTTTTGACAGCAAAGCTTCCCGTTCAACGATGGAGTTTTCTTCGACAACAGCCCGACGGGAAACCACAACATTGTTTTTCTCCCGGTCAACTTTGACAACCTTAAGATCTAAAACGCTTCCATCCACGAGCTCCCCTTCTCGCACTTGGGTCACATCCACCAAAGAACCTGGTAAAAACGCCTTGATAGATTTGACATCCACCGTAAAACCGCCCTTTACTTTGCCTGCAATAACCCCTTTGATAATTTGATTTTTAGTGTAAACCGCCTCTATTTCCCGCCAGACTTGATCTCGTTTGGCTTTTTCTCGAGAAACACGAGTGGCGCCCCATCCATCTTCAAGCGCCTCAAGCGTCACTTCAACGTCGTCTCCCAGTTTGATATCTAGCTCTTTTTGCGCATTATAAAATTGCTCAATTGGAATAATGCTTTCAGACTTTAACCCCACGTCCACCACCACGAAATCTTGTTCAATACGAACGACCTTTCCTATCAAAACGCTCCCAACTTGAATGGACGTCTGTGTCAGTGTGGATTTTAAAAGTTCAGCAAAATTTTCAGTCATAAGTTTTTTCCTGTTATAGAATGCATCATCCCCTCATAAACTTCCTGTACACTTTGATGAGTCGTATCGACGAGGATGGCGTTTTCTGCTCTCTTAAGCGGTGCAACCGAGCGATGCATGTCTCGGAAGTCACGCTCTTCTATGCTTTTTTCAAGCTCGGTGAGGTTAACATTAAGCCCCATTTCTTTCAACTGTTTGTGCCGGCGCATGGCTCGCACGGCAGGGGTGGCGGTTAAATAAAACTTGCAGAATGCGTCTGGGAAAATTACCGTCCCCATATCTCTCCCATCTGCAACAAGCCCCGGGGGTTTTCGAAAAGCTCTTTGATTTGAGATCAGTGCTTGTCGCACCCACGGATTGCTTGCGAGTTGAGAAGCACCCTGGCTGACAGCCTCACTTCGCAAAAGTGAGGAAATTTCTTTGGATTTTCTGTTTACTTGATAGGATTCTGTCTTAAAATCCCAAACAAATTCAATGGAAAGTTCGTTTGCAATACTCTCCACTTCTTGCAACGATTGGAGGGCAGATGCATTCTGTCCTTTCAGCCATACAAAGGCGCGGTATAAAACTCCACTATCCAAAAAGTGCCAGTTTAAAGCTCTCGCGATTTTAGCGCTGACGGTTCCTTTTCCAACTCCACTAGGACCATCTATCGCGATGACAGGAACGTTTGTCATGCGTCCACCTGGGTAATGTTAAGTCCAGCAGTTTTCGCACATTCTACAAAATTTGGAAATGAAGTTCTGACATTTTCACAAAAACGGATTTGAATGGACTGCTTTGCTCTTAACCCTGCTATGGCAAAAGCCATCGCCACGCGGTGGTCGCCAGCACTTTCTATCACGCCGCCTACATATTGTCCTCCTTCAATCACCAAACCATCTTCATGTTCTTCAGTTGATACGCCTAATGTCGACAAACCACACGCCATAGTATGAATGCGGTCACTTTCTTTGACACGGAGTTCTTTGGCGCCTCTTACCAGTGTTTTTCCACCGGCACAGGCAGCTGCAATAAATAAGGCTGGAAGTTCATCTATTGCGCCGGGAACCTCTGCAGGTTCAATCGAAATTCCTCGCAGTTCCGCGCTTTTTACTAGAATATCCGCAACGGGTTCTTGCCCTAACATTCTTTTATTCATGAGCAGGATAGACGCGCCCATTTTTTGTAAAAGGTGGAGCGCGCCGATTCGGGTAGGGTTAATCCCCACATTTTGCAATAAGAGCTCAGAATTTGGAGCGATGGTAGCCCCCACAATAAAAAATGCTGCAGATGAAAAATCTCCTGGGATTTTAAGGGTTGTGGGTTTTAACTCACCACCTCCTTTTAAACGAACGCTCCCCTTTTCTGTATGGAGGGGGTACCCATGGTGGACAAGAAGGCGCTCCGTATGATCACGAGTCGCCACGGGTTCAAATACAGTGGTTTCACCTTCTGCCGTGAGCCCCGCAAGCAAAATAGAAGACTTCACTTGCGCACTTGCAACCTTCATCCGGTATTGAATCCCTCGTAAGCGAGAAGTGGGGGTAATCACGAGCGGAGGGAAACCACCGGCTTTCCCTTCGATTTTAGCCCCCATTTGGGTTAAGGGATCAATAACCCGTTGCATAGGCCGTTTGGATAAGGACACATCCCCCGTGAGTTCCACACACAGATTTTGCCCGGCGAGTAAGCCGGCCAGTAGGCGCAATGAAGTCCCTGAATTACCGCAGTATAATGGAATGCAGAGGGCGGAATTTTGAATTCCAAAAAGTCCTTTTCCTTGCACTTGAATAACACCAGGGCTTGCATGCTCAATAGAAACCCCTAAAGCCTGTAAAGCCTTTAACGTATGAAGGGTGTCTTCAGCTTCTAAGAAATTTTCAAGAGTAGACTCCCCAAAAGCGATAGCAGCTAAAAGAACCGCACGGTGGGAAATGGATTTATCCGCAGGAACTTGACACTCACCCCTTAAGCTCCCTCCTGGGGAAATGTGGAATGAAAGCATGGGGATACTATAAAGGATTTAGGATTTAGGATATAGGATTTAGGATTTAGAAAAAAAAAGGCCAGTTACCCGGCCTTTTTAAAAACACCTTGTCTTTTGTTTTACTTAGTGTTGCTCTTCCTCGCTTTCTTCGCCTGGCACAGAAAAGTACATCGGGGCATGCCCCGTCCAAAACCCTCCCTCAAACACATTCCACCAACTGGCTTGGACTTGAGAAGCAGTGAAGCCCATACCCATAAGTAAAACCACCAATATAATAAGCTCTTTCATGCGTTTCATATGTAATCCCTCCTTCTTTTGGTTGATTCGAATCAAACCTTCTCCTTTTTAACCCAGGTCAGATTTTCCCAATCTCACCCCCTAATTTAAATATAGACGAAGTTTTTAAAAGTTGCGTAATTCTTTAAGATAAAGTTGCTTGATCGTTATGACCTTGCTAAATTAACGAGAATAGTCATAAACAAAGGACTTCCTCTATGTTCAAAAAAATCCGCGGGTTATTTTCAAACGACCTCTCGATTGACCTTGGCACTGCCAATACACTGGTACATGTCCGTGGCAAAGGTATTGTGCTCGATGAACCTTCCGTTGTTGCTATCCGCCAAAACAAATTTGGAAATGGGGTCACTAGCATTCTTGCAGTTGGCTCAGAAGCCAAACGCATGTTAGGACGAACGCCAGGGGATATTGTCGCCGTGCGTCCCCTTAAAGATGGCGTCATTGCAGACTTTCAAGTTACGGAAAAAATGCTCCAGCATTTTATTCGCAAAGTTCATATGAACCGCTTTTTTAAGCCGAGCCCAAGAGTCTTGATTGGAATTCCATCGGGCTCTACCCAAGTGGAACGACGCGCCATTCGAGAGTCTGCTTTTTCCGCAGGCGCAAGAGAGGTTTACCTGATTGAAGAGCCCATGGCGGCTGCAATTGGCGCAGGCTTGCCAGTTGAAGAAGCAACCGCTTCTATGGTGATTGATATTGGAGGAGGGACAACAGAAGTGGCGATTATTTCCCTCTCCGGCATTGTCTACTCAGCCTCCGTTCGGATTGGCGGAGATAAGTTTGATGAGGCTATCGTCAACTATGTTCGCCGCAACTATGGCACCTTAATTGGGGAATCAACCGCTGAACGCATTAAGCACCAAATTGGTAGCGCATTTCCAGGCCGAGAAGTTCGGGAAATGGAAGTCTGTGGTCGCAATTTAGCGCAAGGCGTACCGAGGAGCATCATCGTAAACAGTAACGAGATTTTAGAAGCCCTTCAAGAACCCTTAACAGGTGTCGTTGGAGCGGTTAAGGCCGCCCTAGAACAATGTCCACCCGAACTGGCTGCGGATATCGCCATGAAAGGAATGGTTTTAACAGGAGGCGGTACACTGCTCCGGGAACTCGATAGGCTTTTAATGGAAGAAACCGGGCTCCCGGTTGTTCTAGCGGAAGATCCCCTCACCTGTGTTGCGCGAGGCGGGGGCCGCGCGATTGATATGATGGAAGAGCATGGAGGCAATTTGTTTTTGTCGCATGAGTAAGGTTGAAATAAAGGAGATGTCCAATAAAACCTCTCTTTCGAAAACAGTCGTTTCTAGAAGCGCGGCTCTTAATATTCGTTGTGCTTTCATCTCTTGTGTTATGGCTGGATTATCGCACGCCCCTTTTAAAAGGAGTCCATACCCTTTTATCAGAAGCACTCCTTCCTCTTGAATATGCTGTTCATTGGCCTCTCCAAGGGTTTTCCAGCCTTCAAAAAACTTTAGTCACACAAAAAGCACTCCGGTACGAAAATTCGGAACTTAAAAAAGAGCTTTTCCAACTCCACACGGAACTCCAAAAATTAGCGAGTCTTCAATCCGAAAATAATTATCTACACGCTCTTTTGGGATCTAAGCCTTCGGAAGAATCAAAGAAGGGAATGATCTCCGAGATCATCCGAGTCGATCCCGATCCCTTCACCCACAAAATAATACTGAACAAAGGACAAAACGATGGGGTGCATGTTGGTCAACCTCTCCTAGATGCCTATGGGATGATGGGGCAAATCATAACCGTAAGACCCGAGTCCAGTACAGCCCTCCTCATTACGGATTTAAGTCATGCACTCTCTGCTAAAGTCAACCGAAATGGCATTCGATTTATTCTGGAAGGAACTGGAAAGCTTGACGAGCTGGTTGCATACACCTCCTCTTCCACAACCGATATCCTCATTGGAGACTTAATCGTCACTTCAGGCCTTGGACAACTTTTCCCAGCCGGCTATCCTTTAGGTACGGTCACGCAAATTCTGCAAGACAAGACAGAGCCTTTTGCTAAAATTTTAGTGAAGCCGGTTGCGAAACTTGCAAGCAGTCATCCCGTTTTACTACTAACCCCTAACCCCTAACCCCATGCCCCACTTCTTCCCTATCGCACTTAGTTTCCTCGCAGCCTTCTGGGTGACCCTACTGCCACTCCCCTCTTTTCTCGGCACACTGGAACCCCCTTGGATTTTGCTGACTCTCATTTACTGGACCATCGCCTTTCCTCATCGAATAGGTTTTTTTACGGCTTGGACAGTTGGGATCTTTTACGACTGTCTCCAGGGAAACTTATTTGGAGAATCAGCAATTGCCTTCATTCTCGTCGCTTATTTCATCATTCGATTTGCCGAGCAACTGCGTATGTTTCCCATCTGGCAGGCATCCCTCGCTATGACAGCTCCACTCCTTATGTATCAAATCGTTGTCTTTTGGATAGAAGGGTTCCTCAGGCATCCTCCCAAAACATGGGTTTATTGGTTACCCTGCGTGACAGGGGCTGTGTTCTGGCCACTCATTTTTTCTATGCTGCGAGGATGGCGACGATACTGTAAAATTTATTAAATGCATGCACTCAAAAAAACATTCCTGAGAATTCTGATTTATAGTCTTGTCTCTATTGCCCTCCTCGTCACGTTCTTGCGCTTGGGCCTTGTTTGGGTGCTAGAACATCCTGCCGGTCTTGAAAAATATCTGAGTAGACAACTCCACGCCTCTGTCCATATTCATTCGATTTTAACGGACTGGGATAAATCCAATCTAACCCTTATTCTCCAAAATGTTCAAATAGAAGAGTTCGAGGGCACCCCTCTTGCCTCTTTAAAAAAGATAGGATTGGTGATCGACATGCTGAGTACCCTCAAACATTTCCGTTGGCAGATCACCCAACTCTTAGTCGAAGAACTAGAATGGACCATTTACTCATCACCAGAAACAAACCCTATCTCATGGGAAAAGTGGACTTCCCTTGGAGAGTGGCTTTCTCATCAACCCCACTGGGTTTTTAAAAATATTAAATTAGCCTGGCATCAGGCTCCCAATGATCCCCCGATTATATTTTTTATTCCCCAACTGGGGCGTGATAAAGAAAATAGCCTCACTCGATTAAGTGGCGCTCTTCACATTCAAAGCTCCCGTTCCAATGGGGTTCTCCAATTTGGGGCTCGCCTCCGAGGAGAACTTGCAAAGCCAAGTACCCTACAAGGGGACTTTTTTATTCAGGGCAACCCCTTCGCACTCGCAGCCTTAAACACCCTCTTTTCAATTCCTTTCACCGGAAAAACAGGTCTTATGAATTTTACACTGTGGGGGACGCTTCATGCCTCTGCCCTTCAAATTATCAGTACGGTTTCTTTCCACAATCTTTCTTTTTTGACAGAACAGCACAAAACCATAACCCTCCCACAAGGAGAAATGGATGTTTTTTTTCATGCTAAAAAAAAGACCGAGTGGGCTTTAAAGGTTAGCCAACGGCAGTTGAAAGTTAACCAAACGCTCTGGCCAGAAAGTTTTTTCGAGGTTCGAAAAGCCCTCCAAGCAGAAAAACCCCATTTCTGGTTTATGGCCAATTACCTGGACTTTAATGCCATAAGAGATCTGGTTCCGCTTTTTTCCAAAAAATGGATAAACTCTACACTTCTTCAATTTATGCAAGAAGGAAAGCCTTCTGGAATTATCCGAGGGCTTACGCTGTCTTTTTCAGACTGCCATGCCCCCGAAGTGATACAAGCCCAATTTCAAGATCTTAAGCTATCTCCTTTCCGTGACTTTCCAGGCTTTTCGGGCATTCGAGGGGAAATTAAGCATGAACATGACCGAGGAATGTTGAAGTTACACCATCGAGATCTCACAGTCCATTTCCCCCATTTATTTCGAGGGCCACTCTCCTTTTCGCAGGTAAATGGGAAAACCGTTTGGCATAAGCAAGATAAAACATGGTTGATCCAAACCCCCTTTTTATCTCTCAAAAATCGCGATATAGAACTGGCAGCACAATTTCAACTGACTGTCCCTAAAGGCGGCCAAACGGAACTGAATCTGCTTGCACAGTTTACCAATATAAATGGTAGCCATCATGCACGCTACCTTCCGGTGCATATTATGGATAAAGCGCTTGTTGCCTGGCTTGAAGCTTCTATTGCAAAAGCAAGCATTTCTTCTGGTAGGCTTGTCTTTCGCGGCCCCCTGTCTCGCTTTCCTTTTACTAATCACACCGGTGTCTTTGAGGTACTGGGGCAAATCAAAGACTTAACTCTAAACTACGATCCCGCCTGGCCAAACATTCAGAATGGAAAAGGCGAGTTAGCGTTTACAGGACAAGGCATGCAGGTTTTATTAACGGAAGGAAACATTGCCAATACCTCTGTCCAGAAAGTCAGTGCCGTTATTCCCAATTTCTTATTGGATAACCCCTTGCTTTCTATTGATAGCCAAATCATAGGGGATTCTTCGGATGGCATACGCTTTTTGAGGAAGTATGTTCTGCCTGAGAAGCTCGATTCTATAAATTTAAAAGGGCCTTTCGAACTGGCTTTGGGATTAGATATTCCACTGGGAGAAGAAACGACGCCCACCCAAGTCAGAGGCAAAGCAACCCTCGGCGAGAACCAACTGACGCTTGAGGCCTCCCCCGCATCCCTTGATCACCTGAAAGGTATTCTGCATTTTACAGCAGACACCATTGCCAGCGAGTCTTTGTCTGGGGAATTATTTCAAGAGCCTGTCCGCCTTACCCTTAGCATGCTTCCTATAAAAAAAAATATGCTTGAAGCTATGCTAGCTGGCACTTTGGATAGCAAAAAATTTTCTGCCCATCTTCCAGAAAACACGCTTCTAAAACAATTGTTTCAAAAAATGGACGGCAAAACTGAATATCGGGCGACTTTTCAATTTAAAGACAATCTAACGGACACAAAAGCGATTTCTACTCGCCTCTCACTTCACTCTGATCTAAAAGGACTTGCCCTTCACTTGCCCTCCCCCCTTACAAAAACTGAAGCAGAACAAGGACTTCTCAGCATAGAAGGAAACCTAAAGGAGAACAAAGCGAGTACCCTTCATTTGAAAGTTAAAATCAATGAACAGTCACCTGCTTTTTCTTTAAACGCTTCACTCACTCCCACAAAAAATATTTTAAAAACTTCCATACAGGGGCGATTTCCATCTATCGACCTCTGGGAATGGGTTGCCCTCCTCCCAGAAAAGCAGAAGCTCACTCTGACTTCACCCAAAGTACATCACACGATTGAAGTCCGTGATCTCCTCTTTGAAAAAGTTAAACTTGGAAGCCGCCACTTTCCTTCTGTGCATGTGGGGATCACCCCTTCTTCTTCTGCCTGGACGTTTTCTCTTAAAAGTCCTGAACTCTTAGGTTTTATTGAACTGCCCGTACACTCTTCTCCAAAGCCCATTCAATTTAACTTTGAACGTCTTCATGTTCCTACGCCTATCATGGGTGCGACAAAACGCTCCCCCTCAACAATGAAACTAAAACCCTCTGGTATTCCTAAACTAGAGGGACATATCGCCCAACTCGTTTTAGACGGGAAGGAAATAGGCGCCATTGCCTTAACCACTAACCCCACAACACAAGGGATTTTATTTCAGGCTACGCTAGACCGTAAGGATATTTCATCAACAGCATTGGATGGGTTTTGGACACAGCACGAAGGGCGTTCACATACTCAATTAAAAGGCAAACTTCATTCGAATAATCTTGCACAGGATTTGAAATTATGGAACCTGGAAACAGGTATAGAAGAGAGTATAGCGGACATAGGGTTTAATTGGGAGTGGAAAGGAAATCCAGGCGATTTTGATATTGAAAAAATTAAAGGGGAAATGACGGTGGCTCTTAAGAACGGCCGGCTCACGGATATAAGTCTTGGCCCCAGTCGAATTCTAGGGCTTTTAAGTATTCAAGCACTCAAAAGAAGACTGACGCTCGACTTTAAAGATCTCTATCAAAAGGGGCTTGCTTTCGATACGTTCAATGGAACCTTTAAGCTCAAAGAAGGCAATGCCTATACTTGCGACACGGTTCTCGTTGGGCCTTCTACTCATATTACCTTACAAGGCAGAACAGGCTTTGCCGCGCGCGATTATCATCAAGTCGCCTATGTGGCTTTGGACCTAACCGGAAGCCTTCCTTTTATTGTAGGTGCTTTTAATCCCATTGCAGGCGCAGCCACTTGGGTAGGTAATAAGTTACTAGAAGAACAAGTCAACAAACTTACGCGCTTCCAGTATACAATGACGGGCCCATGGGATAACCCAAACATTACCGTCACCAAAGCGCCCACACTTTTTAAACCCTGGGAAATTATTCCAGAACTTTTGCCGCCATTTCTGACAGGGGGGAAAAAGCAGGGAACTGGTGAGGCTTGGTGTATTCCTTAGTAGGGATAAGGGATAATTCCTCGTTTCCTCGTTCCCACGCTCTGCGTGGGAACGAGGAAACTAGAAAATGGTGGTCGGATTTAAAGCTAGTGAACCCCGCCGGCCCACGCAGCGAGCATAGGTCGGCATAGTTTTTTACTAACGTCATTACGACCTACCTACGGTAGCAAGTGCTAGGCAAATAATTTTCATTTTCTAAAAAAACAAACACTGATTGTTGCTGGTCCGGACTAGCGTTTACAAAACCATCGCATACATCTTTAGAAAGCGTAGGATGTTTTATTCCTTGCTCTTGGTATTTTTTAACAAGATTGTTACATTTTCTTGCGATTGCCTCTGGAGTAGCACCATTATCATAGCAATTCTTCAGAGAACTACTAACAGCAAAAGACATCCCGAGACCAATGGCTAGTAACAGAACTTTCCGCATATACACCTCCTTGAGTTTGTTGTTAAAATATAATTAAGCAGCATATCTATATGATCATAGTATTTCAAAAAAAATGTCAAATTTAAACCCGCACGACCCATTGCGAGCGTCCCAAGCCCCTTCGTGGCAAATATCGTGAAAGAACTGCAGGAGCTGTTCTTTGGGAGCAATTACTAAGGATTAGGGAAAATTATTTATGCACCGTTATTTGCTTCCATTGGGTTTGTTTGGCGCACTGATTGTTTTTTTTGCGTTTGCATTAAAGCAAGAACCTGCTCCGCTTCCTTCTGCGTTAATAGGCAAACCCTTCCCTTCCTTCCAACTTCCAAACGTTTTAAATCCTGATGAAAAGGTGACGGATGAAACCTTAAGAGGGAAAGTTGCTTTGCTGAATGTTTGGGCCTCGTGGTGTTCCTCCTGCATGGTAGAACATGCCATCCTCTCAAAAATTAAATCTAGCACTCATATTCCTATTTACGGTTTAAACTACAAAGACGAAGAAAGTCGCGCACAAGAATGGCTTAAAAAAAAGGGCTCTCCTTATGAAATCAGTGCCTTCGACAAAGAGGGTCGCGTCGCCATCGAGCTCGGCGTTTATGGGACCCCGGAAACATTTATCCTCGATAAACACGGGATCATCCGCTACCGCCATGTTGGGCCTCTCAGCATAGACGTGTGGCATGAAACACTTCTTCCGCTCATTCAAAAACTAGAAAGATGAAGGTTTCCTCGTTCCCACACTCTGCGTGGGAACGGCTTACTTTTATATCCGCCTCCGAGAAAACAATGCCAACACTCCTCCTGCCAGGATCAGAATAGCCCCCAACCAAATCCATCGCACAAGGGGCTTTGTCTGTATTCGAACCGCCCATGCGCCCTCGCCTATCGGTTCCCCAAGTGAAATGTAAATATCATAAAAAAAACCAGGGTGAATCGCAGCTTCCGTCATCGCAGAGTTTGCTTGGCTTTTATAAAATCGTTTTTCTGGCATCAAAATCACTTCTTCATGATTTGGCTTTGTCACATCTAACACGCCTTGAATCGCCATATAATTAGGTCCTGTTATTGTTCGGATGTCTTTCAATTCTATTCTAAGAGAACCTACTTGTTGTCGTTCCCCAATTTTCATACTCAGATCATGCTCCACTTCGTATGCAATCACCCAAACCGCACCCAGCATTGCCATCGCAAAACCCAAGTGTGCTAAAACCATCCCAAAAAATCGTGGTGACAGCTTTAAGGTTCCTTTCCATACTCCGCCCGCCCTTTGCACCTTCTCCCAGTATTTAAATAGCACACTCCACACCACCCAAGCACTAAGACTTATCATGGACCAAACTAGCCATTTAAAAGAAGGGGCAAGAAAGTAAGTGATCAAAAAGGCAGCACAAACCGAAGCCACAAAACCTGCGCCATGCTTCTTCGCAAACGGCATAAATGGTTCTGAAATAGAACGAAGTAAAACCCCTATCCCCATAGAAAATAACAATAAAATTACAACTGGAGTAAAAACCTTATTAAAATAAGGCGGGCCAACTGAAATTTTACCCAAATCAAACGCTTCTAAAATAATGGGGTATAAAGTACCTAGAAGAACCAATGCTGCTGCCATAACCCCAAGCACAGTGTTGAGCAGCATAAACCCTTCTTTTGAAAAAAAATGAAATTCCATCGAAAGTCGCGCGAGCAAACGTCCCCGCGCTGCATATAACCATAACCCACCTCCAACCGTTACACCGAATAAAGCGAGTATAAAAATGCCCCGCTCGGGATCAGACGCAAACGCATGCACAGACGTTAAAACACCCGAGCGAACTAAAAAGGTTCCGAGTAAGCTCATGGCAAATGTAAAAATAGAAAGGAGTACTGTCCAGGCTTGTAACTGGTTTCGACGCTCTGTCATCCATAAAGAATGAACCAAACCAATACCCACAAGCCATGGCAGTAAAGAAGCATTTTCAACCGGATCCCAAAACCACCACCCCCCCCATCCTAGTTCGTAATAAGCCCACCAACTCCCGAGCGCAACACCGACCGTTAAAAAGCTCCACGGCAGAAGGACAAAAGGACGTAATGCCTTTGCCCATAAAAGCGTTGCATCCCCTTTCCACAGAACAGCTACCGCAAACGCAAAAGGAATCGAAAACCCAACATATCCTAAATAAAGAAGAGGAGGATGAAGAATGAGCCCGATATCTTGTAGTAAAGGATTGAGTTCCCCTCCATCTAAAGGAATACCCCCCTCATAACTCGCAAATGGATTGGACGTGCCGACGATAAACCATAAAAAGAGAGCGGAAAGAAACCCTAGAACTCCAAAAACGCGACCTTGAAAATCAAGCGGCAGTTCACGGCTTTTGACAGCAAAAGCCACCGTCCAGGCTCCTAATATCCAAACCCACAGCAACATAGAACCTTCATGTCCTCCCCACACGGCAGAAAGGCGATAGCGGATCGGAAGTAAGCGATTCGAATGCTCGGCAACATAAATCACACTAAAGTCGTTCGTGAGAAAAGCAAAAAACAGCGTTAAAAAGGCGAGAGACAATAACCCAAATTGAAAATAAGGGGTCAAGGCAGTCAGTCGAAAAAACAAGGGGCTTTTCCGCCACACGCCCAAACTTGCACACATGCCTTGAAATACCCCCATGAGAAGAGCAAGCTCCAACATTCCTTGGCCAATTGTGGGAATAGAATTCATAAATCCTTAATCCTTCATCCTAACTCCTAATCCCCTTCTTTCCCTCGCGTTAGAAATTTACCAATCAAATTTTCAAGAATGAGCGCTGATTGTGTCGCTTCAATTTCGCCACCACTGCCCAGCGTGGTTTCACTCGCTCCAGGCTCAAGGTTGATATATTTTTCACCTAAAAGACCCGACGTTAAAATACTAGCAGAAGTATCAGAGGGCAAAATTTTATACTGATTGTCAATTTCCATGGAAACTACCGCATCAAAGGTTTTAGCATCAAATTGAATATCGGAAACCCTTCCAACTGTGACCCCTGCGATATTAACGGGAGACCGTACTTTTAACCCCCCAATGTTATCAAAACGCGCCCTAATTTGATAAGTTTCCGATCCGACCATGGTCACTAAACCGCTCACCCTTAATGCCAGAAAAATAGCGCTTAAGAATGCAACTAACATAAAAACACCCACGGTAAATTCTATCCAGATAATTCTTTGATGGTTCATCCGAGTTCTCCAAACATAAGTGCAGTCAGAACAAAATCCATCGCTAAAACAACCAGTGAGGATTGTACAACGGTTCGAGTGGTTGCAAGACTCACCCCTTCTGAAGTGGGCGTTGCATAATATCCATGGAATACCGCAAGCCAAGTAACGAGAATGCCAAACACAAAACTTTTAATAATCCCATTCCAAACATCTTCATGCCAATCTACAGCAGACTGCATGTTTCCCCAGAAAGCCCCTTCATCCACACCTAACCAATTGACCCCAACCAAGGTTCCACCCCATACGCCTACAGCACTAAAAAGAATGGCGAGTAATGGGAGGGAAATAACCCCCGCCCAAAAACGAGGCGCAATGACTCGCGTAATAGGGTCAACCGCCATCATTTCCATACCCGACAATTGCTCCGTTGCCCGCATTAAGCCGATTTCTGCCGTAAGCGCGGAGCCCGCGCGCCCCGCAAAAAGAAGCGCCGACATGACAGGACCTAATTCTCGAACCAGTGCCAGCGAGATCATAGGGCCTAAGGCTTGCTCTGCTCCAAATTTAATGAGCGTCGTATATCCTTGCAATCCCAATACCATCCCAACAAATCCACCGGATACGACAATAATAATAAGAGACAGCACCCCAACCGAATACAGCTGTTTAACTAGAAGACGCGCCCCTAGTTTAAATCCTGGCCATGCAAAAATAATGGACAGAATAAAAAGGTTCGCCCGCCCAAAGGCGATACAGAAACCAATGGTTTTTTGACCTATGCTTTGAATATGATGAATGAGTCTGTGCATACTAACCCTAAAACATCGGAATCACTGATCTTTGAGTATCCAGCATTAACTCTTCCACAAACGGACGCGCAGGATAATGAAAAGGCACCGGCCCATCGGGCATGCCTTTCAAAAATTGCTGCAATTCAGGAGAAGTACTTTTTTGAAGCGCTTCCGGAGAACCCCCACTCACGACTTTCCCTTCTGCCAGAACATAAATTTTATGCGCAATACTCGCCGTTTCTAACACATCATGAGACACGATGATGCTCGTTAACCCTAAAGTTTCATTTAATAACCGAATGAGTTTAATCAAAACACCCATAGAAATTGGGTCTTGCCCCGTAAAAGGTTCATCATACAGCACAAATTGAGGATCGAGCGCAATGGCGCGAGCAAGCGCCACCCTCCTTGCCATGCCCCCTGAAAGTTCCCGTGGCATTAAATCTCGTGCTCCCCTTAAACCCACAGCCTCTAGCTTCATAAGGACAAGATCTCGGATCAGAATTTCGGGCAGACGCGTGTGCTCCCGAAGGGGAAAGGCGACATTGTCAAACACGCTCAAATCGGTAAATAGCGCTCCGCTTTGAAATAAGATCCCCATTTTCTGGCGTAAGTTTAAAAGCTCCCGCCTTTTTAAACGGTGGACATTTTTACCCTCCACAATAACCTCTCCCTTCCAAGGTTTAAGCTCCCCTCCTATAATTTTGAGCAAAGTTGTTTTTCCACTTCCAGAAGGCCCCATGATGGCTGTGATTTTCCCCCGCGGGATTTCAAGATCGACGCCATCAAAAATCATGCGATCTCCACGTTTAAATTGAAGCCCTTCTGTTATGATAAGTGGCTCTGTCATATCCATCACGGCTCTCGTTCAAAAGTCAGAAATCGGTAAACATATACATTTTGTTCATCGGGCGCATAGACTTCTTCTCCTATCTTTTTCCAATGCGTAAAATCTATCTCAGGAAAAGTGACCTCTCCTCTAAAATCATAGTCAAGAATTGTCAAATAGAGAAATTCGGCTCGGTCAATCGTTTGCTCATACAAACGAGCCCCCCCAATAATCATCAGTTCCTCGGAAGAGCCTGCCGCTTGAAATGCTTGTTCTAAAGTATGCACAACCATGCACCCTTGTCGAGCGTATGTTCTCTGATGAGTTAAAACAATATTAAGACGTCCTGGAAGCGGTTTAGCAATTGATTCAAACGTTTTTCGCCCCATCAGAATGGGTTTGCCCCAGGTGAGTTTCCGAAAGCGCTTCAGATCGGCAGGTAAATGCCAAGGCAAGGACATGCCCCGCCCAATCACTCGATTCCGCCCCATTGCTGCAATAATGGAAAGCTTCATACGTAACAACCCACCCAATGGTCTGAAAAGTAAGTTGCCAGGTATTCCACCCTCATACCGCCACAGGCGCCTTGATGGCAGGGTAATAACGGTAATTCAGTATTTCAATGTCATAATACCGAAAATCAAAAATAGACTGTATCTCAGGGTTAAGTCGTAAAGTGGGTAATGGATAAGGATGTCTTGAAAGCTGTTGCTCAACTTGCTCTTGATGGTTTTCGTATAAATGGGCGTCCCCAAAAGTGAGAATGAATTCCCCTACCTGTAGAGCAGCCACCTGCGCAACGAGGTGAGTCAGCAAGGCATAAGAGGCAATATTAAAAGGAACCCCCAAAAACAAATCGGCACTTCTTTGATAAAGCTGGCAAGACAAACGCCCCCTCGCAACATAAAACTGAAACAGACAATGACAGGGCGGCAAAGCCATTTGTTTAAGCTCCCCTACATTCCAAGCACTTACCACAAGCCGCCTGGAATCGGGGTTGGTTTGAATTTCTTGAATGAGTTGGCTCACCTGATCAATGCTTTTGCCGTCTGCTACTGACCAAGATCGCCACTGCCTCCCATATATAGGCCCTAACTCGCCAGATTCATCCGCCCATTCATTCCAAATGGTAACCCCCTCCTTTTGAAGAGAATGAATGTTACTCTCCCCTCTTAAAAACCATAACAGTTCATGAACTACCGATTTCAAATGAATTTTTTTGGTGGTAACGAGTGGAAAACCTTCGGTCAAATCAAACCGCAGTTGATAGCCAAAAACACTACGGGTTTTTATGCCGGTTCGATTGGACTTTAAAACACCGTTCATTTGAACGTGTCGAAGTAAGGTAAGGTACTGTTCCATAAGCTAAGGCAATAAGAAGCAATCCTATCATTATCATAGGCGCTGTTAAAACCTGTCCGAGCGTTAACCATCCCCATGCTAAATAGCCAATATGCGGATCGGGCAGCCGAACAAACTCCACTCCAAATCGAAAAACACCATACCCTAGTAAAAACAGTCCAGAAGGCGCCATCCGAGGCCGCTCTTTTCGCGTATACACCCATAAAATCAGGAAAAGTATAGCTCCCTCTAAAAAACATTCGTAGAGCTGCGTAGGATGACGAGGTAGCGCACCAGAAGTAGAGGCAATCCCCCACGGCAAATCGGTCACCTTTCCCCAGAGTTCACTATTGATAAAATTCCCTAGCCGACCCGTACCCAAACCGATTGGAACAAAAGGAGATATAAAATCCGTAACCTCAAAGAACTTTTTATTAAATTTTCTCGCAAAAAAAATCATGGCGAGTAAAACGCCTAATAACCCTCCATGAAAAGACATCCCCCCTTCCCATACTCGAAACAGCCTTAGAGGTTCTTTTAAGAAATTAAAAAAATCATAGAAAATAATGTAGCCAATGCGTCCTCCGAGTAAAACACCTATGGCGCCATAAACTATTAAATCTTCTACTTCATAGTTTTTCCATGTCGATGTATAAAGAGGCGAACGAATACGAAACTGCAGAAGTAGATAGGCACCTAAAAAACCTATCCCATACATCAGCCCATACCATCTCACCGCAAGAGGGCCTACGTGAAAGGCTATGGGGTCAATTGAAGGCATGACAAACATGATTTTCTAAACAAAAAAAGGAACCACCATACGAAGGCCAATCAAAAGCAATAAAACCACAAGCGCCCTTTGAATCCATAGGGAAGGAACACGATGGGCAAGCTTTGCTCCAAATTGAACCAGAAAAATACTCGTTATGAGCACACCAGCGACTGCAGGCCAATAGACATAGCCACTCGACCACGGTAAAGCATTCTCTTTGCCTGCACCCAGCACCATAAAACCAATTGTACCAAAGAGCGCAATAGGGAAACTACACGCCGCCGTTGTCCCTATTACCTCTTTCATTTTTAAGTGACAAGAGAGCGCAAAAGGAATGAGAAGACTGCCTCCACCAATCCCAACTATGGCAGAAAAAAGCCCAATCAAAAAAGTTACATAGCTTTGCTTAAAAAGAGAAGGCACTTTTCGTTTGAGAGCCCCTCTAGAGTGATGAGCAACCCGCCAAGCTGCAAAAAAAATCAAGATCCCAAACAGAAGGCGAAGATGATCGGTATGTAAATAATCCGCCAAAATAGATCCACTCACGGCCCCTAAAGAAAGAGCGGGGATCCAAAGCCGAAGAACATGCCACACGACCGCTTGCGCATGATGATGGGTAAAAGCAGAAAATAAGGCATTGACGCCAACAATCGCTAAAGAAGAACCAAGAGCCATATGCATGACAGAGTCAGCAGGAAACGATTGATAGACAAAAAGCGTATATAAGGCAGGGACTATAATAAAACCGCCCCCCAATCCCAAAAAGCCAGCTAAGAAACCAGTTAGAATTCCAAGGAGGGGGTAAAAGAGGAAGGTTATCATGACCTATTCTACCTGTGGTTAGGGGTTAGGGGTTAGGGG
>JACQPQ010000009.1 GCA_016207405.1 Gammaproteobacteria bacterium | reverse complement strand
GGCTGGGGGAGGGTGAACCCGGCTTTTCACCCCCCCCGGACCACCCCCTTCAAGGGGGAGGGAATGAATGGGTTTCATCTCGTCCGACGATCTAAAGAGCTTGGATCATTTCGCCTCGATTTGCGGCGACTCGATTTTGAGTTCCGGTTTCCGGGACAACCCGCGGTTGCGGAGCGCCGATTTTTTCGTCAGTTTCTCCAGTTCTTCCTGCTTGTACTGGCCGTGGGCGTTCATCAATTCGTCGGCTTCCATTTCGAACTGTTCGATCAACTGACGGGTCTTGACGTCGCCAGGGTCGAGGGTGGAGAGCGCGTCCTTGATCCTTCCTAGCACGTCCTTGAGTTGCGCGTCCTTGGCGAGGAGCCGTTCCTGCATCTCTTCGACGACCTTCCCCTGGAAGTTGTCGTCCAGACGTTGGATTTCCTCGGCGAGGACCCTCTTGGTCCGCTCGATTTCCTCCTTGATCCGCAACTGGTTGGCCTGCAGGTTGTGTATCTGCCGTTGTTGGAACACGACGCCGAACAGGATGAAGAGAACCGCCAGCCCCCCGAGTCCAGAATAAAACATCAACCTCAGCTTGGCGGTCTCCCGTTTTCTTTTCCGGTCCAGAATCCTTAGCGCGGCGACTTCGGCGGAGGTTTGTTTCAGTTTGCCGAGCCACGAGGCGTCGCGCTCGGGTATTTTTTCGGACTCTTGCGGCGGAGGACTGCTTTTTATCTCTGGATAGCCTTGCGAGTCTCGATCTTCGGACGGAGGGGTCATGTTTTTAATCCTGTAAAATTATTAGAACTGTAAAATATACCATAAATTTTTAAAAGAACCGGACGTTTCCGGAAATAAGATCGAGATACAGCCGGATGAGTTCGTCGCCGTAAAAAATGGCGGCCAGCGTCCCCGCCGCGAGATAGGGGCCGAAAGGGATCTGGCTTTTCCGGTCTTTCTTGTCCAACGCCATCAGCGTTACGCCGACGATGGAGCCCAGCAGGGAACCGAGGAAAATAACCAGAAGGACCTTCTTCCAGCCGAGAAGGGCGCCCACCCCGGCGATGAATTTGATGTCCCCGCCTCCCATGCCGCCGCGGCTCAGGACCGCGATGGCGTAGAACAAGCCGCCTCCCGTCAGGAACCCGACGGCCGAATTCCAGAAACCGTACAAGTACGAGCCAAAGACCAACCCGAAGACGATGCCGGGAAGGGTGATCCGGTCGGGGATGATTTTATGCTCGACGTCGATCATCGTGATCGCCACGAGGGCGAAGACGACCGTCGCGAATATGGGAAATTCCCGCGTCATCCCGAACCGCAGGAAGGCCGCGGCGAGGAGCGCGCCCATGGCGAACTCGATCAGAGGATAGACCGCGGATATTCCCTGCTTGCAGTCCCGGCACTTGCCTCCCAGCAGAAGATAACTGATTACGGGGATGTTGTCGAAGGCGCGGATCGGGGAGCCGCAGGAAGGGCAACGCGAACGCGGGTAGACCACCGATTCGCCCCGGGGCAGGCGATGGATGCAGACGTTGGCGAAACTGCCGAGGGCGAGCCCGAGGATAAAAACGCAGACCGCGTAAAAGGATTGAGGAAGCAGGTGCAGGTAGTCCATTTTTTACCCTTCGAATCCTCGGATCAAGGCCCGCCGATCTTTCGAGGCGGAAATACCCGGCGGCAAAAAGCTCCTTGGTTTTATCCCCCCTTGCAAAGGGGGATAGGGGGATTTGAAACTTTTATTCGCGGTCACGGCGCGAATCCCCCCGGCCCCCTTTACAAGGGGGAGCGACTCCGTTCCCTTGCTAACGTCGTCCTCGCTTTTCCTGCGCCGGTCGAATAGGCTTTTGGCTTTCCGGCTTATCCTGGGGCCGTCAACAACATGCCATATGAGAACGTGGGTATCGGCGAGGATCAGCTTTTCAAAAAGCGGCTAAAATGGAACCCGATAAAACATATGCCCATATGGGCACTGTCAGGCCAACATCATCACGCGCAACTGTATGGGTTTAATCGGTGGTTCTACTGAGTACGACCCTATGGACCTCGATGAAAAGGCCGTTGTAGTAATCAGTTATTGATTTAAGAGCGCGTTTTTGATTTGTTAATTCTTCAAATGGCGTGGATTTAAATAATTCGTTTTTTTCTGCAAAGGAAAATAAGCTTAGAATTGTCTGAAATTCGGAATCTGAAAAGTTCAAGGATTTTTCGTCGCGTTCGAGGTGATTTTGAATAATCGCATATATTCTTGATATTTTTTCTCGAATCCTGCTTAAATCTTCTTGATTTGTTATTTTTAGACATAAGATATTTTGAAGTTGTTCGTCGTAAGAGAGAAAGTATCCTAGAATCTGTTCGGATCTTTTTCTAGCTCGATCTCTTTTGTCCCTATTATTCTCGAAGAGTATTCTGCCATAAAAATAATAAGGCCCTAAAATTCCACCCACGGCCATCGAAACCAAATAAAATAGGTTTTGAATTTCTTTAGAACAAGCAAATAACCAATCAGTAAACATAACAATGCCAAAAACACCAGTAGCGCAAAGGACTATTAGAATTAAAAAAAAGTTCATTTATTGATAAATTTACTTGTTATAGCCTGTTTCAATTTCGGTCCTTACAGTTGCTTTTTTAACGGCACTAATATTTTTAAAAATAACTTTAGTGAAAAATTTTGCTGGTTTGACATTAAACTTCGTAAAATACGCGAAGGCTTCGTTGGCCCATGATGGCCCTAACGTCTCTACTCCATCAAAATCAATTTCAATAGTTTTAGATGAATCATCCCACCAATCCTTATTATCCAAATCCTTTAAAAATTTATCCCGAAACTCAACCGCAGTGTTTTTGCCGTCACCTTGGAGGTCATCCCTGTTTACTAGTCGGCGATGAAATACTTCAGCTATTTTTATGGCCATGTTAATCTCCAATCACGTCTTTTTTTTTGCCGGAACTTGTAAGTGATATAAAGTCCCGGCAAATACTTTTTTGTTTAAATTGTAAGGTTTTTCCATGTTACCATTTTTGTCAATTACTAAAGCGCCTTTTTGGGACAGAATGATTAACGGTATACTCAAACACTTGCAATTATCTTTTATCCGTACCAACCCATTACCGCGGCGGGAGCCACGCTCATATTGCCTAATTCCTAGTAGTTTTTTGTTTTTATTTGATGCTGTAAAAGCCCCGCTGACGTTTTTTTCAAACGCTTTCTCTATGGCATTTCCATCATTTGCATCCTCTTTTGGCAAAGTCTTAATAAGTTCATTCCTCTGAGGACCAGTAATCAAAGTATTTTTTATTCCCATGCCATTGTCGGCAATACAAATAGAAATTATTCCTGTTGTTGGGTGATATTGCGCCAGATTGAACCACCCAGAATCTCTTCCATGAACACCGTGTTCCAATACATTATTTAATATCTCGGGCAAGATTCTATCATTAAATATCTCAAGTTCTTCAGCATTTAAAAGACTTTCATCTTTAACCAATTTAATTATTTCGGAATGTCGTTCGTCTACATTTCTTTTGAATTCTTCTCTTCGGATTTTTACTACCTTTTCGTGATTTGGATCTTCATTGGCTATGACTATTGGTTTCGCTTGAACGTAATCATAAAAACCGCAATGCGATAAGTAGCTATGTACGGTATTATCTTTTGGCCGGATAGACCCTAATTCTGGGCGACGACGGTCAACTGTTGTAAGTTGACACCATTGGACAAGACTGCAAAAAAGTGTGACAGCGCTTGGCCAAATCCTAGGGCATTTTGAAAGGTTAAATATTAACTCGCTGTGGTTATGTTCAATAAACTCTTGGGCTTTATCCAAAAATTCTCCCACATTATATTCAAGGCCTAATGCCTTATCTATTTCCACTTCTTTTGTGCGGTTATTATAGGAGTGCTTTTTAAAAAAGCTGGTAAAGAGCTTTTTGCGTTCTTTTCCCCAACAGTGCTTTTTTTCTCTTATTGTTCTTTGGATAGTTAAAGAATT
>JACQPQ010000007.1 GCA_016207405.1 Gammaproteobacteria bacterium | reverse complement strand
TTACTTTAGGACGACGGATGTGACAGGGGAAGTAGAATTACCTGCTGGGGTAGAGATGATCATGCCGGGAGACAATGTAAAGATGGGAGCGAAGCTAATTGCGCCGATAGCGATGGAAGCAGGTTTACGGTTTGCGATACGAGAAGGAGGACACACGATAGGAGCGGGGGTCGTCAGCAAGATACTTGAATGATGTAGGGTGGACAAAGCGAGCGCTTTTTGCGAGCGGTCCACCGATTGTGGGTCCACCAATTATAGGCCAGTAGCTCAATTGGTAGAGCAGCGGTCTCCAAAACCGCAGGTTGGGGGTTCGAGCCCCTTCTGGCCTGCCATATCTGTAGGGTGGACTTGCGCGAGTGTGTAGGGTGGACAGAGCTCGCGTAAGCGAGCGGTCCACCGATTATAGGCCATTTGGAGAAGATACACTTATGGATGGATTAAAGTGGGGTATTGTACTAGGGTTAGTTGTTTTAGGCGTTTTGGGGAATTACACTTTTTCCGAACAGCCGCTTTATCTTCGCGTTTTGGGGGAATTATTGGTAGGGGGTATTGCAGCTGCCCTTGCTTTTCAAACTGGGAAAGGGAAGAAAGCGTGGCTTTTTTTAGGGGAAGCAAGAGCGGAACTTAATAAAGTCATTTGGTCCAATCGGCAAGAGACGGTTCGTGCGACACTTGTCGTTGTGGGAGTTGTGTTAATTGTTGTTTTTTTCTTATGGATGCTCGATGCGGTTTTAGCAAAAATGGCCGCTTGGTTTATAAGATAAAAATTTATTTCAGTAAAAAATATGGCCTTACAATGGTACGTAGTCCACGCCTTTTCGGGTTTTGAAAGCAGGGTAGCGCAACTCTTAAAAGAGCGTATTCAGTATGCAAATTTGAATCATCGTTTTGGAGAAATTTTAGTTCCGATGGAAGAAATCATGGAGATCCGGGGCGGGCAGAAGCGAAGAAGCTCTCGGAAGTTTTACCCAGGGTATGTGCTGGTTCAAATGGACATGGATGATGAAACCTGGCATCTCGTTCGAAACACTCCAAAAGTCATGGGGTTTATTGGAGGTACTTCAGATAAGCCCACTCCTATTACAGATAAAGAAGCCGAAGCGATAATTCAGCGGGTACAGGAAGGTGCAGAAAAACCAAAGCCTAAAATCTTTTTTGAGCCAGGAGAAGTGATACGTGTAAAAGAAGGGCCTTTTACGGATTTCAATGGGGTGGTAGAAGAGGTTAATTATGAGAAAAGTCGGGTGAGGGTATCGGTGTTAATATTTGGTCGTTCAACGCCTGTGGAGTTAGAGTTTTCTCAGGTTGAAAAAGCGGGGTAAAAATGGCTAAAAAAATTGCAACAACGGTTAAATTACATGTAAAGGCGGGCGAAGCGAATCCGGCGCCTCCGATAGGGCCTGCTTTAGGTCAGCATGGTGTGAACATCATGGAGTTTTGTAAGTCTTTTAATGAAGCAACCAAGCAACTGGAAAAAGGCTTGCCTTTACCGGTGATTATGACGATTTACAGTGACCGCAGTTTTACGTTTGTGCTTAAAACACCTCCAGCCAGTGTGTTGTTGAGGAAAGCAGCAGGGGTAGAAAAAGGAAGTGCAAAGCCCAACACAGAAAAAGTGGGGAGTGTGAATCGAACACACTTAGAAAATATTGCAAAGACTAAAATGCCTGATCTAACAGCAAAAGACTTAGAAGCAGCAATAAGAACCATTGCGGGTAGTGCACGTTCTATGGGGCTTCGAGTAGAAGGGGTGTAAAGATATGGTTAAGCTTTCAAAGCGGTGGCGTCAGATTTCTGAGAAAGTGGATCCACGGAAGTTTTATTTGCCGGAGGAAGCTTTCAAACTTCTAAAGGAATGTGGGACAGCAAAATTTAAAGAATCAGTTGATATCAGTATTCAGCTAGGGATTGATCCCAAAAAATCCGAGCAGGGCGTGAGGGGGACTTCTCTCCTCCCACATGGGATTGGAAAAACCACAAAGATTGCTGTATTTGCTCGAGGGGATGATGTTGATCTTGCAAAAAAAAGTGGAGCAGACACAATAGGGTGTGAAGACCTTATTGATCTCATTAAAAAAGGTCAATTAGATTGTGACGTCATTATTGCGACGCCGGAGACCATGTCAGTGGTTAGTCAAGTTGGGCAAATTTTGGGTCCAAAAGGGCTTATGCCCAATCCAAAATCAGGGACGGTAACGAAGGATGTTTATACGGCGGTTAAAAATTTTAAGATGGGGCAGGCAAGGTTTCGTACCGATCGGTCGGGCATTATTCACTGCAGAATAGGGAGTGTGGAATTAGCAGAAGCGGCTTTAACCGAAAATCTTTTCGCATTATTTTCAGACATTAAAAAGTTGAAACCAGCCACGATGAAGGGGGTTTTTATTAAAAAAGTTGTCGTTTCGACGACTATGGGGCCAGGATTGCCTCTTGAGAGATCTCTATTTGTCGTATAAAATAAAATGTTTTTTCTTTAACGAGTCCAATTCTTAAGAAATTTGGGGATGTCATAATATGTCTTTATCTTTTCAGGAAAAAGAGAAGGTGGTGATGTTTGTTTCTCAAGTGGCAGGGAAATCGGTGGCTTCTCTTCTTTTAGATCATAGTGGGATTACCGCGAATGAAATGAATGAATTTCGGAAAACGGCCGTGTCTCTCCGTACCCAGATGCGCGTGGTTAAAAATAGTTTGGCGCAAAGGGCCTTACAAAACACGCCTTTTTCTTGTTTTGATGCGACCTTATTGAAAGGGCCTACCTTAATGATCTTTTCGGAGGATGATCCGGGAGCGTCCGCAAGACTCGTTCTGTCCTTCATGAAGGAACATCCCAAGCTCACTGTCAAAGCTATTTCAGTGGGTGGAAAGTGCTTAGCACCGGCAGATCTAAAAATGGTGAGTGAGTTGCCAACGCAAAGGCAAGCAATGGCATTTTTGATGAGTGTATTAAAAGGATCTATTGTTCAATTTGTTCGTACTTTAAAAGAGCCTTATGCAGGGTTTGTTCGGGTGTTATCCAGCATTGGGCAAAGCAAATAAATAAGTTAAGGAGTAAAATGATGGCTGTTGCAAAAGAAGACATTTTAAATACCATTGCACAAATGACTGTGATGGAAATCGTTGAACTGGTTAAAGCTATGGAAGAAAAATTTGGTGTGTCTGCTGCTGCAGCTGCACCTGTGGTTGCTGCATCCGCACCCGTTTCAGAAGTGCAAGCCGCACAAAAAACGGAATTTAATGTAGTGATGACGAGTGCAGGTTCAAATAAAATTACTGTCATTAAAACTGTGCGTGCCATGACCAATTTAGGTCTGAAGGAAGCCAAGGACATGGTAGAGGGAGCGCCTGTTGTGGTTAAGGAGGCTGTAGAAAAGGCAAAAGCTGAAGAGATGAAAAAACAGTTGGAAGAAGCCGGTGCTACTGTAGAGTTAAAGTAGCTTGGCAAACTACCCTTCACATTTGAACTTTCGCCGTTGTGGGTTTTTCGGAGGGTATACCGCTTCACTTCTCTTCGGATGCAATATTTTTTTTTGCGTCAGAGGGGGGTGGGGATCTATGTGCTTAAAAAATTCCTAAAAGAGATCTATGGCCTATTCTTACACTGAAAAAAAACGCTTACGAAAAAATTTTGGCAAACATGCAGAAATTCTAGAAATTCCTTATCTTATTCAAATTCAAAAAGACTCTTACCATAAGTTTCTCGATTCCAAAAGTCAGTGTGAGTATTCCATGGAGGCTGCTTTTCAGTCTATATTTCCCATTGAAAGTTATAACAAGGGCGTCATGCTTGAATACGTCCGTTATTCTTTAGGAACATCTTCTTTTGATGTGAGGGAATGTATTCTCCGAGGGGCAAGTTATGCGGTTCCTTTGCGCGTAACGCTTCGACTCGTCCATTATGACAAAACCTCTTCTTCAGGGGGTAAGAAGATAAAGGATGTGAGGGAGCAAGAGGTTTACATGGGTGAAATTCCTCTTATGACGGAGAATGGTACCTTTGTCATTAATGGAATTGAAAGGGTTGTCGTTTCACAGCTGCATCGTTCGCCGGGTGTTTTCTTTGACCAAGAAAAGGGCAAAACGGGCACTTCTGGGAAAATTATCTATTCGGCACGCATTATTCCTTATCGGGGTTCGTGGTTAGATTTTGAGTTTGATCCAAAGGATTGCCTATTTGTAAGAATTGATAGAAGAAGGAAGCTTCCTGTCACAACGCTCCTCCGGGCTTTAGGGTTATCCACGGAAGCCATACTGAATCTCTTCTTTGAAACCAATGAATTTAAGTATCATAAAGGGGGGGCATATTATTTAACGCTTATTCCAGAACGTTTACGGGGTGAGACCGCTTTTGCTGATATTAAAGACGGCCATGACAAAGTCATCGTGGAGCAAGGGCAACGTATTGCAGTGCGGCACATTCAGGCAATGGTTAAAGCCAAGCTCCGTACGATACAAGTAGGCCCTGATTATTTAGAAGACAAAGTTTTAGCACAGGATGTTGTCAACCGGAAAACGGGAGAAGTCTTGGCTCCTGCGAATACACCGCTGACGCGCGAGCTGATTAAAATCTTGCTTGAGAATCAAATCGATACCTTTAAAACAATATATGCGAATGATTTGGACTGCGGTGCCTACATATCGGATACCTTGCGCATTGATCCCACTAAGGGAGAAGAAGAAGCACAAGTTGAAATTTATCGCATGATGCGTCCGGGCGAACCACCGACAAAAGATACGGCCCAGAAACTATTTAAAAATCTATTCTTTAATAAAGAGCGGTATGACTTATCACTCGTTGGTCGCATGAAGTTTAATAAGCGGTTGGGTTTAACTGACAATGAGGAAATCACAATACTCAGCCGCGAAGACATTATTTGTGTTATTCAAGAATTAATAGCCATTCGGAATGGCAAAAGCCGTGTCGATGATATTGACCACTTAGGTAATCGACGCATACGCTGTGTGGGAGAAATGACAGAAAATCAATTTAGAATTGGCCTCGTTCGAGTGGAGCGTTCGGTAAAGGAGCGTTTAGGGAGTGCCGAAGCTGAAAATTTAATGCCTCAGGATTTGATTAACTCAAAACCCATTACTGCAGCCATTAAGGAATTTTTTGGGTCAAGCCAACTCTCGCAGTTTATGGACCAGAATAATCCTCTTTCTGAAATTACCCATAAGCGCCGAGTTTCTGCATTAGGCCCTGGTGGGTTAACTCGAGAGCGTGCCGGCTTTGAGGTGCGGGATGTTCATCCTACGCATTATGGTCGGTTATGTCCCATAGAAACACCAGAAGGCCCCAATATTGGTCTCATTAATTCTCTATCCGTGTATGCGCGTATTAATGGTTTTGGTTTTATCGAGACGCCGTATCGTAAAGTAAAAGGGGGGCATGTTACAGAAGACATAGAATATTTATCTGCTTTGGATGAAAGTCAGTATGTCATTGCGCAAGCGAATGCCAAGTGTGATAAAACCGGGCGGTTAATGGATGATTGGGTGCCCTGTCGACATAAGGGGGAGTTTACATTTGGAACAGCAGATAAAGTGGAATATATGGATGTTTCCCCTAAACAGATCGTGTCGGTAGCAACTGCACTTATTCCATTTTTAGAGCATGACGATGCCAACCGCGCATTGATGGGTTCCAATATGCAACGACAAGCGGTTCCTACTTTTCGTGCAGAGAAGCCGCTCGTTGGGACTGGGGCGGAACGTACGGTTGCAAGGGATTCTGGGACTGTAGTGCTTGCAAATCGAAAGGGCGTTATTGAATCGGTAGATGCGGCTCGAATTGTTGTACGCGCAGAGGAGGGTTCTTCAAGCGCGGAAGAGGTTGCAGGGGTTGATATTTATAATTTAACTAAATATTCACGCACCAACCAGAATACCTGTGTTAACCAGAAGCCTTTAGTAAAAGTAGGGGATGTGGTAAGTGCTGCGGATGTATTGGCGGATGGCTCTGCTACGGATTTAGGCGAGCTGGCGCTCGGGCAGAACATATTAGTCGCTTTTATGCCATGGAATGGCTATAACTTTGAGGATTCTATTTTAATTTCCGAAAAAATTGTCAAAGAAGACCGATTTACGACCATTCATATTGAAGAACTGACCTGTATTTCGCGCGATACCAAATTAGGATCAGAAGAAATCACGGCAGACATTCCAAACATTAAGGAATCGGCGCTGACCAAATTGGATGAAACTGGCGTGGTGTATATTGGGGCGGAAGTTTCTTCAGGGGATGTTTTGGTGGGTAAGGTAACGCCTAAGGCGGAGACGCAGCTCACACCAGAAGAAAAATTACTAAGAGCCATTTTTGGAGAGAAGGCGGCTGATGTTAAGGACACTTCTCTGTATGTACCTCCAGGGATGCAAGGTGTGGTGATTGATGTACAGGTATTCACGAGAGATGGGATAGAAAAAGACAGCCGTGCCTTGCAAATTGAAGAGTCGAAACTTGCAGAAGTTAAGAAAGACTTAAACGATGAATTTCGTATTCTTGAAGAAGACATTTACCGTCGGCTTCATGCGCTCTTATGTGGGCAAGAAGGCAAAAGTGGTTCTGCCAGAAAATTCGTTCAATTAACAGAGGAACACCTCAAAGGAATCGCAAGAGAAAAGTGGTTTGATATCCATTTAAAAAATGAGGCGCTGAACCAGAAAATAGAACTCCTTGCCGGGCAGCTTAAAAATCAAAAACTTTTATTCAAAGAACGTCTTCAAGAAAAGGCCAAAAAAGTCAAATTGGGAGATGACCTTCCGCCGGGTGTTCTAAAGATTGTCAAAGTTTCTGTTGCGCTTAAGCGCCGGTTACAACCGGGAGATAAAATGGCGGGTAGACATGGAAATAAGGGAGTTATTTCGATAGTGCTGCCCGTAGAAGACATGCCGTATTTGTCCGATGGTACGCCGATTGATATGGTACTCAATCCTTTAGGTGTGCCTTCACGAATGAATGTGGGGCAAGTTTTGGAAACGCATTTAGGATGGGCTTCCAAAGAATTGGGTAAAAAGGTAGAAGAGCTCTTAAATTTAAAGGATTTTGACAAACTGCGGAGCTTTTTAACTCGTGTTTACAATTCAGAGTCAGAAAGTAAAGTCGATTTTGACAAATTTAAGAATTATGAACTGAAAACATTGGCTTTGAATTTAAAAGATGGGATTCCAATGGCGACTCCTGTTTTTGATGGTGCCAAGGAAGAAGAAATTAAAAAAATGCTTAAATTGGCAGGGCTTCCGACAAGTGGGCAAGCTACTCTTTATGATGGGCGAACCAGTGAACCTTTTGACCGGCCGGTTACTGTAGGGTACATGTACATGCTTAAGTTGAATCATTTAATTGATGACAAAATGCATGCTCGGTCTACGGGTTCTTATAGTCTGATCACCCAACAACCGTTGGGAGGGAAAGCACAGCTCGGAGGGCAACGTTTTGGAGAAATGGAGGTATGGGCGCTAGAGGCTTATGGTGCGGCCTACACGCTACAAGAAATGCTGACGGTTAAGTCAGATGATGTCAAAGGGCGCAATCGAGTTTATAAAAACTTGGTGGATGGAACCTATCAAATGGATCCGGGCATGCCAGAATCTTTTAATGTTCTTGTGAAAGAGATTCGGTCTTTAGGTGTGAATGTAGAGTTGGATACTGGGGAGTAAAAACTGAATGAAAGATTTATTAGGTCTCTTAAAGCAGAGCGACTCCACTTCTGACTTTGATTATCTTCGAATAGGTCTTGCTTCTCCAGAGATGATTCGATCCTGGTCTTATGGTGAAGTCAAAAAGCCAGAAACGATCAATTATAGAACCTTTAAACCAGAACGGGATGGGTTGTTCTGTGCCAAGATATTTGGTCCCATTAAAGACTACGAGTGTTTATGTGGCAAATATAAGCGGATGAAGCATCGAGGGGTGATCTGTGAAAAATGTGGGGTAGAGGTCACCATGACGCGCGTTCGGCGTATTCGGATGGGGCATATTACATTAGCAAGCCCTGTCATGCATATTTGGTTTTTGAGGTCTTTACCTTCTCGCATAGCCATGTTGCTCGATATGACTTTAAGAGAAGTCGAGCGCATTCTTTATTTTGAAGCTTATGTGGTGACTGATCCGGGGTTAACTTCTTTAGAAAAAGGTAAAACCTTGGGAGAGGAGGCTTATCTTGCTGCCGTTACCGAGCACGGAGATGAATTTGAAGCCCAAATGGGTGCGGAAGCCATATATTTTCTTTTGAAAAGCATAAACATTGAAGAGGAAATTAAAACACTACGAGAAGAGGTTCTCACGACATCTGCAGAAGCTAAGCTTAAAAGACTTTTTAAACGAATAAAATTGCTGGAGCACTTTAAAGCTTCTGGTAATAAACCAGAGTGGATGGTACTCACTCAACTTCCGGTTCTTCCACCGGACTTGCGTCCTTTAGTGCCACTCGATGGGGGAAGATTTGCAACTTCCGACCTGAATGATCTTTACCGACGGGTGATTAACCGAAATAATCGCTTAAAAAGGCTGATTGACCTGAATGCGCCAGACATCATTGTCCGGAACGAAAAAAGAATGTTGCAGGAATCGGTAGATGCCCTATTTGATAATGGGAGAAGAGGGCGCGCAATTACAGGAACCAACAAACGACCTCTAAAATCATTGGCAGATATGATTAAAGGAAAACAGGGCCGTTTCCGCCAAAATTTATTAGGTAAGCGGGTAGATTATTCGGGTCGCTCTGTGATTGTGGTGGGGCCCACCTTAAAATTGCATGAGTGTGGGTTGCCTAAAAAAATGGCTTTAGAATTATTTAAGCCTTTTATATTTAGTAAACTTCAAAGACAAGGTCTTGCGACAACCATTAAAGCTGCTAAAAAAATGGTGGAGCGGGAAGAATCCGTTGTATGGGATATCCTAGAAGATGTCATTCGTGAACACCCTGTCCTCTTAAACCGAGCACCCACTTTACATCGTTTGGGCATTCAAGCGTTTGAACCTCTTTTAATAGAAGGGAAAGCCATTCAACTGCACCCCTTAGTGTGTACCGCATACAATGCTGATTTTGATGGCGATCAGATGGCTGTGCACGTTCCTTTAACCTATGAATCTCAGTTAGAGGCACGTGTATTGATGATGTCAACGAATAATATTCTTTCTCCTGCGAATGGTTTACCCATTATTGTCCCCACGCAAGATACGGTGTTAGGGCTTTATTATCTTACGCGAGAAAAAGTGAACGCTCGCGGGGAAGGGAGCCTGTTTAGTGACGTTAAAGAAGTTCGAAGAGCGTATGAGAATAAAACGGTTGAACTGCATGCCAAAGTAAAGGTTAGAATAAAGCAAAAACTTCAGAAAGAGGAAAGCGAAGACGAAAAGGGAAATAAGCCTAAAAAGAAATCCAGTAACGCACCTGAGTCTCCTAAAGAGGCCTATATTTATAAACGAGTAGAGACGACGGTGGGCAGAGCCCTGCTGTCAGAAGTGATTCCAGAAGAAATTCCTTTTGACCTGATTAATCGGGTTATGAACAAAAAAACGCTACAGGAACTTTTCAAATACAGTTATCGAATAACGGGGCCTAAGAATACGGTGATTATGGCTGATCAACTCATGTATACCGGATTTTATTATGCCATGCGTTCTGGAACTTCTGTGGGTATTGATGATCTCGTCATTCCAGAAAACAAAAAAGAAGTGATTTCAAGAGCAGAAACTGAAGTTAAAGAAATTGAATCTCAGTATGCTTCTGGGTTGGTTACCTATGGGGAACGTTATAATAAAGTCGTCGATATTTGGTCCAGAACCAATGAAACCGTTGCAAAAGCCATGATGGAACGCCTCGGCAGCGAGTGGGTAGTCAATGCAGAAGGCAAAAAAGTTAAACAGCCTTCCTTTAATCCCGTATTTATGATGGCGGATTCGGGTGCGAGAGGATCGGCTGCTCAGATCCGTCAATTAGCGGGGATGCGAGGGTTAATGGCCAAACCGGATGGTTCCATTATCGAAACGCCGATTACAGCTAATTTTAGAGAAGGGCTAAACGTTTTACAGTATTTTATATCGACGCATGGTGCGAGAAAGGGGCTTGCGGACACTGCCCTAAAGACGGCCAATTCAGGATATCTCACACGGCGGTTAGTGGATGTGACACAAGATGTGGTCATCACGGAAAAAAATTGTGGGACAACAGAAGGGATTGTCATGAATAGCATTATTGAAGGAGGAGAACTGGTTCAGCCTCTAGGAGAACGTATTTTAGGGCGAGTGTTGGCAAAAGATGTTTTAGATCCGGATAGTCAGAAGGTTATTGTAAAGGGAGGGACTTATCTCGATGAAACTCGTGTTGCGGAATTAGATGCACATGATGTTGAACGCGTAGTGGTTCGAACGCCCGCCCTGTGTAAGCTCAAGCATGGTATTTGTTCCTATTGTTATGGAAGAGATTTAGCAAGAGGGCATATTATCGATATTGGAGAAGCTATAGGGGTTATTGCAGCTCAGTCGATTGGGGAACCCGGAACGCAGTTGACCATGCGTACCTTCCATATTGGTGGTGCGGCTTCTCGTTTTACGGAGGATAGGATCACCATAAAGCATGGGGGGCATATCAAGTTACATAACATTAAGCACGTCAAACATGGGAGTGGTCACTTCATCATTGTGTCGCGTTCTGGGGAAGTCATTGTTGTGGATGATCACAATCGGGAACGGGAGCGCTATAAAATTCCTTATGGAGCAGTATTAACGGTTTCGGAAGGTGGAAAGGTTAAAGAAGGTCAAACCATCGCCACGTGGGATCCCCACACGCACCCCATCATTACGGAAGTGGCAGGGTTTGTTCAGTTTGTTGATATGGTAGAAGGCGTGACCATGGTGCGCCAAACTGATGAGATGACAGGCTTGACGAACCTTGTCGTGATGGATCCAAAAATGCGAGGCGCAGCAGGTAAAGAACAGCAGCCCATGTTGAAGTTGGTAGATAAGGGAGGCGAGGACCTTACGCTTCCGGGCACCAAAGTAAAATCGCAATATTATTTACCCGCCAGCGCCCTCGTTCATGCGAAAGATGGCCAAAAAGTAGCGGTGGGGGATACCCTAGCACGTATTCCACAAGAAACTTCGAAAACGCGCGACATTACGGGTGGGTTGCCCAGAGTGGCTGATCTTTTTGAAGCCAGAAGACCTAAAGATCCCGCACTTCTTGCTGAAGTGTCCGGGATCGTCAGTTTTGGTAAAGAGACTAAGGGTAAGCGGCGCTTAATTATTACGCCCTCATCCGGAGAGCCTCGCGAGACGCTCATTCCAAAGTGGCGCTCAGTGACTGTATTTGATGGGGAACATGTCAATAAAGGGGAAGTATTGGTTGAGGGTCCTTTAAATGCTCAGGACATTTTAACTTTACTCGGTGTCCACGAACTCATCGCTTATTTGGTCAAGGAAGTGCAGGAAGTTTATCGTCTGCAGGGCGTTGTCATTAACGACAAGCATATCGAAGTGATTGTTCGTCAAATGCTTCGGAAAGTCATCATTACAAACTCTGGGGATACGCCCTACTTAAAAGGAGATCAACTTGATGGGCTTCTCGTGCAAGAAACTAACGAGCAGTTAAAAGCCGATAAGGATAAGAAAAAAGCAGCAACATTCGATAGGGTGTTATTGGGTATTACGAAAGCATCTTTGTCTACGGAATCTTTTATTTCTGCAGCCTCTTTTCAAGAAACTACTCGCGTATTAACGGATGCGGCGATTTCTGGACGCCGCGATATGCTGCGTGGGCTGAAAGAGAATGTCATCGTAGGAAGGCTCATTCCCGCAGGAACAGGGTTTTTGTATCACCAAGAAAGGCAAAAGAAAAAAATAGAGTTGCGAGAAGAAGGACAGGCGCCCTTATCGGCTGCCGATGCCCAAGTAGCTTTAAGCGAAGCATTAAGCTCTACGTCTTAACTGTCATGGGGAGAGCAAGAAAGCTTTAATTCTCTTTAACGCATCAATTGCAAAGTAGCGAACCATAGAATCAGGATCTTTCTGTGCAACAACAACTAACGCAGGTTTTGTTTCTGCTGCTTCTTCCCCTATGTGCCCTAAGGCTTGGGCTGCAGAAATACGAATCATAGGATCAGGATCTTGCAGAGCAACCATCAAAGCGGGAATCGCTTCTCCTCCTATCTCGATAAATGCATTGACTGCAGACATACGGATCTCAGGTTCCTTCAATGCTGCCAACAACACAGTCTCTGCTTTTCCTCCCGCTTTAATTAACCCTTCTATTACAACAGAACGTTCCTTAGGATCAGGATCTTTCATTGCAGCAATCAACATAGGGACTGCTTTAGCTGCTTTTTCTTCCATACTAGCTAGCACAGTGATTGCATAGTAGCGGAAAGTGGAATCCCTTTTCTCTTGTTGCAATACAACCATCAATGCAGGAACTGCCTCTGCAGCCTCTTTCCCTATCTTGATTAAAGTATTCATTACAAACAAACGGACTTTGGAATCAGAATTTTCCATTGCAACAATCAACGTAGGTACCGCTTTCTTTCCCATCTCGATTAATGCATGGGTTGCAGAAATGCGCACCTCGCGTTCAGGATCTTGTAAGGCAACCCACATCAATTCATCTGCCGCTTCTCTTGCCGCTTCTCTTGTTGCTTTTTTCCCCATTTTAGCGAGCGCAATGACTGCAACAACGCGGGCCATAGGATAAGAAGGATAAAGAGGATTCTCCTCTTCTGTTGGTTCTTCTTTTAGTGCGTTTATTAATATAGGCACTGTTTCTGTTGCGGTTGCTTTGTTTCCTATTTTGTCTAAGAGAAGGCTTGCAGAGTAACGCATGCTTCTATAGGGATCTCTAGTTGAAAATGATGTCATTTTTAATGCCTGCATTGCAGCAGAAATGACATCCCAGTCATTATCCTTTAGTTCTAGTTTTTCCAGTTCATGCAAGGCTCCCACTTTAATATGATCAGACACGCTGTTTTTTAAGTATTCAATCAATTTATCTTTAGGTAACTTATCGGGCGTGGGTGTATAAGTGCATACAACATTATGTGTATTCCATTGTGCTTCTATCGTTGAAATAACATCGAAGCTACAAATTTCTCCTGAATATTGCTCAAAAAAATCATTATCAGAATATTGGACCTCTTCGGCTAAATTAAATAGAGTATTATGAAGCAGGCTTCCGAAATGAAACCCATTCTTCCTAAATACTTCTCGAGCACATTCATTCATAGAGTCCATCGCATTTCCAAAACTAACGGAGTATTCATTAGCGTCATTGATGAGGCATGCCTTATGACGGTATTTTCTCCCGTCCCCATTGGTATATGTTTCCCCTTTGTATGTGGAAGGCGCTTCTAGTCGGCTCAAAAAAAAACTTTTTGCACTGCCCGAATAACAGGCACTGTTAATGATTATCACTTCGAGATCTTCTAAGTGGGGGTACAAAGATTGATAATATTCGATATTTCTAAAAATGACGTCCATGATTTTTTCGTACCCTAACTTAGAAGAATTTCGCTGACATAGCGATCCCCGCACGCCATGACTAGAAAAATCAATATACAACCTAGGTTTGTTTTCGGATTTTATTTTATTTAAAGCTAAGATAATCTTAGATTCAAAATTATCTTCGTCTTCAGAAGGTATTTGTGTATTTTCTGGAGGCCTTTCTAAATCAGCAGCCGCGTTTTTTACTTGAAAAAAGTTATTTTTAGGTACTTTAAAATGACGAGAACAATAAAAAGAGGTTATGTTTTTTTTATGTTGCTTAAAATCGTGTCGGTTATCATAAATCGTCCATGAAACAGCCGCTGCAGCCGGATTGGGTTTGTATTGGTTATTTGCTTCTTCAGCGTGGGAACCGATTGAGATAAATAGTGGTAGAAAAAATACACTACTGCCTATCAGGGCGACTTGGGACAAATTCTGGGAACACAATTTTGGGGACACCATACTTAATTGGTTTTTTGTTTAGGTCCAGGCTTTCGCATGATGGGGTTGGGGTTCTGCTTGTAAAAGGAATTCCCGCCAATTGCCAACTCGATCCAATAAAGGCGAAACGTTCACAAGTTCATCATTTCGTCCCTCATAATGAGCTACCGCACTACTCCATTGGTATGCT
>JACQPQ010000005.1 GCA_016207405.1 Gammaproteobacteria bacterium | reverse complement strand
CACTTGGGTTGTCATCCCATTCATCGCAAAAATTATCTATTAAAATTGAGATCGATCAAAAACCACCTTCAGGATTCAAGACGGTTTTTTCCATGGTTAATAAAGAATATTTAATTGGCATTCAGCATTATGATTTACCTTCCATGTTTTCTGGCAAACTACATGCTATTTTGTGTAGATCTTATGCAAAGGGCAGGGACTATTATGATTGGCTCTGGTTTGTTGGAAAAAAAATCGAGCCCAATTTAGTTTTATTGGAACAGGCCATTCTCCAAACAGAGGGTAAAAAGCTTATATTGGACAAAGCCAACCTTGCAAAGTTACTGTGTGAGAAAGTGCAATCGGTTGACTTTAAAAAAATAAAACGAGACATATTGCCATTTTTGATGGATAGCAGTGAATTAAGATTTTTTGAGGAAAGTGTTTTTTTGAAGTTGAGCAAGGTAGGGTAGTGTTGTTTGGAATGGGATATTTTTAAGGAGCGTCTAAGCCGCGGATCCAATTTGACATTTCGGGGGTGGGGGCTACGCTTTAATTAGTAGTAAAAAGCTAAGGTGTACAAATACAATAAAAATACAGGAGGATTTATGAAAAATATATTCCGTATGAGTTTGTTATTTTTACCCCTCTTATGGGCTAGCAGTTTTTCAAATGGTTTTGCTGACTTGCTAAAGGATAGTTATATAATTAATGGTTGTAGCATACATATTGGAGGTGCTGACGCAATAAAAAAGGTGGCCAAACCATTCATGTTCGGCAATAAAACTCATACACATCAAGTAATATGGGCCATGAAAGATCAAAATGAACTGGGGCTGATACGGTACTTTCTTGTTTGTCCAAAAAGTGAACTGACGGGAGAGTCAGCCGGAATAGAGCAGGTTCTTGTTAAGGGCAAGTGGGTACCATTTACTACGAAAGATTTAGAAAATGTTCGCGATTATAACGAGTAATCTGAATAAGATCCGGGATAAGGTTCTTAATTCTGGATTCTTATGTTGCCGTGTCTATATAAGGTTTTATCTATTATCTTGTAAAAACGAACTGGCCCTTTGAAACGCCAACTTGAATTCTATCGCCAGGCACAAACTGCCCGGCGAGGATGGCAGATGATAAAGGATTTTCGAGTTCCTGTTGAAGGGTACGCTTTAAGGGACGCGCACCATAAACAGGGTCAAAGCCTTGGGCAGCCAGTTTATCGAGCGCCTGAGGCGTCACAACAATATCCAAGTCTTTCTCGCGCAAACGCGCCCTTAAAAGCTCTATTTGAATCAGAGCAATCGCATGAATATGCTCTTTCGAAAGCGGATGAAACACGACTGCCTCATCAATGCGATTGATAAATTCGGGACGGAAATGCTGCCGCACAATCTCCATTACCGCAGATTTCATGGCTTCATATTTTTCTTGAGAGATTTTTTGGATAAGGTCACTGCCGAGGTTGGATGTCATGACGATAATGGTATTTCGAAAATCGACCGTCCGACCCTGCCCATCCGTCAACCGGCCATCCTCTAACACTTGCAATAGAATATTAAAAACATCTGTATGAGCCTTCTCCATTTCATCTAGTAAAATTACAGAATAGGGCCGTCTTCGGATAGCTTCTGTCAGATAACCCCCTTCTTCATATCCTACATAGCCTGGAGGCGCCCCGATGAGACGAGCCACCGAATGCTTTTCCATAAATTCAGACATGTCAATACGGACCATCGCCTCCACCGTATCAAATAAAAAAGCCGCCAAAGCTTTACATAATTCCGTTTTCCCTACCCCTGTGGGACCCAAGAATAAAAATGAACCACTTGGTCGATTCGGATCAGAAAGCCCTGCACGTGCCCGGCGAATAGCATTCGAAACGGCTTTCACCGCCTCGGTTTGTCCAACCACACGTCGGCCAATAGCCTCTTCCATTTTAAGCAGCTTTTCTCGCTCGTCCTCCATCATTTTAGCGACAGGAATGCCGGTCCATTTAGACACGACTTCTGCGATTTCTTCTTCCGTCACTTTACTCTGTAACAACTGAGTTTTAGCTTCTGTTTGACGTTCCGTTTTAGACAGCTGTTTTTCTAGCTCTGGAATTTTTCCATATTGCAATTCAGACATCTTTGCCAAATCCCCCGCTCTTCGAGCGACTTCAAAGGCACCCCGAGCATTCTCTAAGGCTTCTTTGATTTGTTGAGTGCCTTGTAAACTGGCTTTTTCGGCTTTTAAAATTTCCTCCAGAACTCCAAATTCTTTTTCGATACGCTTAATTTCAGCCTCACATTTTTCGAGGCGTTTTTTAGACGCTTCATCCGTTTCCTTTTTCAAGGCTTCACGTTCGATTTTTAGTTGAATCAGCCGGCGCTCTAATTTGTCCATTTCCTCTGGCTTAGAATCGATTTCCATCCGAATACGGCTTGCGGCTTCATCCATTAAATCAATCGCCTTGTCCGGCAAATTACGGTCTGTGATGTATCGATTAGACAAGGTTGCAGCAGAAACAATCGCAGGATCGGTAATTTCAACACCATGGTGGATCTCATATCGTTCCTTAAGGCCTCGCAAAATGGCAATGGTGTCTTCTACGGTCGGTGCATTAACTAGAACTTTTTGAAAACGCCGTTCCAAGGCCGCATCTTTTTCTACATGCTCCCGGTATTCATCTAAAGTAGTCGCTCCAATACAATGCAATTCTCCTCGCGCGAGCGCAGGTTTGAGCATGTTACTGGCATCCATGGCGCCTTCTGCTTTACCTGCACCCACCAGCGTATGTAATTCATCAATAAAGAGCAGAATTTGGCTAGTCTGTTTGCCTAAATCCTTCAAAACCGCTTTTAACCGTTCTTCAAACTCTCCTCGATATTTAGCTCCCGCTATCAATGCACCGAGGTCAAGTACTAATAGGCGCTTCTTTTTAAGACCTTCTGGCACTTCCCCGTTCACTATTCGTTGTGCCAACCCTTCGACAATAGCGGTTTTTCCAACCCCTGGATCTCCAATTAAAACAGGGTTGTTTTTAGTACGACGTTGCAAAACTTGAATGACTCGACGAATTTCATCGTCTCGCCCAACAACAGGATCACATTTTCCCTTTTCAGCCGATGCGGTGAGGTCAATGGTGTATCGCTCTAATGCTTGACGTTGTCCTTCCGCTTGGGGCGACTCTACCTTTTCACCTCCACGGGCTTTATGAATAGAATGAAGAACGGCTTCTGGAGTAGCACCTGATTTTCTGATGAGCTCGCCAAGAGTAGCCTTATCCTCTGTGGCAGCTAATAAAAACCAGTCACTCGAGATATAAGGATCTTTATTTTTCTGAGCCAGTTTATCTGTGACATTGAGCAACCGAAGGCAATCATTCGACAGGTGAATCTCCCCTTCTACACCCTGAACTTGTGGAAGTTTGTCTATGGCTTGTTCGAGACTTTTGTGAAGCACGTTCACAGAAGCCCCTGCGTTTTGCAGAATGGTGCGGGCTGAACTTGGCTCTTGATTGAGTAAAGCAAGAAGAATGTGTGTGGGTTCAACAAAAGCCTGATCTTTGCCAAGCGCAAGGGACTGTGCCTCTTGAAGCGCTGATTGAAAGCTATGGGTCAGTTTATCCATTCGCATAGAGAATGTTCCTCATGGGATATACTTTGGGGATTTACTGAATAAATTTCAAGGTAACGCGTGGGCAACAAGAAGAAGATACCACAGAGTTACTTAGATCATGCAGCCCGCGGATGTTTCGCAATCCATTCCTTCAGCGCTTCATCCATGCGTCTTTGCCAGCCTTTCCCAGAAGCTTTAAAATACACTAAAACCTCTTTGCTATAACGCAGCGTCACAGATCTCTTCGTAGGTTGTTTCTGAGGTCCACGTTGTCCGACTTTGCGCTTGGGTAGAACACTCAGCAAATTGGATGGCAATACTTCGCTTGCAGATCGCATTGAACGGATATCTTTAAGTGTTAATTCTCGAACTTGTCCAGACTTATGGGTGAGTGGTTTCTTTTTCATATCGTTTTACCTCTCGTAAATTAGCTTTGCGGAAACTAATGATCCGCACCCCATCCTCAATCGGCGTAAAACAGAGCACGTGTAACCGATCGCCACAATAACCCATCGCCACAAAACGCCTCTCTGGGTAAGGATTTCTGGTGTCTTCAGAATAACTTGCCGTTTCCCAATCAAATTCAGTTGCACGTTCAAACGGTAATCCACGGGTATGATCATTTTTTTTAGATTTTTCAGGGTCAAAATCAATCTTCATATTTTTTATTGTAGTTACAAATAAATAATTATGTCAACCAATAAAAGTGGGCAAAACAGGTCATTTGACATTTCGGGGGGGGGGGGCTATCTTTAATAGTGGGTGATTGTAAAAAAAACATTTTCACAAGCCTTAAGGAGGGCAGTATGAAAAAGTACATCATGATATCCATTTTAATGGTCGTAAGTACATTATGTTGGAATATAGCAAATGCGTATGATCCAAAGCTGTTAACAGAAACGATCATAACGACCGATCCCATACATAAGTTGCTAACGGTGCTTGCCGAACGTAATGCAGATGCATCCAAAATACAATCCGTTTGCCATGAGCATTTTTTTGGTGTGAATTTATATCGACATCCGGAGCTGAAAACCAAGATTGCTATTGTCGACTTGTTTCGTATCAAGGGAGCGGCGGAAATTGTCACACAATTTGGGGATACTAGTTTTAGGCAGAAGGATCAACAACTCAGATTATGGTTGTGCATTATCCCAACTAGCGTCTTTGTGCGCGAGGACGAGGAAAAATAGAGGGCCTATTGCGAAGTTCGCAATTCTTGGGGCACCATCCGTAATACCCTTTTAATGAGGGGCACCCTGATAGTGCCCCCGGGAATTATTATTTTTGACAAAAGAGGCTCAGCACACGAAATGTGCCCGTATAAACCAGCCTCTTACGTCTTCAAAAACATTCGCAGTTTTTCAATGGCTTTTTTCAAAGTTTCCATTCCCGTCGCAAAGGAAATTCTAAGATGCCCCGGCCCACCAAAGGCAGCACCTGGGACAACGGCAACGCCTGCATGCTCAAGCAATTGTTTCGCGAGTTCAATGTCATCCTTTATTTCCTTATGCTGACTTAGGAAATCCTCGACAGAAGGAAATGCATAAAAGGTGCCGTCTGCTGGCGAGCACCGAAAGCCTGGAAGGCAGTTCAAGGCAGGAACGATAAAATCGTGCCGTTCCTTGAACGCTTTAACCATTGGCTTGACACATTCTATCCCTCCTTCAAGGGCTTTTTGAGCAGCCACTTGTGAGATCGAAGTGGGGTTTGAGGTGCTTTGTGACTGCACCGTGTGCATAGCCTGAATGATTTCCTTTGGGCCTGCCGCATATCCAATGCGCCATCCGGTCATCGCATAGGCTTTGGATACCCCATTCATCACAAGGGTTCTCTCAGAAAGCCTTGGACATACGTTCAGGATATTTACGAAAGGCTCACCTGCCCACAGAATATGCTCATAAATGTCATCCGAGAGAATGACAACATTGGGATGAGCCTGTAAAACTCTCCCCAATGCGGAAAGTTCACGCGCCGTATAAGCCATCCCTGTAGGATTGCTTGGACTGTTTAAAATAAGGCCCTTGGTTTTTTTAGAAATGGCCTTGCCAAGTTGGTCGGGCGTGATTTTAAAGCGACTCTCCAGCGTCGTTGGAAGTGCAACAGGCAGGCCTCCAAAAAATGCGACCATCTCTGGATAAGAAACCCAGTAAGGCGCAGGGATGATAACTTCATCCCCTTCGTTCAACAAGGCGGCAAAGGCGTTAAACAAACTGTGTTTCACGCCACAGGAGACCAAAACTTGAGAGGGTTCATAGGTGAGATGATTCTCTCGTTTGAACTTCTCTACGATGGCACGCTTTAATGCAGGCGTTCCATCGACGGCGGTGTAATGGGTAAACCCATTTTGGATCGCAGCAATGGCAGCCTCTTTAACGTGCGGAGGCGTTTCAAAGTCGGGTTCCCCTACGGAAAGACTAATGATCTCCTTCCCCTTGGCCTTAAGTTCCGCTGCATAAGCGGAAATCGCCAGCGTTGCAGAAGGGGCAATGGCCTTCATTCGTTCGGCTAGAAATTGAGACATTTTTTACCTCACTTTTAAAGTATTACGGGCCCTCATTATAGATGAGAGCGGGACAACAACAAAACTGTACCGATTTCCAGGTATACTGTATCCCCCATGCCCCATACCTTCCAACTCAGTACCCCATTTAAACCTGCAGGCGATCAACCTGCGGCCATTCGGTCCCTGGTAAAAGGATTAGAAGCGAAATTTTCTCATCAAACTCTTCTGGGTGTCACGGGTTCCGGGAAAACTTTTACAATGGCTTCTGTCATTGAAGCCGTTCAAAGACCCACGCTCATTTTAGCCCATAATAAAACGTTAGCGGCTCAATTGTATGGAGAAATGAAAACATTTTTCCCAAAGAATGCCGTGGAATATTTCGTTTCTTACTATGACTATTACCAACCCGAAGCGTATGTTCCTTCCAAAGATCTCTATATTGAAAAAGACGCGGCTATCAACGAACACATTGAGAGAATGCGTTTGTCTGCCACTGCCGCCATCCTAGAACGATCCGATACGATTATCGTCGCAACGGTTTCAGCTATTTATGGATTGGGCGATCCAGAAATTTATCACAGCATGGTGCTTAAGTTGGTACGAGGAGAACCCATTCAACAACGCGATATTCTGCATCGCCTGACAGAGCTCCAATACACCCGTAATGATATGGAACTCCGCCGTGCAACGTTTAGGGTAAGAGGAGATGTATTGGATATTCACGCCGCGGATTCCGACGATAAAGCCATACGAATTGAGTTATGGGAAGATAAAATTGAAGCGATTCGTTTTTTTGACCCGCTTACCGGAGAGATTTTAGAAGAAGTCCCTCACGTCATCGTCTACCCCAGCACGCATTACGTCACCCCACGGGCCCGAATTTTACAAACCATTGATGCGGTAAAAGACGAACTGAAGCACCGCCTTGATGAGCTTCGCACGCTTGGAAAATATGTGGAAGCCCAAAGGCTGGAACAGCGAACCTTGTATGATATTGAGATGATGTGTGAAGTGGGCTATTGCAAAGGCATTGAAAATTATTCTCGCTATTTGTCTTGCCGCCAAGCGGGCGAACCGCCGCCTACACTCTTAGACTATTTTCCTTCTTCTGCCCTTCTTTTTATCGATGAGTCCCATGTGACCGTCCCTCAGTTGGGGGCTATGTATCTCGGCGACCGTTCTCGAAAAGAAACGCTAGTTCTCTATGGTTTTCGACTACCCTCTGCTTTGGATAATCGCCCATTGCGGTTTGAAGAATTTCAAACCAAAACCCCTCAAACCATTTACGTTTCGGCGACCCCGGCCGCATACGAATTAGCACACTCCCAACAGGTTGTTGAACAAGTGGTCAGACCTACCGGCTTAGTCGACCCAAAAGTTGAAGTGAGGCCGGCACAAACACAAGTGGATGATTTATTGTCCGAAATAAATCAGTACGCCACCCAAAAACAAAGGGTTTTAGTCACGACCTTAACGAAACGCATGGCCGAAGATCTCACCGAATATTTAGCCGAACATCAGGTGAAGGTGCGATATATGCACTCGGATATAGACACCATGGAGCGTGTAGAAATTATTCGCGACTTAAGGCTCGGACAGTTTGACGTTTTGGTCGGAATTAATTTATTAAGAGAAGGCCTTGATTTACCAGAAGTCGCCTTAGTCGCCATCTTAGATGCAGACAAAGAAGGTTTTTTACGGTCTTCCCGTTCCTTGATACAAACCATTGGACGTGCGGCTCGAAATGTTAATGGGAAAGCTATTCTTTATGCCGATCTCGTCACAGGTTCCATGAAGACGGCAATCCAAGAAACCGAACGCCGGCGGGAAAAGCAAATAGCCTTTAATAAAAAATATGACATTACTCCTAAGAGCATTCAGAAAAGTGTCTTAGATATTCTGGAGGGCGCTTATACCACTTCCCAAAAGGATAAAAAGCGACCGCGAGGGAAAGAAGAGACGACGTTTGCTTTACCGCACTCTGGAAGGCAGTGGGGTGAAAAGCTCCAAGAACTGGAAGACCGCATGTTTCAGCATGCTAGAAACCTTGAATTTGAACAAGCGGCTGATCTACGAGACGAGATTAAGCATTTAAAAACTCTGCGCTTGGATGACTATACTCCTCATGAATGAAGATGCTGCTTTTTCACCTCTCCCGCCAGCGGGGGAGGGAGTAACGTAGTCAGTATCTTCAAGTTAATTGGGTGTATCCTCTGTGCCAATGTAAGTGAGATGCTTTTCCGTGTTAATTTATTGAAGGGCGAAAGTGTCTTACTTATGAGCTTATAGAAAAAGGAGAAGTCAAACATAAGGACGAACGTCATTTATGGATTTATCGTAAATTTCCACAACGGAAAGATAATTTGATATGCGCTGCTGCTGTTAAGGATAAAAATT
>JACQPQ010000055.1 GCA_016207405.1 Gammaproteobacteria bacterium | reverse complement strand
CCTTACCCCTTACCCCTTATCCCTTACCCCTTACCCCTTATCCCTTCCCCCTTATTAGCCATGTTTTGTCAAACTAACTTGACAAAAATAATAAAAAAGACTGTTTTGTCAAACATGATAGAAACATTAAGAAAATACAATTTTGGCGTGGCTCTGGGGATCGTAATGGTATTGAGTATTTAACTAAGGGTGGACCGCTCGCTTACGCTCGCTTTGTCCACCCTACGCACTTTCCCCTTATCCCTCCCCCCTCTACTCCGTCAACACAAAATCTAACTTATCTAAATACTGACTATACGAGAGCACTTCTTTGGAGAGAAGTTCCGCGGGGAACTTTGGAATCATCGCACAAAAATAGGGTTGCTTACCCGCAAGCGGCGTTGCGGGGTAAAAATAATTTTGCCATTCGTTGGCCAAATCTTTTTGATAATATCCGGCTGTTTTCCAAAAATAAGGAATTTGCTTGAAAGCGTTCAATAACTCTAAGCAAGGTGCGGGGGCTTTTTCCTCTAGTGCAATTTCGTAATGCACTTTGAGATCTCGCTCGGTTTGAACCAATAAAAAACTTGCTTGGGCATTCTCGTCAACCAACAAAAACCCAAAGGGGTTATTCATCAAATAATATTCAACAACTTTTTGTTCGGCGCACAGGGCCCTAAAAAATTCTGAAAACGAGGGCTCGTATAAAACATCAAAGGCGCTGTGGTCAAAAAGGCGCGTGTTCTCTTCGAAGTAAGCCTGTTGTAAATCCTGAATGCATTGGTTGATCCGAGCAACCACTTTGGGATCGCCTTTTTGAATGTACTGATGAATCAAACCTTCATTGAAGGCTTGAATAGCCACTTGTTCACTTGCTTTCCCCGTAAGTAGAATTTTTTTAATGTTGGGTTCATTCAGTTGACGGCAAAAGGTGAGCCCGTCTTTTTCTGGCATGGCGTAGTCAACCACCAAAACCGAAATCTCTGAAAATCGGCGGCGGTTATAAAGCGCTTTGTGGAGATCGGAAATATTTAAAGCGACCGTTGGGGTGGTAGATCCAACCATATCTTCCGGCGTCATTTTTAAAAAACTTTGACGTTCGGCGCGACGGGCTTGTTGCTGGATGTACTGTTTCGCTTTATGGATGGAATCAAATAAGTGGTAAGACAAATTATCATCCAACTGCAGACTGAAATTGAATAAAAAATCTCGGTCATCATCCAAAAAAACTGTTGTGGTTGGAAAGTAATACGGATGGACTAACATTTTCCTCATTGCTGCTCCCCTTCTATTGGAAAAGATATTACAAATTCGGCGTACTCACCCAAAACGGAATGGCACGAGATCTTGCCTCCAAAGCTTGTGACTATCCGCTTACAAAAAGACAAACCCAATCCTGTCCCCGTTTCTTTTGTAGAGTAAAAGGGGTCAAAAATATAAGGCAATTGATGGGCGGGTATTCCCGCTCCGGTATCCTTAAAATGCAATTGCCATTCATTGGGAAGAGCATTCAGCCACAGGGAAATTTCTCCTTTCCCATCTTTGTGGATGAAGTATAGTGCATTATTTAATAAATTGAATAATACATGTTCCATTAAGGTTGCCGATCCTAAAAAATAAAATTTTTCATCAGGTGCATGCCAATGGATGGCGCTTCGTTCCTGTTGATTAGCAAAAGGATACCGTGCTAAAGCATTTTCAATACACGAGGTGATAGGGCAGAGCGTAAATGTAGAAGGTTCTATGATTTGCTTTCGAGCATTCGTGAGTAACATGGTGATGATGGCATTGGAATAGTGAATTTCATCTTCCATGCGTCCTAATACGGTACATAAGGTTCGATATTTAACGGTTCTTATTTTGGCAACCGGCAGACCTCGCTCTCGTGCCAACGACCAGCCTTCTAAAAGGACAGGAAAATATTTTCGTAAACCCACGACCCCCGCCTGAATTCCCAAAAGCGGTGTTCGAAGCTCATGCGCTATGCTGCTTGCTGCCGACAAAGCCCCCGTCAATTTTTCTTTAGCTTCCTCTTCCGCTCTATAACGTACCACCATCCCAGAAATAATCGCAAATGGGAAAACAAATAAAGCGGGGATGCTCGCTTCGGGTATCACAAGGCTTTGGCCGGACAGGTAAAAAAAGAGCATAGCGAGGCCAAAACCCAATAAAGACAGCACGACAAATCCGATAATGTCCACCAACAAAATCAAAAGATAAATAGCAATCACCATGGAAGTAAGCCAGTGAGGGGAAAACTGATTTTTAGCCAGCATAAAGGTAAAAAAGAAGGGGAGTGCATACAGCACAGTGAAGTACCAAAACCATGGGAAGTAAGCGCGTAAGGGGCGAAACCAATAGGGTTTTAGCGTAATGAGGAGCGAGAGCACTGCGCCCACGAAACGCAAGGTTGCATTTTCATAGGATTGCGGGAGGATAACTTTCCAAATAGGATAGTAACTTATAAAACCCACAAATCCTAAGAGCCCTATGACAAAGCTGTGATGTTCTGCAGTACGTGCGGAATCCCAAATACTTTTCCGTATCGGCAGCCAGACAAAAGTGATGAGTGCTTTAATTCCTTGCATGCCAAGCTATCCTATTCATCCCATCAAAAGTTATATTAGAAGAGAGCGACTTTCCGCCACAGAACACACACTCTTTAATACGCTCTTCCCTTTATATACCGCCCCACTGACCGGCCTGATAGTCCCTTCTCTTCTTTTTAAACGCTCTGCCGCAACCCTTATTGAAATCGGGTTTGGAGCGGGGGAAACGCTTATAGATACTGCCTGTCGATATCCAGAATGGAACGTCCTCGGTATAGAAGTTTACCGTCCTGGTATCGTGAATGTTTTAAGGATAGTCCATTCTAAAAAACTGTCCAATCTTCGAGTGATTTATGATGATGCGGCTTGTGTATTTGCAGATCGGTTACCCAAAGAGAGCATTCAAGGGATACAGGCTTACTTTCCCGATCCGTGGCCCAAACGGCGGCATCATAAAAGAAGGTTATTTCAGACGCCTTTTATTCCTCTCCTTGCTGCGAGCTTAGAGAAAGGCGGCTGGGTTCAGATCGTAACGGATTGGGAGCATTATGCAAAGCAGATTTCACGTGTTTTTGACAGTGCAAGGGAACCGTGGGTTCAAATGCCTGTTCCTGCCACCAGAAATTCACAGATCATTACAAAATTCAAAAGACGAGCTCTCTCTGCGGGACGTTCTTTTTACGAACTTTTTTTTGAAAAGAAGCCCTATCTTAGCCTCAATATATGAATAGTGCCCTCAATCCTTTTTAGGTATGATCCCCTATAATTTAATTAAGAGAATGAGTTTCTCATATATTTTGAAACTTCTATGAAAGCCATTGAAACTACCGGAAAAGTAGAAAACACACATCATTTGGTAGTGGATGATATTTTACCGTTTCCAAATGCTTCTAAAGTAAGAGTGATTGTTCTATTTACCGAAGAGGAAGAATTATTAGAATCTGTCTGGCTTAAAGCAGCATCAGCGAATCCCGTGTTTGGTGACTTAAAAGATCCTGCCGAAGATATTTATTCCATAAAAGATGGGAAACCATTTCATGGTTAAAAATAAAATTGTTCTATTGCCATTTCCATTTGATGATTTTTCCGCGCTTAAAGTAAGGCCTGTGGTTTGTTTAACTGATCCTATTGGGCAATACAAGCATGTTGTGGTTGCGTTTATCACAAGCCGAATACTTTCTAATCCATTACCCACTGATATTGTTTTAACGCCAAAACATCCCCACTTTACTAAGACAGGGTTATGTGTGCCCTCTATGATTCAACTTCATCGACTGATGACAATACAAACCAGTTTAATCAAACGTGAATTAGGAACTTTACCGATTCATTTTCGAGAAACCATAGTCAGTAAGCTGCGTCAGTTGTTCGATCTCTAAAAAATTTTTGTAGGGTGCACTTTTAATTTTGTAAACATTTGTAACGACTACGCACATAAATCTAGACAGCCCTTTCTTTTTTACTTTAAAGTCACTTCCAGCCTCAGCCTCAGAAGGAAGAGGGCTTTTCCAATTCATGCCACCAGAACCTGAAAAGGTATGCCTGTAAGGAGGAGGGGTTCTTCAATTATCTTATCGGTTTTTCCGATCGTTTTTTAATCCTAAGAAGTTGTTCTCCAGGCGGAGAGAATTGCGTTGTGAATTGCGGATTGCAGATTACGGATTTCGGGTTGAAAATTCGAAACCCATAATCCGAAATCCGAAATTTAATCAACCGTCGTTTTATTATCCACCCTCACCCGGCGCAAAAAACGCGCCGACCTCTCCCGCAAGCGGGAGAGGTGAAGAAAAGCAGTATCTTCATTCATGAGGAGTATAGGTAAAACGACGCACCACGATTTTTTAGTTGTTCTCACGCCTGGGGTTCTACTACTCCATTTGTTGTTCAATTCTCAAACCTCAGGCGTGAGGTTTTCTTAGTCGGAATTTTTTGGATCCCCCTGAAAGACCGTGTTCGCACGGGTGGCGTAAGCCTTTACAGGAAGGGGGAGAAAAAAATGAGTAAGCAAATTTCTCCTGAGCGCCGGGCCCTAGCCCAGGCGCTGGGCTTTTTGTCAGCTGGCCTCCACGAGGAGGCCACAGAGACTTTGAGGGCGGCGCTGGGGGGAGGGCGGGAGGAGAAGGTGGCATGCTTGTTGCCCACCATCACTCCCCTGCCGGTGCCCACCACGGAGCTGGTAAGGGCCATCCGCGAGGACGGGCTCCTTGCCGGGTGGGAACCGCCCGCGCCCGTAGCGGCCCCGGCCCCAGTAGTGGTCCCGGCTCCGGCTGCGCCCGTGGCAGCTGCGCCCGCTCCCGCGCCCGTAGTGGCCCCGGCCCCAATCCTGGCTGCCCCGCTGGCGGCCAAGGTTGAGGAAGCACCCGCGCCCGCGTCCGAGCCGACCGCGCCCGCGCCCGTAGTGGCCCCGGTCCTGGCTGCGTCCGTGGTGCCCTCGTCGGCCCCGCAGAACGAGGTCGACGCGGCTTACGCCGAGCAGGCCGGCCACGCCCCCTCGCCAGCCGATCGGACGGCGGCCAAGAGAACGGCCGACAACCATCGGGGCAAGGCCAATCAGCGCCTGAATAAGGCGTTGCCGGCCTTTTTGGCTAAAAAGGGCGAGGCCGAGCTCGCCGAGCTCCGCGCGGCCATCACTTGGGCTGAGCAAAATGGCAGCCACAGTGACACTCTGGCCCCGGCCAAAGCCGTTTTGGCGGAGGCGGACGAGAAGGCCGAGGCCGCGGGCGAGGCGGCTAAAAAAGAGGCCAAGGTCGAAGCCAAGGCCAAAGCTGAAGCTGCCGAAAGGCAAGCCGAAGCTAAGGCCAAAGCCAAGGCCGAGGCCGAGCAAAAGACCAAGGTCGACCGTCTGGCCCGGGCAAAGGCCTCTCGAGAAGGGCTCGAAGGCCGGATCCAGGAAGCCGAAAAAGTGGCTCTGGATGGGTCGGACGAGGCCACCAAAAAGCTGGGCGGCTTGCGCTACCAGCTCGAGGTGGCTCAGGGCGTCGAGGCCCTGGCCCAGGCGGTGGTCGAGGGCAAAGTCGTTGCCCATCGCCAAGGGCTCTCGGCGGCCTATCAGAGGGCCGAGGCGGCCTTGAAGGCGGCGAACACGGCCCTGGCCGACGCCGAAGACCAGGCCAAGGCCACTCGGCACGCGGCCGAAGCCTTGAAGGAGGACGACAGCGTTCTCGCGGTCCGCGCCGAGAAACGGGCGGCCGCAGTTGAAGAGGCCAATGGAGAGGCCAAGGCCGCCAAGGCCAAGGTCGCCGAACTTGGGAAACTCTTGGCCGAGACCTTGGCCGTCTTCGAGAAGGCCAAGGACGATGTCGCCCAGGCTTCCGGCGACGAGGCTTTGACCGCCGAAACCAAGCCCAAGGCAGCCGAGGCCAAGGGCAAGGCCGACGCTGCGGCCGAGGCCAAGGGCAAGGCCGAGGCCGAGGCCGCCGAGGTGGACCGTAAGGCCATAAAGGCTACGGCTAAGGCCGTCGAGGCCGCCAAAATGGCCGGCGCTCGGGCCGAGGCGGTCAAGGCCGAGGCTGAGGTTGTCAAGGCCAAGGCCGCCAAGGCCGAGGCGGTCCGGCAGCTAAAAGCCATTGGCGACCGGCTGCAGGCCGCCAAGGCCGCCGTGGCCAAGGCCTAAAAAAAACGCAGGGGGTCCTTCGGGGCCCCCATTTTTTTCTAACCCCTAACCCCTAACCCCTAACCCCTAACTCCTAACCCCTAAACCCTACCCCCACCTTGACGTCACTTTTTTCTTGTTTCATATTACCCACATGAGAAAAATGGTCCATGAACTTAATTGGCCTGTTTCAAACTTATCCATTCCGGGACAAAAAGTTATTCAATTTTGCAAAAAATGGCATATTATTGAGCTGGCTTTGTTTGGTTCGATACTTCGTCACGATTTTGGTCCTAAAAGTGATATCGATGTTTTAGTTGTTTTTGAGTCTCGTTTTAAAAGAGATCTTTTTATGCATGTAAAAATGCAAGATGAGCTTTCTCGAATAGTTGGTCGACCGGTGGACCTTGTGAGTCGTAAAGGAATTGAGAAAAGCCAAAATCTGTTTAAGGAAAAGGAAATTCTAGGGAAAGCTAAGACTATTTATGTCAAAAAAGCGGCCTGATGAAAGTTATCTTGTCGATATTCTCCATTCTATCCAGTTGATCAAATTCTTTGTTAAAGGAATGCGTTTTGGATACAGGGAATTAAATCATAGTCTCTTCTCGACAATAGGAGATTGAACAATGACAGCGTTAACAAATCGAATTACTGTTGATCCAGAACAATGCGGAGGTAGACCGTGCATACGGGGGATGAGAATTAGGGTGCTAGATATACTAGAGCTTTATGCTTCTGGTTTATCTGCTAAGCAAATCCTAAAAGAAATGCCCGATCTGGAAAAAGAGGACTTAGAGGCGGCTCTTCAATATGTGGTTCGTCGAATTGATCACCCAGTATTAGCCGCATGAAGCTTTGGATAGACGCTCAACTGTCGCCTGCTATTGCTGATTGGATAAAGCGGCAATATGGTTGGGAGGCTATTGCTGTGCGCGATTTGGGTTTTCGCTCGCAACAAAAGTTGGTGGACCGCTCGCTTTGTCCACCCTACGCATTCTGCTAAAAGGCGGTACTCTCAAGCTTAAACAAAAGGTAATGAATGGATTTGGCACAACTTAAGGAACTTGTAAAAGCCGGTGAGTCAGAGACTCTTGAACTTAAAGAAACCACCGGGCAATTAGGGCGTGCTATGAAAAGTGTTTGCGCACTATTGAACGGCGCATCAGGAGGTCATGTCATTTTTGGAGTGAAGGATGATGGCCGTGTTATGGGCCAGATGGTTTCTGTCCGTACCCATGAAAACATTGCGAATGAATTGAGGAATATTGAGCCAGCTGTTTTTCCTACCGTTGAAACAATAAAGATTGATACGCATCACTCAGTGATTGCGGTGCGGGTTCCAGGAGAACGAACGGGTCTTTATGCTTATAAAGGATGTCCCTATATTCGAAGAGGGCCCACAGACGATCTCATGCCCAATCAAGAATATAAAGCCCGTCTGATGGAAAAATTCCATGCTACCCGTCGTTGGGAAAATGAACCGGCAGATCCTTCCATAACGATGGATGATTTAGATGCTGAACAAATCCAACTGACCATTAATGAAGCCGTTCGGTTGGGACGTTTGAAAGCGCCTAAAGATCGAAACATCGAGCGGTTACTGAGAGGCCTAGGATTAATTCTAAATAATCATCTACTGAATGCTGCCGTGGTGCTGTATGGTGCTACAAGTAAAGTCAGTATCTACTATCCACAGTGCTCGATTCGAATGGCAAGATTTCGTGGGTTGGATAAACGGGCTTCATTTGATGACAACCGTCAGTACACGGGGCATGCCTTTTCCTTGCTGAGCCATGCGGAATCTTTTTTGCTGGATCATGTGCCTATTGCTGGGGAAGTGATTTCTGGGCAAATGCGTCGTCGTGATAGGCCATGGTACCCACCTCGTGCTACCAGAGAGGCACTTGCCAACGCCCTTTGTCATAGGGATTATACTATCGCAGGCGGATCGGTGACCTTGGCAATGTATAACGACAGGATTGAAAACGCGAACCCTGGCAGATTTTATCTCGGCATAACAGCTGAACAACTACGCGGCCCTCACGAATCAAAACCTTGGAACCCTCTGATTGCTGGTGTTTTCTACTTTTCTGGAGTGATCGAAAAATGGGGTTCGGGTACAACGAATATCATTGATTGGTGCAATGAATTTGGCATGTGTACCCCCGGTTGGCGTGAAGAATCTGATGAAACGGTTAAAGCCATATTTATCCTGCGAGAACATATTCCGAGGCCCGAGTCACAGCCCGAGTCACAGCCCGAGTCACAGCCCGAGTCAGAACTTGAGAAAAATGTTATCAGTCTATTGAAAGATAAAGAGCTATCAAAGTCAGAAATCTCAAGGCAGTTGGGACAAAAGGTAATTTCGGGCCAGTTAAAGAAAGTTCTTATTGCGTTAAGGGAGAAAGGGTATATCACCCATACAATTCCAGAAAAACCAATGAGCCGTTTACAAAAATATAGCCTTACAAATAAGGGTAGACAGTATGTTGAATAATCGCAATTATTCAGCACAATCGAAAAACACGCCAGTGAAAGCTGGCATCCAGTCCTTGTAATCTGGATGCCAGCCTTCACTGGCACGACAGTAGAGAGATCTTGGGTGTGCTCATCATTCATTTCACACTGTTTTTAATTGGTGCTGAATAGATGCATAAATATTATGAAAATGAATTTAACAAAAAAAGAATAT
>JACQPQ010000006.1 GCA_016207405.1 Gammaproteobacteria bacterium | reverse complement strand
TTTGTCAGTTCTTTTTGACTCATCGTTAGTAATGTCTCCATTTTTTGTCCTCCATGACAGATTGAACTTCCTAACATTCAACCTGTTAAAAGCGGACATTTCTACTTTGGAGAAAACGGACATTACTACTTTGGGCTAACACGCCAAACATTCCCATTGACAGCTTTTCACATCGAGAGGTAAGCTTGCGCGCAAGCTTGGTCGTAATTCAAAGATACCCGTGTGATAAGTTCACCCTACTTAAAACCGTTATGAATGCACTACTACCAAAGGAATATCCCCACTTTCTTGAATCACTCAAAAAGCATATTTCTGAGGCACGACATCAGGCGGTACGCAGCGTTAACAAAGCGCTTATCTTGCTTTATCACCAAATAGGAACAGAGATTTTAAGTCAACAGAAAAAACATGGGTGGGGCGCAAAGATTATTGACCACTTAAGCCGAGACTTATCTGCTGCTTTTCCTGAGACAAAAGGTTTTAGCCCTAGAAACCTCAAGTATATGAGGCTATTCGCAGAAACTTACCCCAACAGTGAATTTGTGCAGCAGGTTGCTGCACAATTGCCTTGGTTCTAGTAGTCTTGATGGACAAGCTGAAAGATCCACAAGAACGTTTATTCTATATGCAAAACGTCATCGCACATGGTTGGTCGCGCAGTATGATGATACACCAAATTGAGCTCAATCTTTATCAGCGTCAAGGCCAGGCTGCAAGCAATTTTAAAGATAAGCTACCCTCCCCACAATCCGAACTCGCTCAGCAAACCTTGAAAGATCCTTACGTTTTCGATTTTTTGACTATCGGTCAAGAAGCGCATGAACGTGAAATAGAAAAATCCCTTGTGCAACACATCGAAAAATTTTTGCTTGAGCTGGGGGCAGGGTTTGCCTTTGTAGGGCGACAGTATCATTTGGAGGTCAGCGAGCGGGATTTTTATATTGACCTTCTGTTTTACCATTTAAAATTGCGTTCCTTCGTGGCGATTGACCTCAAAGCAGAGGAATTTAAACCTGAATATGCAGGCAAAATGAATTTCTACCTCTCTGCTTTAGATTCTTTGCTCAAACACCCAAGCGATCAACCTTCTATTGGTCTAATTTTATGTAAAACGAAGGATAAAGTACTTGCCGAATATGCGCTTAGAGACATGAATAAACCCATTGGTTTAGCTGAATATCGCATTACTGAAAGCTTGCCAAAGGATATTCAAACGTCCCTGCCTTCTATTGAAATGTTAGAAGCCGAATTGGCCAAAACTACGCTGACCGAATCAAACAAAAAATGATTGTTTTTTATCATAGACTTATCCCCATCCCCTTCGAAACCTGCTGCTCTTTAGGTGCACTGACAGCAAATTGATTTATCAGCTCCATCGCGCTCGTCTTCTCCCCCGTATACTTTTCTAGTGTTTTTAGTAGCTGTGCCTTGTTGTCCGTAAAAAAGTGGGCCTCGTGTTTGGCGCGACTGAGTTCGACGTAAAAGGATCGCTGGTGGGTGAGGTATTTGTTGGTGCTGTCAGCATGCACCAAGACCTTATCGCATGTTTTGCCTTGGGCGGCATGGACGGTAGAGGCATAGCCATGATCCCAATGCTGGTTTTTGGGATTGTTGAGATCGAGTGTCAATTCTTTGCCATTTTCTAATCGCACAGTGGTTTGGTTGTTTTTGATGTGGGTCACTTCCACTTTTCCAGAATTTAAAATACCTTGGGCTTTATCATTCCGTCGCCAAGTTATTTTATCGCCAACACTTAAATCACGGTTTTGGGTTTCATACACTTCAATGCTGCCAGAGCGTTGTGTGCCACGATGAGGTTGAAAGGTGATTGATTGCCCTTTATCGTCCGTGAACGTCAGGGTTTTGTTTTCAGCATTTATGGCTTGTACATGGTAGTAGGTATTTTTTTGCAGAGAGTTAATGGTACGATTAGCACGGATCACATCTCCCACATGGTAGTTGCCGTATTCTGTTCGTTGTGCGCTTGTAAGGCCGCGATTTATCAAAATAGGTGCGGTAGTTGCTTGATTGTTTAAGTGACCTTGCTCTTTTAAGCCCGCACGGATCATCTCATTGAGCTTAATACGATCGGCATTGGCAGGGGCAAGCACCAGGGTATTGTTGCGTTCTGTTGGGGAGAGTTTTAAATAAGTCTCTGCCAGAGCCTTAAGTCGATCGTCTTTGTTTTCAATTTCATACGTGTGATTTTCGATCTTTTTGAAAGCTTCTGCGTATTGACCTTTGATGGAATCATACACAGCAGCCAATAGTTGCTGGTTCTTTTGCCGCTGTATGTCCTGCATCACAGCCACTTGCATACCCGCTTTTTGCAATTGCGCAAAAGGTTTACCGGCTTCAATGGCTCCCAGTTGCTGCACATCGCCTACCAGTACCACTCTGGCATCCACCTGTTTTATGACCGTCAATAGTTTTTCGAGTTGGGCGTTGGAGGCCATGGAAGATTCGTCGAGAACAAAAACGGTTCTAGGTTCTTGGGGCTCGGTTCTCGATAAATTGTGTTGTTTTTCTGATTCAGTCAGAAACAGCGAGAGCGTTTTACTTGGAATGCCAGAGGCTCCTTGCAACTCTTTGGCTGCATCGGCTTTAGGCGATAACCCCACGAGTTGAAAGCCCTTTTGTTCGGCGTACTCTTTCACTGCATGGAGCATGTGGGTTTTACCCGTACCCGCATAGCCTTGAATGCCAAGGATTCTGTCTTGAGTTGTTAAAATCATCTCGGCTGCTACTTTTTGGCCTGTGGTAAGTGATTTGTTCTGCAGAAATGCTTCGATACTTTGTTGTTTTGAAAATGGGGCAGCCAATAATTTCCAAAAAGAAGCATCATCATCAATCGAATGAACAGCATTTTTGCCCGCCAGCATGTGATCAATGATCGATTTTTCGGTGGCAAGCGCTAGTGGTGTGGTAAAACGTTCGTTTCCGGCTTCTATTAAGGTTCCATTGGTTTTGGCCTTTTCAAGGGCGTGTTGAATATGGGGGAAGGTAGTTTTGCCCATGCCTGCCTTTAACGCTTCCTTGAGAATGTCTTGCTCTGAAAAGACGGCCTCTCGTTCCGATAAGTGGTTAAGAGAAAAACTTAAGGCTTGTTGGGCATGTTCTGGTAATCGTTCAACGCCAAGCATTTGCGAATTTTTGTTGAACGCGTGAGGATCAAATCCTACGTCAACACACTGCCATCAATTCCGGGGACCCATCAATTCCGGGGACATCAATTCCGAATTCCGGGGAATTCCGGGGACAGAATTCCGGGGACACCATACTTAATTATTGACGCTTCCTAACGATTGGCATACTCTCGCGACATGGCAAGAATGGCACGAGTGGTTGCTCCAGGTTTTCCACATCATATCACACAACGCGGAAACCGTCGGCAACAAACATTTTTTCAGGAAGAAGACTATCGGACTTACATTC
>JACQPQ010000008.1 GCA_016207405.1 Gammaproteobacteria bacterium | reverse complement strand
TTTGTCAGTTCTTTTTGACTCATCGTTAGTAATGTCTCCATTTTTTGTCCTCCATGACAGATTGAACTTCCTAACATTCAACCTGTTAAAAGCGGACATTTCTACTTTGGAGAAAACGGACATTACTACTTTGGGCTAACAGCTAACCACTTTTTATTGCGTAAGTTTCATATTTGCCATAGAATGGCAACAATTTTCAAACACCTTGCCATACATATTTTTTTATGATGGCTCTAACCAAAAGGGGCACACCATGCGTCATTATGAAATCGTACTGATGGTTCATCCCGATCACAGTGAACGAGTTTTAGGGATGATAGAACAGTACAAAGCGACCATTACAAAAGATGGTGGTAAAATTCATCGGCTAGAAGACTGGGGAAGACGCACGCTCTCGTATCCTATTAAAAAGCTCCCAAAGGCACACTATGTGCTTATGAATATTGAGTGTACCGAACCCGCACTCACCGAGTTGAAAATGGACTTTCGTTATAATGAAACCATCTTGCGAAACTTAACCCTTAGCAAGGAAACCGCTGTCACCAAACCTTCGCCCTTTTGCAAGACAACGCCTTTGGGAAACGATGCTTGATGTAAACTAAGAGGAAACTTGCCATGATAACGCACTACAAACGCAAAAAATTTGTATACTCCAAACTACCGGTAGAAAGTAATGAAATTGATTACAAAAATATCCCGTTTCTTAAAAATCACCTTATGGAAAGTGGGAAAATTATTCCCAGTCGAATCACTAGAGTTTCAGCAAAACAACAAAGGAAAATTACGCTGGCTATTAAGCAAGCCCGTTTTCTAGCATTTTTACCTTATTGCGACCACCACGGTCCTGCCTAGGAGGAGTGAAAAAGTGAATATCATATTACTTGAAAAGGTTCCCAATGTGGGTGACTTTGGGCAGCAGGTACGCGTAAAAGGCGGGTTTGCTAGAAATTACCTCATTCCTCGTCGAAAAGCACTCCTGGCAACTGCTCAGAATATTGAAATCTTTAATCAAAAAAAAACTGAGCTTGAACAACAAAGCATAGCAACTTTACAAGCTGCACAGGATAAAGCAAATAACTTACTTGGCAAAGAAATCACTCTTTCGGTTCAAGCCGGTCCGCAAGGGAAGTTATACGGCTCTGTTACTCTGAATGATATTGTGGGCGCACTAGAAAAAATGGGCATCACCCTTGATAAAAAACAGATCCGGCTCCTGCAAAGCCCTATTCGTCAACTGGGTACGTATGAAGTGGTTATAAAGTTGCACGAAAACATGGTACAAACCCTGCTGCTGCATGTGGCAGCGGAAAAACACTCTACCGAACTGCCTTAATCAGGAAGAGCATATTGAGAAAACGTGTATACTTGCCGAGATCCTCTATCTGCACTAAAGAGTGAATAATCTCTGATCCCTTTGGATACCAGCTCGCCAAAGGCGTGTTTGGGATCAGGGTGTTTTACAATATAAAGAGAAGCATTCTTTCTAAAAATCACGGTAGACCACTGCACTTCAAAGCTGGTTACATTGCTGCTCACAGAGATAGGTTTCCAATCCGACTGTGTCGATGCAATATAGAGTTCGGATCCGTCTCTAAAAGCTATGATCTCATTCCCTACTTCATAACTCCCCGTAACTCTGCCAATTTTGAATACTTTCTCTGGAGTTGACTCATCCGGTACTACGTAAAGTATTGAATTTTGGTCTCGGTAGGCAATGCTTGCTGCACTACAAACGATACAGGAAAATAATAGAAGGGCCGCAAATCCAATTTGCATTTTCATATGAGTGATCCTCCCTGAAGATTCGTACACATTCTTTTATAGAATAGCATAAAAGTCATGCTCCATATTCTTAAGCAAAAAATATCTTCCACCTCCCATTTCTCACGGTTTCAAAAAAACTGCTGTGCACAGGATGTCATGCTTTTAATCGAAGAAGCTGCTAACGTGGTAGAACAAAATGAACCTCTGCCTTCCTGGCTATCGGATTGGCTAGAAAAACATCCCGTATTTGTCCTTTCCTCTTTTGGGGTAAAAGAGATCATTCCTATTGATGAAGCTGGTTTTGTGGATTTAGTGGTTGCCCACTATCCGGTATGTTTCTGGTGAAGACTTTTTTTTAGAGCACGCTGTCTTTGTAGACAATAAAGCATAGCAAAGACACCCATGGCAATAGGATAAGACCAGTAGGGGTGGTTAAAGTGAATGATATTCTGTAAAACGGTCGGCCTAAATAAAGTAATCGAAACTAAAAGCAATAAGAGGGTTTCATACCAACGATTTTTATCCCTTACCCATCTTTGGGTAGCCCCCGCAAACGCTAACATTCCAAAGGCTGCTCCTACAAATACAAGGAGCCCCTGCCAAAAACTTTTTATCCCAAACAACAAGAGCTCTGTATTAAAGATAAACATAAAGGGCATGATGGCCGTACGAATGTCATAAAAAAATGCTTGTATGCCCGTTTTCCAGTAGTCTGCTTTTGCTATTGCAGAGCCTGCAAAGCTTGCAAGCCCCACAGGGGGCGTGACATCTGCTAAAATGCCAAAGTAAAACACAAAGAGATGTGCGGCAACTAAAGGAACGATGAGTCCCATCTCGCCCCCCAACTCTACAATCAAAGGCGCTGTGAGCGCTGCCATGACAATGTAATTGGCCGTTGTCGGAAGCCCCATCCCTAAAACAAGGCTGGCAGCTGCAGTGATCATCAAAAGCAGAAGAAGATTTCCGCCAGATAACATAGCAACGAGCTCCCCAATCAACCCACCTAATCCCAAAGTCACCACCGCAATGACAATGCCAGCCGTTGCGGTGGCAATACCAATTCCAATCATGTTACGAGCCCCTGCAATCAAGCCAGAGTTGATAAGCAGAATCCCATCTCTTACTCCCAGCCATAATGCCCTCTTCTCTTTAAACGCTTTACGGAACTCTTGCAGTATAGTTATTCCTGTGAGGGCAACAATGGCATAAAACACAGAAAGCTGTGGAGAATGGCGGAGTATCATAAGTTGATACAGCAAAAAACCTATGGGAATTAAGTAATGAAGACCACGAATAAGGGTTTTAAAAAAATAGGGACGTTCCTCTCGGGATAACCCTCGTAATCCTAGTTTATTCGCTTCCAGGTGGACAACATAAAACAAACCAATATAAGCAACACTGGCAGGCAAAAAAGCATGCACAATGAGTTCCGCATACGGCATATTGACATACTCGGCCATGATAAAAGCGGCAGCCCCCATCACAGGAGGCATAATTTGGCCATTCGTCCCCGCAGCGACTTCCACCGCTGCAGCTTTGTGTGCAGGCATTCCCGCGCGTTTCATCACCGGAATCGTAAACGTTCCTGCGGTTACCGTATTAGCGATAGAGGAACCCGAAATCATTCCTGTACAGGCACTCGCTAAAACAGCAGCCTTCGCAGGCCCTCCTTTGAATCCCCCCATAATACTGAAAGCTAAATCTACAAAATATTTGCCTCCGCCTGCTTTCTCTAATAAAGCTCCAAACAGTACAAACAAAAACACAATGTTGGCCGAAACATCCAATGGAACGCCATAAATCCCCTGGGTAGACGTCACCACCTGTTCAACAAAGCGCCGCGCAGAAACCCCCTTAAACGCAATCACCTCGGGCATATAAGCCCCGAAAAAAGCATAGGCAGTAAAAAATGTCACTACACAAGGCAACGCAAACCCTAAGGTGCGACGAGAGGCTTCTACTAAAAAAACGATCAACACTACCCCAATCACCAAGTCACGCGTTAAGGGCAAACCGGAGCGTTCTATAATATTGCTATAATCAAAAGACAAATAAATGGCTGCACATCCGGCTATCAATGCCAAGATGTAATCGAGTGTATGCAGCCTATCTTTAGCCGCTAAATAGCGAAAATATTTTTTTTGTGAACGCAGTGTTGGAAAACATAAAAAGGCAAGAACAATCGCAAATGTGAGGTGGATGGTCCGCACGTGGACAGCCTCTAAGAGAATAAACTTAGGTAAAGCGAGCTGAAACAAAGACCACAGAATGGCAATCGTTGGAATGATCCACTTACCCACGCGGTCGACAGGGTGTCTTACACCGGTTTCAACTTCTTCGAGTAGTTGCTGTGCGTAGGCTTCGCCTCTGTCTAAAACAATACTCATAGCACTCGTTTCACCTAGCGCATAAAAAGAGAGGAGTAATTAAATGGTGGATTGTGACGCGAAAAACACGACACAATCCATCCTAAAAATCGGTAGATTACATTAAACCTGCTTCTTTGTAATAACGAACAGCACCAGGGTGAAATGGCGCTGTTAAACCTTCCAGCATGTTATTGGGGGTCAGTTCTGAAAAGGAAGGATGTTGAGACTTGAATTTGTCAATATTTGTAAAAACTTCTTTCGTGATGGCGTAAACAACATCTTCTGGAACATCTGCAGAGGTGAGAACAACCGCCTTCACTCCAAAACTTGGAACGGACGCTGCATTCGCCTCATATAAGGAAACAGGAACCACTGCTTTTACATAAAATGGATTTTTAGCAAGGAGGGCATCCACGCCATCAACAAACGGCACAAACTGTACTTTTCGAGTCCCCGCATACGCCTCTTTGATGGAACCATTCGGGTGGCCAACCGTATAAAAATACCCTGCAATTCTTTCGTCTTGTAACATTTGGGCACTTTCAGATTCTTTTAAATGTTGTTTTTTAATATCACTGGGAACCAAGCCACAAGTCGAAAGCGCGTGTTCCGCATTTTTTTCTGTTCCACTTCCTGCACTTCCCACAGAAATCACTTTGCCTTTTAAGTCCGCACAGCTTTTGATGTTTTCATCTACGGCAACAATCAAATTGACAATTTCTGGGTGCAACGCAAAGACGCTTCTCAATTGTGTTTGTTTATTATTTTCCCATTCATCTAATCCATTCCATGCCGAATAAGCACGGTCTGATTGCGCAATACCGAGGTCGATTTCCCCCTTCATTAAGGCGTTAATGTTAAATACGGAACCTGCGGTAGATTCCACTGTTAATTTAACCCCATAACTCGGGTTTTCATTCACCATTTTTGAAATGGCACCCCCCGCTGGATAGTACACCCCTGTCACCCCGCCTGTTCCAATGGTGGCAAATTTTTTATCCTGCTCTTTGCCGCAAGAAGCCAAGAAAAGTGTCAGTGCAATCAGCGCGGCAGTTGTACTAAACCCGACAAGCCGTGTAAAGACGTTCTTTTTGATTTGTGTTGTCATAAGTTGAGTCCTCGAAATATTCAAATTAAAATAAAGTAGCCAATCCGAAAAAAACTCCGGTGAACAATAACCCAAAAAAACATGCAAGTCCAACAAAAATCAGTAATCGATATTGACAGCCCTCAACGCGTTGTCTTCAATAAATTTTTTCCGCGGAGCGACAGAGTCTCCCATTAAGGTCGAAAACAACTCATCGGCTAAAACCGCATCTTCAATAGAAACCTTTAGCATGGTACGCGTATCTGGGCACATGGTCGTTTCCCACAGTTGTTCTGGATTCATCTCCCCTAGACCTTTATAACGCTGTATTTGAATGCCGCGTTTAGCTTCTTCCATCAGAACGTTCCACAATTCGTAAAAATGGGACACGCTTTGTTTTTTTTCTCCTTTTTGAATATAACTTTTTTCACTCAACAGCCCCTGGTTTTTTTTTCCAAAGGCTAAGAATTTTTTGTAGTCTTCCGAAGCAAAAAAATGAGGGGACAACAGCACGATTTTCTCTAATCCATGACAGAGTTGTTTTATGACAAGACCAAACTGACTTCCTCCGTTTGCCTTATCGCACTGAACACTTATTTTTGATTCTTCAGGATTGAGCTTTAACAACAGGACTTCCAAATCCCGCATCCATTGCTGCATGTTTGCTTCCTCGCGTTGGCTTGCTTCTTCCTGTATGTACGGAATTTGAGCGATAGCCTGCAAAATACCAATCGGGTAACGCGATGAGAGTCTCGTAATGGCCTTCCGAATTTCTCGATATTCTTCTACCAGGCTTTCCAAAGCAGAAATTTGAATGGGAGGCGACGCTTCATTTTCATAAAACAAAACTCCTTGCACAGACAAACGTGTGAGATACAAATCAAGCGCTTCCTCATCTTTGAGGTAACGTGCTTCCTTGTTTTTAGCCACTTTGTAAAGAGGCGGCTGGGCAATATAGACATACCCCCGCCGAATAAGCTCTGGCATTTGACGGTAGAAAAAAGTAAGCAGAAGCGTTCGGATGTGGGAACCATCGACATCCGCATCTGTCATCAATATGATTTGATGGTAACGAAGCTTGTCGATATTAAATTCTTCTTCCCCAATCCCACATCCCAGAGCCGTAATGAGAGCCGTAATTTCTTCTGAATCGAGCATTTTGCTCAATCGAGTTTTTTCCACGTTCAATATTTTACCTTTGAGGGGAAGAATAGCTTGCCGACGCCTATCTCTGCCTTGCTTGGCGGAGCCACCTGCGGAATCTCCCTCGACAATATAAAGCTCTGAGAGGGCGGGACTTTTTTCCTGGCAGTCGGCTAACTTGCCAGGTAATCCTCCTAAATCCAGCGCAGTTTTTCGGCGGGTCATATCCCTAGCTTTTCTCGCGGCCTCTCTCGCATGGGCCGCTTCAATCATTTTGACCAAAACACTTTTAGCCTCTTGAGGGTGTTCCATTAAAAATTCATAGAAGCGTTCGGAAATTAAATTTTCAACCACTGGTTTTACCTCAGAAGAAACCAACTTATCTTTCGTTTGGGAAGAAAATTTAGGATCGGAAAATTTGACCGAAACAATCGCGCATAATCCCTCCCGCACATCCTCCCCTGAGACAGAAACTTTTTCTTTCTTATCCAGACCCGTGTGTTCAATATAGTTATGCAGAGTGCGGGTTAGCCCAGAACGAAACCCAATCAAGTGGGTCCCCCCATCCCGTTGGGGAATATTATTGGTAAAGCAAAATACCGTTTCTTGGTAAGAATTATTCCACTGAAGCGAGATCTCTAAAGACACCCCTTCTCTTTCTTCGTTAAAGTAAAAAACGGTAGGGTGAATGGGCGTTTTGTTGGTATTGAGGTGTGCAACAAAAGCCCGAATGCCTCCTTCATACTGAAAGAGATCTTTCCTTTGAGTTCGTTCATCCAACAAGCTGATTTGAACGCCAGGGTTCAAAAAAGATAATTCTCTAAATCGCTTGGCAAGGATGTCATAGTGGAATTGAATATTAGTAAACGTGTGTGAGCTGGGAGTAAAGGTTATTTCTGTACCCGTTCCCTGGGCTTCTCCGATAGGGCGAAGAAGTTCTACAGGTACTCCATTTCTATAGGTTTGAAAGTAGACCGTTCCTTCTCTACGGATCGTTAATTTTAGTTCGCTCGATAAAGCATTGACGACAGAAACCCCTACGCCATGCAACCCCCCGGATACTTTATAACTGGCGCTATCAAATTTACCGCCTGAATGTAAGAAGGTCATAATCACTTGAGCGGCAGAAATCCCTTCTTCTTTATGAATATCGACCGGAATGCCCCTACCGTTGTCTTTTACGGTAACGCTCTCCCCGACATGAAGGGTTACTTCAATGTTTTTACAAAACCCTGCTAAGGCTTCATCGACCGAGTTATCGACCACCTCAAAAACCATTTGATGCAACCCGGTTCCATCGTCGGTATCTCCGATGTACATGCCAGGGCGCTTGCGAACCGCATCTAAACCTTTTAAAACCTTGATGTTTTTTGAGTCGTAGGAGGGATTTTGAGTGGGTAAGTTCATCTCGCTATTATACTAGAACCCACACTTTAAATGCAGTTATCTATTCAGAACCCAGCAATTAAAGACAGCGCATCATCGACCTAACTACTGTCATGCCAGCGAAGGCTGGCATCCAGATTATAAGGACTGGCTGTCAGCCTTCGCTGGCATGTTTTTCGATTGTGCTGAATAATTACTAAAATACAAACAGTAGGATAGAAAATTCGTTAGGGCCTGTAAAATAGTCCGATCGCGCCAAAATAGCGCCATTCTGTTTTGCAAATCGCGCCAAATCGCGCCAAACTAATGGCATGGACACTCTTTTATTGACTTCTCGCGAGCACGATCTTCTTGAGGTCATTTGCCGTTTTCCACAGGGCATTGGCATTGAATTGCTCCTACATCAATTGCAGAAGCCTGTCACACGCCGTACCCTGCAAAGGTTATTACGGGGACTTGTGCAGAAAAAACAAGTGGCTGTGTTTGGCAAAGGACCGGCGACTTTATACAAACCAATCGAAGAGCCTGATTTTAGTATTCCTATTGCTCCAGATGGTCGCGACATCCTCACCTATATTCAACAGCCACTTTTCAAGAGGCAACCCACGAGTTATGACAGAGATTTTTTAGGAGCCTATGAGCCCAATCGTACTTATTATCTAGGAGAAACAACCCGCACGATGTTACGTCGGATGGGTGACACGGGGAAAATGGTTCGGCCTGCAGGAACTTATGCCCACCTGGTTTTAAATCATCTGCTGATTGATCTGTCTTGGTCTTCTAGTCGTCTAGAAGGTAACACATATTCTCGATTGGATACGCAACAATTGATTGAATTTGGGCGGGAGGCAGCAGGCAAAAACGCACAGGAAGTACAGATGATTCTCAATCATAAGGCTGCCATTCTTCTCTTAGTGGATTCCATAGACGATGTTGGTTTTGATCTCCATACGTTTCTGAGTTTACAGGGTCTTTTGTCAGAAAATTTATTAGCTGATCCCGAAGCCAGCGGACGTTTACGAAAAAGGCCCATAGAGATCGCAGGATCTGTCTATAGGCCTTTAGCATTGCCACAGGTGATTGAAGAAGTATTTCGAGAAGTTCTTTTTAAAGCGAATACCATTCAGGATCCTTTTGAGCAGGCTTTTTTTATTTTGGTTCATATTCCCTATTTGCAGCCCTTTGAGGACGTTAACAAGCGCGTTTCGCGTTTAGGAGCAAACATTTCATTTTTGAAGCATAATCTCTGCCCGTTAACATTTATTGGTGTTCCCAACTCATTTTACATAGATGCTGTTTTAGCTGTTTATGAGATGACGCGTATTGAGCTTTTACGTGATCTTTTTGTATGGGCCTATGAGCGTTCTACTCGAGAGTATTTGGCGGTGCAAAAATCTCTGGTAGAACCCGATCCTTTGCGTTTGCATTATCGGGAGCACATTCACGAACTGGTCAGACGTATTGTTCAAAATTGTAAAATAGAAAGTATGGAAGACATTCAAGAATATGCGAAAGCACATCTGCCTGCGCAAGACCAAGAACGCTTTATAGAAGTAGTGCTAGATGATTTAAAGCGTCTTCATGAAGGTGTTCTGGCGCGCTATAAGATTAAACCCATAGAATGGCTGCGCTGGCAGAATGTTATGGGCCGAAACCGGCCTACTTCTATTTGAGGTTGAACCCAAGTCACCGTAAAGATTATGAAAAAGAACTATTTTTTTCTTGGTACAATGATCTCTTATGACTTCTCGCATACGCGCACTCCCAAAAGACGTAGCCAATCAAATCGCTGCAGGGGAGGTAATTGAAAGACCGGCTTCTATTGTCAAAGAGCTTCTGGAAAATAGCCTCGATGCCAATGCCTCGCACCTTTCTATTGACATTGAAGAAGAGGGATGTTTCCTGATCCGAGTTCAAGATGATGGAATGGGGATTCACCGTGACGACCTTCCCCTTGCAATTTTGCAACATGCGACGAGTAAAATTTCGGCCCTTTCCGATTTAGCTAAACTATCAACGATGGGATTTAGAGGGGAAGCACTGGCCAGCATCGCGGCGGTTTCGTTATTTACTTTAAAATCTCGCTGTGAGGGAGAGCCTCATGGTTGGCAAATTCTTTCTTCCCCTAAAAATCAGGAGGCGGTGTCTGTCACCCCTGTCGCGCACCCGTTTGGAACAACGGTAGAAGTTCGAGAACTTTTTTTTAACACTCCCGTTCGGCGCAAGTTTTTACGTTCTGCAAAAACAGAGGGGATGCATATTGAAAAATGGGTAAAACGGCTTGCACTGGTGTTTTTCAAGACGAACTTTAAATTCACATCCATGCACAAGAGGACGTGGTTTCTTCCAAAGGCCCATTCATTTTCAGAACAAAAACGTCGGGTGGAGATTATTTTAGGGCACTCTTTTTTGGAGCAGGCTTTTTATTTAGAAAAAGAAGCCGTGGGTTTAAAATTGCGCGGTTGGTTGGCGCCCAATCTTAAATCTGCAGACGACTCCCTGTATCAGTCCTTGTTTGTCAACGAGCGTTGGGTAAAAGATAAAATTGTAACGCATGCGATTCGGCAAGCGCTTTCGGAGCTTTGTCCACTCGGGAGTCCCTTGGCCTATCTCCTATTCTTAGACTGTGATCCATCCGCCTGTGATGTGAACGTGCATCCCACCAAATGTGAAGTCCGTTGGGAAGAACCTCGGCATATGCATGATTTTGTGTGGCATTCGGTCAGAGAGGGGGCCGTTTCGAGAAGTCAAAGTGCTTTCTATGAAGAACAGGCTATGGAGCCCCCACCTAAACTTTATGCATCTCAACCGGCTGCACTCCAAAAAGAAAAGGAAAAAAACAGTGCACACCCTTTAGGGCACCCTTTAGCTCTTTTTCACAACCGCTATATGCTGGTTGAAAATAGTGAAGGACTTGCTATTCTCACTCTATCAAAAGCTTTGCAATGGCTTGCCAGGGAGGTCTTGCAAAAAGAACGTGCATTGGGCGTGCATGCTTCTCCTTTACTCATGCCACTTCCAATTTCTTTAAATAGTCCTCTACCTTGGACACCCACTCAGGAATCTTTACTTGCTTCTTTTGGGTTTGATATGCCTTGTACGGGCCCTTCGGCGTTTATTGTCCGGAAGATTCCAACGGCACTTCGATACGTCGATATGATCTTATTTGTTCCCGGATTATTGAGAGCGGTTTGCAAAAATCCCGCTTTTAATTGGAATGACCTTTTTGAACAGATAGACGATTCCACTCTCTTTTCTTTAGCGCACCTTCCAGAAACTAAAGAAACCATGGAGGAGCTTCTCGCCAAATTAGAAAATCATGCCGAACCTCCTTTTCGGTATCCTTGGATACGGCAATTCACGTTTTCGGATTTGGAATCCTAATGTCACCAATCAGTGAGAGAGTTTTGTGGCGTAAGCGCTTAAATCCGACAAAACGAAACTAACAACCAAAAAATTCTTTCCTATTGCATAAATATAGATTTATGATATTCTTTCTTTATTTAGAGGTAAGGAATTATGACTGCCAGAGAGATTTTATCCACAGTGTTAAATGAGTTTCATGAAAAACTTAAGCGGATGAGTGACGGAGTGGCGCGTGAGATCAGTGTAACTGAAATGCCCCATAAGATAAGAGTGATTATGGGAATGCGTAGAACTGGCAAAACGTATTTTTTATACCAGCAGATCAAAAACTTATTGCGACAAAAGGTGCCTTTATCGCGATTCTTAATCATTAACTTTGAAGATGACCGTTTATTACCCGTTACGCAACAAAAATTTTCTGATTTAGTAGATAGTTTTTATGAAATATACCCAGAAAATCATGAGCAAAAATGTTATTTAATATTTGACGAAATTCAAAATGTTGAGGATTGGCCGGTTGTTGTTCGTCGTTTATTAGATAGTAAAAATGCAGAAATTTTTTTATCGGGATCTTCCGCAAAACTATTAAGTAAGGAAATAGCGACATCATTACGTGGTCGTTCTTTAGCGACTGAAATATGGCCATATAGTTTTAGTGAATACCTTGCTGCAAAGCATATTGTATTAGAAAAAAAACTTAGGAAAAGCAAAAAAGCGATGGACGTTAAAGGGGCGTTATTGCACACCTATTTGTTGAAAGGAGGTTTCCCTGAAACGATTATTGCCAATGAAGTTGAACATCGAGATTTACTACAAGAATATGTAGATGTTGTTGTTTATCGGGATATCATTGAACGACACAAGATCACCAATATCAGTTTGATCAAATATTTAATAAAAACGCTCTTAAAAAACGTGGGTTCTATATTTTCTGTTAATAAATTTCATAAGAATATCAAAAGCCAAGGGTTACCTTCTGGGAAGAATACGGTTTATGACTATTTAGAATATATAGAGGATGCTTATATTGCGTTTAAAGTTCCCCTTTATTCAGAGTCATTACGAAAAGTTCAATCTAACCCTAAGAAAATTTATGCTGTGGATACGGGGCTTGTGCATGCCTATACGTTTAGCTTAAATCATAATATTGGACATCTCTTTGAAAACTTAATCTATCTTGATTTACGTCGCCAAGGGGGTGAAATTTATTATTATTTAACAGAAGAGCGATACGAAATTGATTTTTTGGTTCGTACCCCACAAGGTGTATTAAAACTTTTGCAGGTAGTTTATGACCCATCAGATAAAAAAACTCTTGAGAGAGAAATGCGCGCTTTAGAAAAAGCTGAGCAAGAGCTTGGAATAAAAGGTGAATTGATAACAGCGGATTCTTATTTGGAAAATATTTAGCAAGCGTACTTTTCAATACCCTTTTGGAATCCTAATGCCACCCAAAGTGATTTTTTTGATTGGCCCTACCGCCATCGGTAAAACAAATGCTGCACTCGCAATTGTAGAACGGTTTCCTGTGGAGATCATTAGCGTCGATTCTATGATGGTCTATCGAGGTATGGATATTGGCACTCACAAACCCAGCCCCCCCATCCAAAAAAAATTCCCACACCATTTGGTGGATATTCGAAACCCAAACGAATTTTATTCGGTTGGCGACTTTGTGCGAGAAGCCTCCTCTCTTATTCAGGACATTCGTCAAAGAAATCATATCCCCTTATTTGTGGGAGGAACTATGCTCTATTTTCGGGCGCTTCAGTTGGGTCTCTCTCACCTTCCACCGAGAGATGAAAAAATTCGGCAGCGTATTTTCCAAGAAGCTAAAGAAAAGAGTTGGATAGTTTTGCACCAAGAGCTGGGTGAAGTGGACCGTGCCTCGGCAGAAAAGATTCTACCGACTGATCCACAGCGTATCCTTCGAGCACTGGAAGTCTATTATTCTTCTGGAAAGCCCTTATCCGTTTGGCAAAAAGAAGAGAAGGGTTCTCCTCTGGCAGAAGAGCCTCATATCATTGCTTTATATCCTGCAGAACGAAAAGTGTTGCATCACACTATCGAGCAGCGCTTTTATGACATGTTAAAACAAGGTTTTTTAGAAGAAGTGTGCGGTCTTATGGAAAGTGAGGTCTTACCCTTGGATTCCCCTGCCGCGCGGGGAGTGGGGTATCGGCAAGCTCTGCAATACTTAAATCAAGAAAGCACCTATGATAGGATGGTCACCCAAGCCATTGCTGCAACCAGACACCTGGCTAAACGGCAAATGACTTGGATGAATCACTGGCCTTCCATAGTACACAAAATAATAGTTGGGGAAGACGAGACTACCTTTTCCCAATTGTTCGCGCGCATGGATGAGTTTACCAACCCGTTCGCTTACACACGGCATACCACCTTCTCTCTCCAGGAGGAGGATCAGGATGTGTTGTGATGACTATTAAGTTCTCTTTTCCACCGCAAGCATTCTCTGCTTCTGATATAACTCGTATATCATTGTTGGGCACTTCTGTAAATCTGTACGGGAGTGCATGCCAAGTCTCATGTGGATTCCATGCAGCCTCCGTCGGCAGCGCTAGTACCATCATTCCCATAAACAGTCCTGCGGCAAAACACAAGATTTTTTTATTCATGACTTTTCCTCCTCTTGTTTAAAAAATAGTCCAACTCCTCTTGGAATTCCAATAGATCCAAAATTGGCGCAGCAATTCCCGCTGACTATTTTTTAGAAAAGACAGGGGCGTAGGCAAAAAAACATGCCCACCCTACCTAAAAAGGGAGTAAATAATGAATAATAGGATGCGCTCTTGCGCACCGGTTGGGATTTCATTCCCGTTGGTGCGCCTCGCGCACTACATTTTAATACTGGTTCTGTTCTACCAGCTGTTTCTGCGATGGCCGCCACCACTTCCCTGCCCACCGCCGTATCCTCGACTACCACCTGTCCCACCGCGGCTAAAACCACCCCCACCCCGGTTAGTTCTGGGTTCCTGAGGGCGAGCTTCATTCACCGTTATACTTCTTCCATCCACTTCTTTACCATTAAACAGTGAAATCGCTTTCTCTGCTTCTTTTTCGGATGACATTTCTACAAAGCCAAAGCCTTTAGACCGCCCAGTCATCTTATCGGTAATAATAGTGGCAGAAGTCACTGCACCTGCTTGTGCAAATAAGTCCTGCAAGGTTTGTTGATTGGTATCATAAGACAAACCACCTACATATAGTTTCTTAGCCATAGATTTCCTTTAAATTAAGTTATAAAAATAAAGCAAGTCGACCCCCTAAACGGCTTCATATTTCTCTACTTTCGCTTTCACTTTGATTATTGGGCTTCGGCGGGAATAAGGAAATGATGATTGATGATGACTTGCTTACCGAATGTCACTATACACTAAAATGAATAGGTGTCAATAATAAGATTTAGGATTTTTCTCGTTTCCACGCAGAGCGTGGAAACGAGAAAAAAAAGAAAAAAGGGAGAGATTTCTATTGTCGCTTGCTTATCACTCGAAGGCGCCTTCGGTCAGACTCAGGAAGGCTATCGGGTAAAATAACCACTGAACAACGTTTCCGAACATCGGTCCTCTTAAATTTGAGAATTAAAAGAAGAGGCGCGACAAAGCTATTCTGCTCTAACGCAACAGGACAAATTTTTTTTTGTGCCGTCTCTAAGATCCACCCCAGATCTTGCTTTTTAAGCCACGTCACCCGATGGGGCCCCCATGCTTTCCATGCTTGCCACGCCCCTTGTCCCCCTATTCCCAACATTCCAAACATGCGAAGCCAGAAAGGCCATTCGAGGAATAGAATGACGCCCATTGCACCTCCGTACACAAGGATGGCAAAAACCGCGCCATAAAGAGAAATGCGAAGATTAAAGGGTTGACTGTGCATGCCGCTTGATTCTCTCAACCATTCGGAAAAGGGTGTGATCTTGTGGGCACGCGCCCTCTATCAACCAACGGTATAACTCTGGATCAGAATGAGTCAGCAGCGTTTGGAAAACCGTTTTTTCTTCAACGCTTAAAGAGGCATACTCAGATTCTAAAAAAGCGAGAAGTAAAATGTCTAATTCTAGTTGTCCCCGGCGGCACTGCCATTTCATTCGGTTATAATGCCACGTCATGACCATTTCAACCTCATCCCAAGAGACATCCCTTTTACCCACCACACTTAAGGGAGGTGCGTCGTCACTCGCTTTAGCTCATATCGTCCATCAAAGCAACCGTCTTGTCGTTGCGATTACGAAAGACATGCCGGGGGCTCTTCGCCTAGAACAGGAATGTCGTTTTTTTCTCGCCGAATTCCCCTCCCTTTTTATTCGAGTATTTCCAGACTGGGAAACCCTCCCCTACGACCGCCTGTCTCCTCACCCCGACATTATTTCAGAACGTCTTGCACTTTTATACCGGCTCCAAACGGAAAAACGCGCCTTAGTGATTATTCCATTAACGACGTTGCTGCACGTTTTACCTCCACCCACCTATATCAACCTATTTACTTTTATTCTCAAAAAAGGCGATGGTTTTAACCCCATTCGCATGCGAGAGCAGTTGCTGAAAAACGGATATTTTGCAACGGAGCATGTCCTCGCACCAGGTGAATTTGCTCAACGAGGCTCTATTTTTGATCTGTTCCCCATGGGAAGCCGGGAACCCTACCGTATTGATTTAGTGGATAACGAGGTGGATAGCCTTCGCTCCTTTGATATCGATACCCAACGTTCGACGGCCACCATACCACATATTGAAGTTTTACCTGCGAGAGAATGCCCACTCACGCTCCCTGCCATCGCCCACTTTAAAAGCGCTTGGCGTGAGCGTTTTACGGGGTTGCCCACGCAATATCCCGATTACTGTTCTGTTATAGAACATAAGCCCTTTCCGGGCATCGAATATTACTTGCCCCTCTTTTTTACAAGGACCGCACATTTTTGGGATTATGTTCCACCCGACACTCTTTTTATATTCCAGGAAGGATGTGAAGAAGAGGCGGAAAGGTTCTGGAGTAATATCCAAAAATCCTATGACAATCTAAAACATGACATTACTCGCCCCATTCTACCCCCCCAAGAACTTTTTTTAAGCTTATCAGATCTTCAAGAAGCATTTCAGAATTTTCAGAAGATCCGCATGGGGGGAAATACAGAAAATGCAAAGAACGGTGGGCAAGTGCACCCTACAATTTGGAAAAGGTACCTTGATTCTTCCTATCGAGTCCTTTTTATTGCAGAAACAGAAGGCCGGCGAGAAATGCTGCTTACACTTTTAAAACAGCACGAACTGTCTCCTTCCCTTTTTGACAGTTGGAAGCATTTTCTAGATTCCAATGAAAAGTTTGGATTGGTCATTGGCCCTTTAGAATCTGGCGCTATTCTCCCAGAGCTTTCAATCGTTATTCTCACTGAAACAGAACTGTTAGGGGAGCATGTTCCCCAACGTCGCCTTAGGAAAAGGAAGGCAGAGGCCAATGCGGTTATCATGAGTCTCTCAGAACTTATTCTGGGCTCCCCCGTTGTACATATCGACCATGGCATTGGTCGGTATGTTGGCCTTCAAACGCTTTCTATTGACCAAATTCCTTATGAATTTTTAGTCTTGGAATATAGAGATTTCAATAAACTTTATGTGCCGATTACTGATTTGCATCTCATTCATCGCTATATCGGAGAAAACCCAGAACAAGTCGTTCTCCACCAATTAGGGCACGATAAATGGCAGAAGCAAAAAAAAGAAGCCCTGGCGCGCATTCAAGACACGGCAGCCGATTTACTTGAGATCACTGCAAAGAGAGCCGGCCAAACGGGATTTGGTTTCGTCGTGCCCCCGGAGTATGCGCACTTTGCGGCGTCTTTTCCCTTCGAGGAAACCCCTGACCAACAAACCGCAATTGGTCAAGTCATCACGGATATGACAAGCCAGAAGCCCATGGACCGGCTCGTCTGTGGAGATGTGGGGTTTGGAAAAACAGAAGTCGCTTTGCGCGCAGCCTTTATCGCCGCTTACAACCATAAACAAGTGGCTTTATTGACGCCGACCACTCTACTGGCAACGCAACACACGGAAACTTTTCAAGACCGTTTTGCCAACTGGCCTATCCGGATAGCAAGCCTTTCTCGATTTCAAACGCATAAAGAACAAGTCTCTGTTTTGAAGGCGCTTGCCGAAGGTCAAATCGATATTGTGATAGGTACGCATCGATTACTCCAAAAAGATATTCAATTTCATGACTGTGGACTTTTGATTGTCGATGAAGAACATCGCTTTGGGGTGCGTCACAAGGAACGTATTAAGTCTTTGAAGAGCAACGTGGACATCCTAACACTGACCGCAACGCCCATTCCAAGAACCCTTCATATGACCATGGCCAGCATTCGAGAGCTCTCTTTAATTACAACGCCCCCTTTACGACGACTGTCTATAAAAACCTTTGTACGCCCGTATGAGGCCAGTTGCGTCCGAGAAGCTATTCTGCGAGAACACTATCGAGGCGGGCAAGTCTATTTTTTGCACAATGACGTTCGGTCTATTACGAGAATAAGGGATGAGCTACAGGCGCTTCTCCCAGAAGCCAAAATCGCCATTGCCCATGGCCAAATGCGCGAACGGGCACTGGAGCGCATAATGAGTGATTTTTACCATCGGCGAATTAACGTTCTTGTTTGTACGACCATTATCGAAAGCGGCATCGACGTTCCCACAGCCAATACCATTCTCATCCATAGAGCAGACAAATTAGGTCTAACGGAACTTCATCAGCTACGGGGTCGAGTAGGTCGCTCGCATCACCAAGCTTATGCCTATTTATTTACTTCTCCGGATGTTCCCCTGGCGAGAGACGCCAAAAAGCGGCTCGAAGCCATCGCGATGTTTGAAGAATTAGGTACAGGATTTTTGCTTGCCAGTCACGATATGGAAATTCGAGGCGTGGGCGAACTATTAGGAGAAGAACAAAGCGGGCAAATAGAAACGATAGGCTACACCCTCTATCAAGAACTGTTAGAAAAAACCGTGGAATGGTTGAAGGCAGGAGCTGGGCAAGAAAGCAAGGTTCCCACTGCGGAAGCGACTGAAATTCACTGCCCCATTTCTGCGCTCATCCCAGAGACGCTTATCCCAGATGTTCATACTCGTCTTATCGAATACAAACGCCTTTCCTATGTCAAAACGGAAACGGAATTGGAAGATTTGCAAGCTGAATTTATAGACCGTTTTGGAAAACATCCTTTACCTCTCCAAAATCTTTTTCGCCTCACTCTCCTTAAACTAAAAGCCAGTTCGCTTTACATTCGCAAAATCGACATGAGCTTCTGCGGGGGTGTTTTAGAATTTTCGAAGCAGTGTCCGCTCGATTCGACGCGCATCCTGGAACTCATCACGCAACATCCGACTGAATTCAAACTAAAAGGGCCTTATAGTTTGAAAGTCATCGGCGAGTGGGCGAATGCACAAGAGATTCTAGCCGCGCTGTCTCATCTGCTCGACCGTCTTTGTAGGTAGGGGTTAGGGATTAAAGTGTTTTCCACTTTTGAATAGTGGCTTTCAGAATGACATTCTCTGGATCGTGCTGAAGTGCTTTTTTCCATACGCTATTGGCTTCTGTCTTCTGACCCATTACCCATAACACTTCTCCCAAATGACCTGCGATTTCAGGTTGGGGTGCCATTTGGTAAGCTTTCTTCAAATAACCCAACGCTTCTTCAAGACGTTTCAAACGGTAGTGGACCCACCCCATACTATCTAGAACAGAAGGATCGTTCGGCTTTTGTTGGAAAGCTTTATGGATGAACTCCAGGGCTTCTTCATATCGGTCCGTTTTATCGGCGAGTACATATCCTAAAGCATTGAGGATTTCTACATCCATAGGATTAAATTTAAGGAGCATTTTGAAATCCTGTTCTACTTGTTCCAAGTCCCCCAATTTTTCGCTGACTAAAGCACGTGTATACAAAAGCTCTGGGTATTCCGGATAATTTTTAATCGCTGTATTTAGGAGCGTTAAAGCTTCTTGGCTTTGATTTATGCCCCGATAGAGGCTGGCTTTGGTAATAATGAGTTGTACTGTTTCAGCATCATCGGCTGTCGTAATGGAATCTAAGAGTGCGAGTGCTTCGTTAAATTTCTTTTGACGGCCAAGCACAACCGATGCTTGGATAGCGACCACAAACATTTTATTTTCTTCTAAAAGAGACAAGTACTGTTTAAGCGCCACAGCGTCCTGTCCCCTCTTTTGGGCCAAATATCCTTTATAAAATTTAAGAACCGGGTGACTCGGTTGCTCCTCCCCGGCTTGTTGAATCCACTTTTCTGCGGCGGAAAATTGTCCTTGCTCAATTTTGATGAGGGTCATCCCCAGTAACAAATTAATGTCGTGAGGATACTGTTTTAAGAGCTGGGTATATTGAACTTCCGCTCGCTTAAAGTCACTGATTTTAAGTAGTGTCTTAGCGTACAGAGTTTGTATTCCATAATGCGATTGTAATTTTTCACTGTTATGAGATAAGACAGAGAGCGCTTCTGCAATGTTATTTTGCCCCAAGTAACTCCTCGCTTTTAAAAAAACGGCTTCTGCATGAAGCGGATCGGCTGATAAAACTTGCTGGGCTGCTTCCCGAGCCTCTTGCCACTCACCGCGGGAAAGTGCTCGCGTCGCAATAGCAAGCAGTACCTCTTTATTCTCTTTCATCTTTTTTTTAAGTTTTTGAAGGGTCGCATCTAGAGCCTCAGACTGTCCAGGAACTTCTAAAACGATTTGCTCGATAAATTGAGAAAACTGTAACACCGGCATCCCTGGTCCCGTTGAAATGATAAGCGCTCGATGGAGGGGGGTGAGTGTTTCACGCTCTTGATTTGTTTTAAGCAGTAAAATCGTTAAAATGTGCTGGGCTTCGATGTCATTGGGAGAAGCTGAAGCCCAAATTCTGGCGGCTGCTGATGCAGATTTAAGATCGGCTGCATAGAGTGCAATTTGCGTGGCACGCTTTGCAATGCTGCTTTCTTTTGTTTTTTTTGCAAGCTTTAAATATTCGCTGCTAGAAAGAGAAAGTTCGTCTCTCTGACCCGCTATTTCGGCAATGAGAAGATGAGACAAAGTATCCTTAGAGAGTGAAACAGAATCTTCTTTTAACTTACGTTCAACCACTTGCGGGCTTTCTTCAAGTTCTTTTTCCCAAAAATAGGCCAGCGCCTCTGAGGTAAACATAAAGCTCAGAATAAAGCATGCAAGAATATTTCTATGGGTTAACTTCAGGCATGGCGTTAGAATAATGTATTTTAGTATCTTCTTCAAATTGTAGGGTGGACTTAACGACCCCGCGTTTTTTGCGGGGGAGTGGTCCACAAAAACAGGGATTGGTGGACCGCTTGTAACCATCAAATTTGAAGAAGATACGTATTTTATCATGGTAAATAGTGCGGATGTCATTCGTTATTATTGGGTTAAATCATAAAACAGCACCGCTTAATATTCGGACATCGGTTGCCTTTACGTTCGAAACGCTGCCTCTCCACTTACGAGACTGTATAAATTTACCCTTCCTAAAAGAAATAGTCGTACTCTCTACCTGCAATCGTACTGAATGGATTGCGGTTCTCGCTTCTCACCATTCTGAAGAATTAGAAGCGTGGATTCAACAGAATAGAAAACTCTCCCTTAGCGAATGGCAGAAAAGTATTTATTGCCATCACCACAAAAAAGCCCTCCATCACTTAATAACGGTAGCCAGTGGCCTAGACTCTATGATTTTGGGCGAACCCCAAATTCTCGGTCAAGTCAAAGCAGCCTACCAGTTGGCAAAAGAAATGGGAACGGTTGGCCACGCCCTTGAGAACATTTTCCAGCAAATCTTCGCCGTTGCCAAGCGGGTAAGAACGGGAACTGAAATTGGAAAAAGCACGGTATCGGTTGCCCGCGCGGCTACAGAACTGATCCACCATTTTTTTCTAAATATCGAAAATGTCAAAACTCTACTGATTGGATCGGGGGACACGATAGAACGCATTGCCATCCAGTTAAAAGAGCGAGGTGTTCAAACGCTGATTATTGCGAATCGTACACTCGAACGAGCCCGTGTACTTGCAAAGGAAGTCAATGGACAGGCAATAGGGTTGACCGAGATCTCCGAGTGGCTTAAACACGTGGATGTTTTATTTTCTTCTACCGCGAGTCCTTTACCCATTTTAGGCAAAGGCACCGTCGAAAGCGCTTTAAAAGGAGGTAAGCGCCGTCCTCTCATTATGGTGGATTTAGCGGTTCCCAGAGATATTGAACCCGAAGTCGGGGATTTAGAAGACGTCTATCTTTACACCATTGATGATTTGCAACACGTTGTTCACGATAATAGTGAAAAGCGGCAAGAAGCCGCAAAATCCGCGGAAATTCTTATCACACAAGCCGTAGACCATTTTTGGCAGGAACGCACAAATGGGGAAGAAGTGAGTTCGGTCATTCAAAAATACAGAGCGCACGGCGAGGCTATTCGAAAATGCGAACTAGAACGCGCAGTTGCAAAAATAACGCAAGGTCAGCCGCCTGAGAAGGCGCTACAGGAATTTTCCATGCGCTTAACGAACAAACTCTTGCATCCATTTTGTAGGGAGCTTAAAAAGACAGGCGCTACGGAGCACAAAGAAGCGTTAGAATATGCGAAGAAATTAGGATTTAGGACTTAGGATTTAGGATTGTGGAAACGATTCAATATCAGCTTCTTTCTTGTGGCCGTTCGCCCTGAGCTTGTCGAAGGGAGGAGGCGCGTAGCGCCGTCTCGAAGGGTGAACGGTTGAAAATTTTGTCTTGTATAGAGGTTTTTATGTTTGAATTTCGGACAAAACGCCTTATAATCTTATTTGAATTTTGACCATGAGGAACTTACCATAGAAAGATTTCTCTCCCATACCCTAGAACAATGGAAAAGTAACCCACACAAAAAACCTATTCTTTTGAGAGGTGCTCGGCAAGTTGGAAAAACTCACCTGGTTCGAAGTATAGGACGCACTTTTGATGAATTCGTAGAAATCAACTTCGAATATCAACCAGCCTATCAAAAAATTTTTGAGCAGGATCTGGATCCAAAGCGGATCCTAAAAGAATTGCGTCTGATGACAGAAAAGAGGATTGAACCCAATCATTCCCTATTATTTTTAGATGAAATTCAGGCCAACCCTAAGGCTATTCAAGCTCTTCGATATTTTTATGAAGAAATGCCAGAGCTTCATGTGATTGCTGCGGGCTCTCTTTTGAACTTTGCTATAGAATCCGTTGGAGTGCCTGTGGGAAGAGTGAGTTTTCTATATCTTTATCCTGTGTCGTTCATTGAGTTTCTTAAAGCTGCAGAGTGCATGCAATTGTTGAAGGTAATTTTAACAAATGATGTCAATGTTCCACTGGCAGAACCCGTTCACAATAAAGCATTGAGGCTCGTGGGTGAATATATTGCCATTGGAGGAATGCCAGAAGTCGTTAAAACTTGGCTGGAAACAAGTGATTATGGGCAATGCCATCAAATTTTGCATGAGCTTGTAGGTACTTTTAGGCAAGATTTTGAAAAGTATGCTAAGAGGTACCAGATTAAATATATTGAACAATTATTCAACACCATTCCAAGACAGTTAGGATGTCGTTTCAAATACTCACACATTGAAGGAAATTTCCGAAAACGTGAGCTGGCGCCTTGTTTATCTCTATTGGAAAAGGCAGACATTGTACACCCCATCTATCATACCGCAGCACAGGGACTTCCTTTGGGCGCTGAAACTAACCTCGGTTGCTTCAAATTAAAAATATTAGATGTGGCACTTGCACAAGCTATTCTGGGTTCAGATCTCAAAAAATGGGTATTGGATCCCCTATCCGCTTATATTAATAAAGGTGAAATTGCTGAAAGTTTTGTTGGCCAGGAATTGCTGGCTTATAGTTCTCCCCATCAGAAACAGCAACTGTATTATTGGCATAAAGAATCCAGGAGTAGCCAAGCAGAAGTCGATTATGTTGCTTCAATGCAGGGAAACATTATTCCTATTGAAGTCAAAAGTGGAAAGGGTTCTTCTTTAAAAAGTATGCATTTATTTCTCGATAAACATCCCAGTTCTCCCTATGGGATTCGATATTCCACACATAATTATTCTGTGCATAACCAATTGCAATCTTACCCATTGTATGCAGTCTCAAAAACTTTTATAGAAGAAAATCCATCTTTACTTCACTGGCTTAATGACGCTTTTTGCGAGCGAAAACCCAACGAATAGTGGTTAGGCCCCTAAAATACGTTATGTTATGAAGGAAATTCAATGAAAGCCGAACTCATTCAAAAACTGACCGCCTTAACCAAACGCCATCAGGAAGTGGGGAAACTCCTCTCTACCCCCACTATCCTTCAAGATCAGAATCAATTTAAAAACCTATCCAAAGAATATGCTGAGCTCTCTCCTATTGCTCGATGCTTTGAAGAATACCAAACCTTAGAGCAAACTTTGATAACCACTGAAGAACTGTTGAAGGATCCAGACGAGGCCATTGCCAAACTCGCTGAAGAAGAAAAGACGACTGCCAAAATCCGTGAGAAAGCGTTAGAACATGAATTGCAACTCTTGCTGCTCCCTAAAGATCCAGACGATGCCAAAAACATTTATTTGGAAATTCGGGCCGGAACCGGAGGAAACGAAGCGGCGATTTTTGCAGGAGACTTGTATCGTATGTATGCCCGCCATGCTGAGCGCTCTGGATGGAAAATAGAAGTGGTTTCTGAAGCACGGTCAGAGGCGGGCGGTTATAAAGAAATCATCCTTCGAGTGATCGGCAAAAATGTCTATTCCCAATTAAAATTTGAGTCCGGCGGGCACAGGGTTCAGCGCGTTCCCGTCACAGAAGCACAAGGCCGCATTCACACGTCTACCTGCACCATTGCCGTTCTTCCTGAAGCAGAAGAAATTGATGACATTACGATTAACCCTACCGAACTCAAAGTTGATACGTTTCGAGCCTCTGGCGCAGGCGGGCAGCACGTGAATGTCACAGATTCTGCTGTTCGGATCACCCACCTGCCTACTGGCCTCGTAGTGGAATGCCAAGATGAACGCTCTCAACACAAAAACCGCTCCAGAGCACTTTCTCTATTGCAGGCACGATTGTTAGACGCAAAACGGAAAGAACAAAAAGCGAAAAGAGCTTCCGAGCGAAGGATCTTGATTGGCTCCGGAGAGCGCTCCGAACGCATCCGAACCTACAACTTTCCCCAAAACCGAATCACTGATCACCGCATCGGATTGACGCTTTATCAACTCCAAGACATCCTCGAAGGGCATTTAGAACCTCTGATTACACCGATTATCCAAGAAGCCCAAGCAGAGGAGCTCTCTTCGATCGGGAAAGGATAGATTGTTTTATAGGCCCTTAACCATCCGTGAGGGATTACATCCAGAGGCGACATATTGTGGTAATAAGCGCAAAAACGTGGTAATAAACGTAGTAATATGAAGTCACTCTCCTATGAATACTTAGAAAAACAGTTACTGTCGCAAGAGTGCGTCAGATTAATTCAAGCGTTAGGTGAATATAAAGGGAAGCAGGAAGCATTCACCCATCAAACCCCTCAAGTGCTAGAAACACTTAAACAAGCCGCTATTATCCAAAGTTCTGAATCATCCAACAGAATAGAAGGTGTTACGGTAGTTCCAGAACGCTTTAAGGCAATTATGTTGGATAAAAGTAAACCCCACGATCGTTCAGAAGCAGAAATTTTAGGGTATAGAAATGTTTTGTCCGAAATCCACAACCACTTTAATACCATTCCGATAAATAGCAAAACCATCTTAAATTTGCATTCCAAAATGCTAAAAGGTGCTGGATTAGCAACAGGGACATGGAAGCAACACGACAATATAATTGAAGAGCGACTGCCAGAAGGGCGTTGGATCACGAGATTCGTTCCTGTGTCAGCACGGGAAACGCCTTATTACATGGAAGAATCCTGTAAACAACTTGATAAATTATGGCTTGAGAGCAAGGTGAGCAAGTTGTTGGTGATTGCCTCTTTTGTTTTTGATTTTCTCTGTATTCATCCTTTTACGGATGGAAATGGCCGCTTATCCAGGTTATTAACCGTATTACTGCTACACAAAGCGGGCTATGAAGTCGGCCGTTATATTAGCTTGGAAAAAATTATTGAAGATTCTAAAGCTAGGTACTACGATACATTGCATCAAGCCTCAGAGAACTGGCAATACAGCACCCATCCAATTAAGATTTGGTGGGAATACTTTTTGACCACATTGTTATTGGCTTATCAGCAATTAGAGGAAAGAATCGGAATGTTAACAAAAGGCCGAGGTGCTAAAACTGATCTCATCATTGCTACAATTAACAACCTATCTTCATCTTTTCGCATTTCAGATTTAGAACAAGCATGTCCTACTGTTGGGCGCGATATGATCCGAGTGGTGTTAAATAGGTTGCGGACAGAAGGGAAGTTAAATTGCCATGGAACAGGACGAGGAGCAAAATGGCATAAAGTTTAATGAATGCACCCTACATTGGAAGCTGGATCAATCAACCCATAATAAAGAAAAAGTCATTTTTCTTTATTAATGCCGTTGCTTAATAAATTTCTTTTAGTTAGAGTTGGCGTTAATAAACAAAAAGCTAATTTTCTTTATTATGGAGGTCAAAATGGCAGCATTTTCAGAACGAGTAGGCGAACATATCAAGTGTTCGGTTGCGGGTGAAACCTACACTTCCTATGCGCCTAAACCTTTACCGCCAATACCGGCTATTGAGATGCAGAAAATTCATCCTTTACTGGACCGAGCGAACATTGCGCTTGGCCACCTAGATGGGTTAAGTATTCTTTTGCCCGATCCTTCTTTATTCCTATCTATATATG
>JACQPQ010000054.1 GCA_016207405.1 Gammaproteobacteria bacterium | reverse complement strand
ATCTCTTCAAACGTTTGTCTCTTGACTCCTGTTAATCGTCTAAATTCTGCACCATCAAACTTTTTTAACTGACCGTATTTCGTCCTCTTTGCCAAAGCACTTCTCCTTGTTATTAAAGGTTTCGACACTACTACTTATCAAAAGGTTACGCAAGAAGTCTATTCTCTATCTCATGCCCCACATTCCCGCGAACTTGCATAGAGAATTAGCATTTACAGATAAAAGTAGGGTGGACTTCGCTTAGCATAGCGAGCGGTCCACCCTACTTCGGTGGAAAAGCACGCCCTCCCTTTTTTGCTTCTTCCGAACCGCATCTCCACGTTCTTTAGCAAGATTTTCCAAATAGGCAGGGGTAATATCTCCGGTGATATAGTGCCCATCAAAAATAGAACACTCAAACGCTTGAAGTTTGGGATTTTGTTCCCGAACCGCGTCTTTAAGGTCCTCTAAATCCTGATAAATAAGCGCATCCGCTCCAATGATGCGGCAAATCTCCTCTACCGAATGTTTATGGGCAATCAGTTCCTTCGCTACCGCCATATCAATGCCATAGACATTCGGATACCGAACAGGAGGCGAGGCAGAAGCAAAGAACACTTTTTTTGCACCCGCCTCCCGTGCCATTTGAATGATTTGCTGGCTCGTCGTCCCCCGGACAATCGAGTCATCGACAAGAAGCACATTCAAATTCTTAAATTCAGCATCGATGGTATTCAATTTTTGACGAACCGAATGCCTGCGGTGAACTTGCCCCGGCATAATAAACGTACGCCCAATGTAACGATTCTTAACAAACCCCTCCCGATATTTAAGACCTAGCACTTGAGAAAGCTGTAAAGCAATAGGCCGGGACGTTTCTGGAATGGGGATAACGACATCTATTTTTGAAACCAGCCCTGCCTCTTGAATTTTCTTCGCAAGTTTCTCCCCCATGCGAAGATGCGCGCTATAAACCCAGACGTTATCAATCCGGGAATCTGGCCTCGCAAGATAGACATATTCAAAAATACAAGGCGTATGAAGAGGATTCTGAAAAGCAGTATGGGTGGAAAGCTTGCCATTTAAATCGATAAAAATAGCTTCTCCAGGCTGTACATCGCGGACTAATCTAAATCCTACGGAAGAAAGCGCAACACTTTCTGAAGCCATCATGTATTCAACCCCTTTCCCCAGATCCCGCTTTCCAAATACGAGGGGCCTAATCCCATGTGGATCTCGAATACCCAGGATGCCATGTCCTGTAATCAGTGCAACCGCTGCATAGGCTCCCGAAACGCGCTTAAAAACACGGTCCGTCGCAGAAAAAATAGCTTTTGGGGTTAGCTTTCGTTTACGAAGACAAGAGAGTTCATGCGCCAATACGTTGAGAAGCACTTCAGAATCCGAACCGGTATTGATATGACGTAAATCATCTCGATACAGTTCGTTTTTTAATTGCTCCGTGTTGGTCAAATTGCCATTGTGCGCCAGCGCGATTCCATAAGGAGAGTTGACATAAAGCGGCTGAGCTTCTGCCAGGCAATCGCCCCCTGCCGTGGGATATCGAACGTGCCCAATGCCCATCTCGCCTTGTAAGCGATGCATGTGATGAGCAGCAAAGACGTCTCGGACTAACCCACTGCCTTTTCGCAAAAACAGCCGGTTCGTTTTATCACAGGTAGCAATGCCAGAGGCATCCTGCCCTCGATGCTGGAGAAGGGTGAGTGCATCATAAATGCTTTTATTGACGGGTTCTTTTGCAACGATACCGACAATTCCACACATATTCGTTTAAGTTTTTTCTGATAGGTGGTTTGCGATGTATTTTTCGATGCCTGCTGCTCGCTATCTGTCCTTGCGCTCCTAGAATTTTTCCGGCCGCACACATTCGGCATCCTGCCTCATGTGTGCTAAAAATGCATCCTGCATTTTTTCCGAAAAAATTCTACGTCGCTTAAGGACGCTCGCAAAGGCATCAAAAAATACATCGCAAACCACCTCTTCACACCGTTGAAATAGAGGAAGCATTATCTCGTTCAAGCTTCTTGCGCGAGTTGTTCCGAAGGAAGTGTTCTTTGGCGTAAGCGTTCTTTAGAGGTTAAAAAGTCAGGTGCAGCAGGCATAAAGCTCATGAACAATGCAGAAGTTTTTTCAAAATGCGGAAGGAGTTTTGATGATTGCCAGTCTAAAGAGTTTGGATAAGATGTAGACTGCAAAACATAAACCAAAATAGCCACCATGAAGGTTCCCCGCACGCCACCGAACACAAGCCCCAAAAATCTATCTAGCTGAGTCAGTTCATGAGCTTCTATGAAGCGAGCCATAAAAATTTGCAAGAATGCAAAAGCCACTAAAATAAGGCTGATCAGTATAACAAACGCCAGCAAATAACGAACGGGGGTTTGTTCGACCGCATGTGCAAATACGCCTGAAAGAGGACTTGCAAATTTTAAAGCAATCATACAAGCCATAACCCAAGCGAGAAGGGCCATAACTTCTTTCGAAAATCCCCGCCAAAATCCCCAAAAAATAGATAATGTAATAATTCCAAGCATGGTCAGATCTATCCAGTTCATGGTGTATTCTCCTTAAAATTTTGTGCAACTGAAATAGGTTCAAAGGGTACCACTCGCCCTTCCAATTTATAGCGTTCATACAGTTGCTTGACAATAGCTTCTGCACGTTCCTTTTTCAAAAAAGGCCCCACTGAAATGAGTGCTTTAGAATATTGTTTCCCTTCCATATAGGCTTGGAACCCATTGTCTCTCAATGTTTGAATAAGTTCTAGCGTTTGGCTAGAAGTTCGTGAAGACTTTATTTGAACCTTAAAGGCCACGGGTTTGGCGTCGAGAAGAGGTCGCTCTGCCATCAACTGTTCAAATGGTGCATGAGGCGGCACAACAGCGGGTTTGAATTCCGCCACTTCAGGGGAAGGGGGAAAAGGAAGATGTTCAATAGAAGGCATTGTAAAGTGAAGCTTTGACGAGGAAGGATAGAAAAAAGGGATCGCAATAACCCCTCCGAATAGAATAATGGCTATGGCAGTCAACAAAATTTTAATCTTTTGTATGTCCATAGAATTCAAGAATGGCCTGCACCGTATGAAAAGAACCAAACGCTATTATTCTGTCATGGGGTTTGCTCCTCCACAAGAGCGATGAAAGTGCATCTTGGGGAGAAGGATGGCATTGCCAACCCCTCCCATGAGAAGGCATTCGGTGAAGCAGTTCCTCAGCAGAGGCTCCATTTGGAACAGCCAGAGTGGCGAGATGCCATTCATCCACCACGGGAAGCATTTCAGTCGCGACTTCCGAAATAGCTTTATCCTGCCGCATACCAAAAATAGCCCATGTCCGTCCCGAGCAAGTCTCTTGTTTGAGCTTCTGACATAGATAGTGGGCAGCCTCCGGGTTATGCGCAACATCGACAATACATTTGGGAGCCTCTTGTATCATTTGGTAACGCCCCATAAGACGAGCCTCAAAAACACCTTGTTTTATATTCTGTTCGGAAATAGGAAGCCTGTCCTTAAAAAGATGAACCGCCATCAGGCTAGTCGCCGCATTTTGAATGGGTAAAGTAGGAATGGGGAGTTTCCATTCATCCTCCCCATGCTGCCAACGCCAGGCGTCAGGATAAAGCGTGTAGCGAAAATCCTGCCCTTGGCAATATAAGCGCGCTTGAATGTTTTTGGCCTGTTGGAGGAGACTCTTCGGAGGATAAAAATCTCCACACACCGCCGGTTGTTTGGATCTTAAAATTCCTGCTTTTTCAAACCCAATACTTTCCCGTGAATGCCCTAAAAATTCCATGTGGTCTAAACTCACCGTAGCGATGATAGAAAGCGTCGGATCGACGATGTTTACCGCATCACACCTTCCCCCCATCCCTACTTCTAAAATTAAAACATCTAGGGAGCTTTCTGAAAAAATGTGAAGGGCAGTCAGCGTTGTAAACTCAAAAAAAGTAAGTTTCGTAGTCCCTAAGGCATTTTTGACCTCCCCAAAGGCTTGGCATAAGCGTTCGTCTTCTATTGGCAACTGATTGACCGCAATACGCTCATTGAACCGCAAGAGGTGAGGCGAGGTATATGTGCCTACTCGGTAGCCTGCCTGCTGATAAATAGATGCCAAAAAGGCGACACACGATCCTTTTCCATTCGTACCTCCCACCGTAATCACAGGACATTGAAACGGCTTTTGCCCTAAGCGATACGCGACACTTTTAATTCGTTCAAGAGAGAGATCAATGGTTTTAGGATGTAAAGCGCTTATCCAGGTTAACCATTCTTCGAGGGAACAAAGGGACATTCAGTGTAATGCCTCACTATACTGAACATGTTTCAAGATCTGGCTCTTCACCTCTCCCCTGAGGAATCGACGCATAATTTTAACAATCATCCAAAGAGCCCGTCATACCGCGGCTTGACCGCGGTATCCAGTTTTGTAGGTCGGATTCAAGCGTAAGCGCAGAATCCGACAGTGGAATGCGGTCCACCCATTAAATTAAACGAGCGATTTTTTCAACAATGCCGCCGCAGGTTCCATTGCTCATAACAAGAATGTGATCCTGGGGTTTTAGCGTTTTAAATAGGGCATCCAAAAGGGGGGGGGGTTCTTGATAGCCGTGGGCAAGGACTCTACATTTTTTTGTGACCTCTTCAACTTTCCACAATAAAGGACGGTCGAAATAAAAGTAGATTGCATTTGCTCCTGTCAGCGCGTCCGCTAAAACAGGGGTATATTCTCCACTTCGCATCGTGTTTGTGCCAAGCTCTAAGATAACAAGAATCCGTTTGTTTTGCCCTATTTTTGCTCTTAAGGCCTTTATCGTTGCTTTAATTGCGGTAGGGTGGTGTGCAAAATCATCATAAAGCGTTATTCCATTTCTCTCGGCTTTCAACTCTAAACGCTTTTTTACACCTTTAAAGGTATGGAGTGCCTTGCAACTTGCTTTGGGAGAAATTCCGATATGCTCTGCCGCGACCAAGGCACTTAAGGCGTTTTGTGCGTTATGTTCGCCAAAAAGTTCCCATTCGATAGCACCTTGAACTTGGCCTTGACGAAGTACGTTGAATGCTTGCCCAGCTGGATCTAAAAGCTTCACTTGCCACTCTCCGCTCATTCCTCCCACACTCACGTGTTCTGACCATTTCTCCTCTTTTAAAAGGACAGTTAAGGCTTTTTCATTGGCATACACGATGCGTCCTGTTTGCGGAACGGTTCTTAAAAAGAAACGAACCTGTCGGGCAATAGCTGCCATGTCGGGAAAAATATCAGCGTGATCATATTCTAGATTGTTAAGAATGACGGTTTTAGGGCGATAGTGAATAAATTTAGACCGTTTATCAAAAAAAGCGGTGTCGTATTCATCCGCTTCTATGACGAAATATGGAGAGGAGCCATATCGCGCAGAAACTCCAAAGTTGTTGGGAATGCCACCGACACAAAATCCAGGATTGAAGCCATTAGTTTCTAGGATCCATGCCAGCATGCTGGTAGTAGTTGTTTTCCCGTGCGTTCCTGCAACGGCCAACACCCAACGGTTTTTTAAGTAGGTGGTATAAAGCCATTCAGGACCTGAGAGAAAGGGAAGCTGATGTTCTAAGAGATATTCAACTACCAAGTTGCCTCGGCTTATCGCGTTTCCAATGAGAGTCAAATCTGCTGCCTTTGCAGGTTCAATGGAGAATCCAATTTCAACGGGTATTTTAGCGTTAGACAGTTGGTCTTTCATAGGGGGGTAAATGTCTTTATCCGATCCAGATACTTCATGCCCACATTCCTTGGCTAAAAGAGCCAGGCCCCCCATAAAGGTCCCTCCGATCCCCAGGATATGAATTTTCATAGATTCATTCTGTCCTCAAGAAGGTTAGAGTATCATCATGACATGAAAACAAAAATGTATGGTTTTCGGGTTCTGTTGGTGATAGCCCTTGTAGGAATTACATTTCTTGCAGTTATTCGTAACCCATTGGATATTCCTGGGATCGCATTCTGGGATAAATTCAATCATTTTATTGCTTTTGGGGTACTTGCTTGGCTGTCCGATCAATCTTTTCCAAAACGAAAAGCGAGGATAAAAATAGCCGGGTTACTTTTTTATGGTTTTTTGATTGAATTGGCACAATATCCTTTGCCGTATCGAGAATTTTCGGGGTGGGATATGGTGGCAGATCTGATGGGGCTTTTAGTTTACTTTGCCTTTAGGAGGTTTTACCTTTCTTTTCAGCCATAAATATTGTTCGGGATGTTGGAGGATGGTTTGTTTTAAAAAGGCGCAGATTTTCTTGGCCTCTTCGCAAGGGGAGTTGGATAAACAAGGATCAAGGGGAGGTAAGAATTTTAAGTGGTAAGTCTTATCTTCTATTTCCCGATAACAATCGATGGGGATAATTGCGGCACCCGTTATTTGAGCCATTCGGATGATGGCTACCATATTGTCCGAAGGAATGCCGGAAAACGCAGCAGAGAGATTTTGGTCGGGGGCTATGGCAACCATTTGATTTGTTTTTAGAAGTTTTAAGATGGTTTTAACTTGGTGTTTCAGAATGAGGTTTTTGAAAAGCGGTTTCCGTCCAGAATACATTAAATAATTGAGCAGAGGGTTTTTAGAAGGGCGATAAACGGCCGAAAGCGATATTTTTGAAGAAAGCAATCGTCCCGCGAGTTCTAAAATTATTTGGTGGCAGAAAAGAATAATAACGCCCTTTTTCCGCTCGAGTGCTTCAGTAAGGTATGGAGATCCACTCAAGTAAAAACGCAAATGTTTAGGCAAGGAGGCATTTGCCCACCAGGCAAGGCCTATTTCTAGATATCCCAAACCCATACTCTGGTAGAATGTAAATAGTAGGTGTTTTCGGTCTTTTTCGTTCAGTTCTGGAAAATAACGGGCAATATTGGTTTCCGAAATCTTCTTTTGTTTTTTTTGAACTAAAAAAAGGAAACAGCCTATCGTCTGTCCGATGGGAATTAGGAAGGCAAGAGGCAATTTTATAATGAGCCGAATCATAAATATGGCGATTCCGAAAAGCCAATAGCGAGGCGCAAACCACCACAAAAGTTTGAAAATGGGAATGCCATGTGCCCCCTCTCCCGCAAGCGGGAGAGGGTTGTGGTGAGGATTTTTAAACATGAAATTATTAGTGAGCAACGATGACGGCATATACTCTCCAGGTCTTTCTACTTTAGCGACCAGTCTTCGTACTGTAGCGGAAGTGATTGTCGTTGCGCCCGACCGAAACCAGAGTGCAGCGAGCCATTCTTTAACGTTAGAAAGACCATTACGCATCCACCCATTAGACAATAATGCTTATATTGTAAACGGTACGCCGACGGACTGTGTTCACCTTGCCATCACAGGCATGTTAGGCATCAAGCCTGCAATGGTTATTTCTGGAATTAACCAGGGTGCTAATTTGGGGGATGATGTGTTGTATTCTGGAACAGTTGCTGCGGCAATGGAAGGACGGTTTTTAGGGTTTCCGGCTATTGCAGTATCTCTTGTGGGCGAAGATCTGAAGTATTTTTCGACAGCGGCAGAAGTGGCTAAACGATTTGTGATGCGCCTTCTTGTGGAACCTTTACCTGCCAACACTATTTTAAATATCAATGTACCCGATGTCAGTTTTCCTCTTCTTTCTGGGGTAAGGGTTACTCGATTAGGGTATCGTCATATATCAGAGCCTGTGGTGGAAGGGGTCGATCCGCGGGGGGGAAAAGTATACTGGATTGGTTCTCCAGGGCGAGAGCAGGATGGAGGCCCGGATACCGATTTCTGTGCTGTTCGTGAAGGATTTGTATCGGTGACTCCGCTTCTTGTAGATATCACTGCCCATGAAGCCCTATCTCCTTTGGTTTCTTGGGTCAATGAACTCTTATAGACATGGATAAACAGCTAGAATCCGGCATTGGAATGACTTCTCTTCGAACGCGAAAAAGATTAGTGCTGCGTTTACAAGAAAGAGGGATCCAAGATCCACATGTCTTACGAGTACTCTTTAATACTCCCCGTCATCTTTTTGTGGATGAAGCGCTTGCCCATCGTGCCTACGAAGAAGTTGCGCTTCCGATTGGGTTAGGGCAAACCCTCTCTCAACCTTATACTGTGGCGCGTATGACAGAGCTTCTGCTAGAAGGCGGTAAAATAGAAAAAGTTTTAGAAATTGGGACGGGTTCAGGGTATCAAACGGTAATTTTGGCGCAACTCATCCAAGAGGTTTATACCCTTGAATGCTTACCGGCTTTACTGTCAAAAGCAAAAAATCGGTTTCATCAATTGGGGTTTCGGAATATTCATGCCTCAGGTGGAAACGGTATTTTAGGGTTGGAAAAACACCAACCCTATTCCGGAATTTTAGTGACTGCTGCTGCTTTAACGGCTCCTCTTCATTTATTAAATCAATTGAGTATAGGGGGACGAATGGTTATTCCATTGGAAGTTGCAAGGGCGCAAAAATTGCATCTTATTATTCGAAGAGGCGTGACGGACTTTGAATATTTTGCATATGATGCGGTTCATTTCGTCCCTCTGGTCGGATAGCGAATGAAAATCTTTACGCGGGGCTATGTTCGTGCCATGGAATGGGTCCAAAAACCCTCTGCACCTATTTACTTGGGCGGGCTTAGCTTTTTAGAAGCGGTTGTCTGTCCCATTCCGGTCGAAACTTTACTCGTCCCCATGACGTTGTCAAAGCCGCGTCGTGCACTTTTTTACACACTGCTTGCGACCATAACTTCTGTGCTAGGCGGGAGTGTAGGGTATCTTTTAGGAAGATGGGCATTTGACCCTTTGGTACTTCCTGTTTTAGAGTGGACAGGGAGCATGGGAACCTTCCAAGTGGCATCGGGGTGGTTTATGCGCTGGGGAGTATGGATAATTTTTATAGCCGGGTTTTCTCCGATTCCTTTTAAGGTGTTTACCGTAGCGGCTGGGGTATTTACCATGCCGTGGTTGCCTTTTTTGTGTGCTGCTTTTATTTCTCGGGGCTTACGGTTTGCCTTGGTCTCTCAGTTAATCGTATTAGGAGGGGAACGCATGGAGCGCTTTATCCGCCGCTATGTAGAAAGAATAGGCTGGCTCACGGTAGGGGTTATCCTGTTGCTTGTTTTTGCATCGTGTAGTATGCATTCGCCCGCGCCTCTCACTGATCAAACGAGACGAATAGAATCTAAAACGAGTGCTGGGAAGGCAGCTTCTCCAAAACGAGAGAAAAACATTGCTATTGTCCAGCAAAAAACGATTCTGCCCAAAGCGATAACAACTAAAAATATACAACAAACCGAGGCGAGGGAGGCTTCTCGTTGGATTTGGCCTGTCATCGGAAAAGTGGTTCAAGCGTTTTCGGAAGGAAAAGGGCAGAAAGGCATTCACATCCGCGGTGCAGAAAATCAACCGATACATGCGGCAGCAGATGGAAAGGTCGTTTACAGTGGAGGGGGGCTTAAGGGATATGGTAATCTCATTATTATCAAGCATGATGAAGACCATTTAACGGCGTATGCTCATAACCGTTCTTTGTTGGTTAAGGAAGGCGATGTGGTAAAACAAGGCAGTGAAATTGCCAAAATGGGGAGGGATAGTGGACAACCTGCTTACTTATATTTTGAATTGCGCCACAAGGGAAGACCCAAGAATCCTTTAGAATACTTGGTTATTCGTTAGGAGACATGCGCATGGCGAAACCCCGGGATAATCCTGGCGTTAAGAAAAACAAACGCAACCAGAAGGAAAAAACGCAAGATGAAACACTAGACATTTCAGAAGCTATTGAAATTCTGGAAGGTGCTTCTATCGGCGAAGATATTGAATCGACAGAATGTGATTTTAAAAACGAGGTGCCAGAAGAAGCTCCCGAGCTCTCGGGTTCCTTGCTCGTTAACCCAGCTGAATCTAAAGACCGCGTATCTATAGAGTTGCGGCGTGTGATAGACGTTACGCAGCTCTATTTAAACCAAATAGGATTTTCCCCTTTACTCACAGCTAAAGAAGAAGTTTATTTTTCTCGTCTCTCACAAAAAGGAGATGAGAAGGCCAGAGCACGCATGATTGAAAGCAACTTGCGTTTAGTGGTTAAAATTTCTCGGCGTTATTTAGGAAGAGGGCTATCGTTGCTTGACCTTATCGAAGAAGGAAATTTAGGGCTCATTAGGGCTGTTGAAAAATTTGATCCAGAAAGAGGCTTCCGCTTTTCAACCTATGCGACTTGGTGGATTCGGCAGACGGTTGAGCGAGGGATTATGAATCAGACGAGAACCATCCGTTTGCCGATTCATGTTGTCAAGGAATTAAACATTTATTTGAGAGCGGCAAGACAACTTTCACAAAAGCTCGACCATGCGCCGACGGCAGAAGACATTGCAAAGCTTCTTAAAAAACCCGTTAAGGCTGTCAAGCGCATGTTGGGTTTAAGCGATTTTGTCACCTCGGTAGATGTGCCTCTTCGAGAGGATTCAGAGCGGCCTCTTCTTGAAACGGTTGCGGACGAAAACAACCTCGATCCGGCAGAGCTTTTGCAAGATGAAAATTTAAAAGACAGTGTGGAACGCTGGCTCAGTTTATTAGGACGCAAGCAAAGAGATGTGGTGGTCCGACGGTTTGGCCTGCATGGACATGACATGTGCACCTTAGAGCAAGTGGGCTATGAAATAGGTTTAACCCGAGAGAGAGTTCGCCAGATCCAAGTAGAAGCCTTAAATCAGCTCAAAGACATTCTAAAAAAAGCAGGGCTTACGGAAGACTCTGTGTTTCGGTAAGACTGAGGTATCTATTCAGCCCAAAATTTAAAGCTGCCATAAAGGCGCCTTAGAAAACGCCGTCCTTACTTTTGTTCTATGCTTTTAATAGAGGATGGTTTTTTAAAAATGGAGGGCAGGAACATGACTCATCTTGTGATCCAACCAACCATAACGGCAGAATGGCAAACGTTAGTCAAAGAGGGGGAGAAAGCGTGTCACACCCATCTCACAGAAACTTTACAAAGCTATTTAGTGTTTCTCTTGATACGCTTTATGAAACAAACGGAACTTGCGACAAGTGTTCTAGCGCTCGAATGGCTTGCAACTGCCTATCAGCCTTTCAGTACTCAGCAAGATACCCTTCAAACCATTGGAGACAAATGTCTCTTATTCTCTGGCTTTTACCCTAAACACTCAGAACAAAAACACGTAAAGATAGACTATTTTGTGCACATGGGTCAAACGGCTTATTCTAAACTTTCAGAAGCCCATGCGAGGGGACAGGCACTTTTATTTTCCTCTTTATGTCACCATTTTGTGAAACTGATGGATATCCTCCAGGCCATGCGAGAATTATCGGGTGAAGAAATCATTACGCCACTTATGGCTATGGAATTATGGTCTAAGGTAGGCAGTGAGCACGCTTTTCGTCTCATTCGAAGGTGCGGAGCCGGAACACCCGTGCCTCCTCTTGATAATCCACGTTTAAATTAGACGCTCGGCTTATATATGAAAAAATGGTGCGAGTAGGTTCCAGTTGATTTAGTGTGTAAAAATGCAGGCCAGGAGCTCCCTCTTTTAAAAGCGTTTCACAAAGACGTGTCACGACATCTATCCCAAAAGGGATGAGCGAATCCGGCTTGTCTTTATATTCTTCTAAACGTTTTTTAAGCCAGGTGGGAATATCTGCACCACAGAAGTGAGAAAACTTGAACAGTAGCTCCACATCCGTAATCGGCATAATACCTGGCACAATAGGAATTTTAATGCCGAGTGCCTCACAACTTTCCACAAACCGGAAGTAAGCTTCTACGTTAAAAAAATACTGTGTTAAGGCACGATTAGCGCCCGCATCCACCTTCTTTTTAAAGTTGAGAAGATCGTGTAAGGGACTTTTCGCTTCTGGATGAAATTCAGGATAAGCGGCAACTTCAATCTCAAAATAGTTTCGGGTTTCTTGACGAATAAAAGTGACGAGCTCATTGGCATGTCGAAAAGCTTGAATCCCATGAGACTCTATGGGGACATCTCCCCGCAGCACCACCAATCTTCGAATATTGTTTTTTTGATAGAGAGCTAAAAGGGATAAAACATCTTTTTCTGAAGCGCCCATACACGAGATATGGGGTACAGTAGGTAATTCCTCTTGATGAAGTTCTAAAACGGTTTTTAACGTTCTCTCCCGACTTCCACCGGAAGCCCCATAGGTCACTGAGAAGAAGTCTGGATTAAAGTGTTTTAAAGTACCATAAACGTTTTCTAATTTTTTAGCGCCCTCCGCTGTCTTGGGAGGGAAAAATTCAAAGCTGAAGGAATGTTCTTTTTGGGTTTGCTTGTTTGGTTGCATCATAGTAAGAATTCTATTATTATTAAAAGTAGGATAAAAGTTAATACTTTAATCAATCAAGTTATGCATACTGAAAAACTCTCTATTTCGTTATCTCCAACGATGTTCAGTTTTATCGAACACTATCAAAAAATTCACCATTGCAAGAGCCGCTCAGAGGTAGTATCCCACGCGCTACGAGCACTCCAATCTCTAGAATTAGAAAGCGCTTATCAAGAAGCCTCTTTAGAGTGTGATCCCCTATGGGAAAATACAATAAGCGACGGATTGACACATGAAACGTGGTGAACTCTATTATGCAAACTTAAGCCCTACAGTCGGCTCTGAAATTAACAAACGCAGGCCAGTACTTATTGTCAGCAATAATGCCAATAACAAGACGGCAAGTACTGTAACCGTGTTACCTATTACATCTAACATCGAAAAAATTTATCCATTTGAAGTAAAACTTTTACCAGAAGAATTAGGTCTTACAAAACCTTCAAAAGCGCAGGCACAGCAAATTAGAACTATTTCGAAAATACGTTTAATTGGAAATCCTATCGGAAAAGTATCTGAAAAGATAATACAACTCATCGATGCGGCAATGAAATTACATCTTGATTTATATTAGTTAAGTTTTAATGGTGCACAAGCGCACCCTACCCT
>JACQPQ010000052.1 GCA_016207405.1 Gammaproteobacteria bacterium | reverse complement strand
TGCTAAAAATGCATCCTGCATTTTTGCCTGAAAAATTCTACGTCGCTCGGGGACGCTCGCAAAGGCAGCAGAAAATACACAGTGAACCACCCTCCCCACCATTGTAGTGAGGTGTTACCTCGCTTCTTGTGCTGCTATTGTATTTTTTTCCAAATCTTCCTTCGTTTGTAATACAAAGTGGATGGTGGGAAGACCATCGCTCGTTTGTTGCAAAGCAAACGTGTTGAATTCTTTCCCTTTAAACGCATCTTCCTCACCCAATCGCTGGAGAAGCAAAAAGGGAGCATTGGGACGAAGTGCTTGACCGGAAAGCATAATGTGGTTCCCTCCTTCCCTTAGATGAATACGTTCTAACCAAAGCCCTTCTGTTTTTTGCCGTGCAAGCCCCTGGAGAAAATCTAAAAATCCGCGTCCCTTCTGCTCCATTTTGGCTGTCATTTTGCTTAAGATGTCCTGTTTGGTTGTCAGGAGTTTTTCCAATTGACTGGTTTCCTCGGAGAGTTTCAGGCCGGCTGCTTTTTCTGGAAATTGCTTCTGAATGTCTTCCAGCTTCTGTGTCTCTCGTTTATGCGTCTCTTGAAGTTCAAGGAGAGCGCCTTCTTCTTTTTGGACTTGCCAATGTTCGTAAATAGAAAAAAAAGATAAGAAAAGGGCGGTAATTCCTAAAAACATGCCGAGATACGAGGCAGATAAAAAATCCGTCTGTTTATGAAAAATGGATTGGTAAAGATTAATTTTCCGTTTCATGGTCCAGCATCATCCGAAATGTAGCCGCTATTGCGAACAGGCTTTTAGCTTCCTCTTCACGAGAAAATTCCAGATCTGTCTCGAACACCTGATGGAGATCTAAATGTCTAACCCCAACACCCAAGCGCGTCGTCAGCTCTTCTTCCAAATGAGGGGCGTCATTTATCATTGGCATCACGAGCACCTCAGTAACCGGTTTTTGTCCGAAATGGCTGTCGTAGTAATCTAAAGACCGCTGTATTTCAAGCGCTAAATTTTCCCAGAGTGTATTGTCAGAAGGTGAGGCGAATGCTGAACTTCCAAAGGGCAGTTCTCTCGCCAAATAAAGCCCCCCCTCACAAAAAATAGCCAGCAGGCCGGAGGCCTCTTTGAACATTAAAACCGCGCGACTTAAAACTTCTAACCCCAGGTTAGCGAGTAGAGCGCCTAAGATACATTCTCGAATATCAATGACAACAAGATTCAGCTTTTGCTGGTTTGCGAAATCCACAAAGGATTGAATAACGGACTTTTGCGCAGCCACCGCGTATATCGACGGGGGCTTTCCAGGAGGAGGATGTTCACACAGTTCAAAATAGTCTATGACAGCCTCTTCAGCAGGGAATGGGAGCATATCTTTCAGCTGCCAGCGTAGAGCTTCCGACACCTCACTCGCTTCCACAGAAGGCGGTTCTACACATAACAGGTGGTAGCTTTTAGGAGGCAGTACAAGAGAACATGCCGCCTGTTTCGCTGCGGCGCTTTCACCCAGAATATTGGCCAGCCACGCCCTTTGCTCTTTTTCGATTGTAGACGGGAAAAAACCACAAAATTTTAAACAGGGAATAGTGTCCTCTTTTAAATAAAGATGGGCAACAGCAACACCGTCTTCTTCAAAAGAAATCCCTAACCACTCCTTGTGTTTTTTGCGCTTCAAAAAAGAAAGCACGTCCCTTTCCCCTTGTCTCTTACAAATCGGTGGACCGCTCGCTTACGCTCGCTTAGTCCACCCTACAAATCTTATCTTACCCCTTATCCCTTACCCCTTATCCCTAATTTAAATAGTAATGCACTCCTCCCTGTTCAGCAAATAAGGACAAAGGTACAATGGAAGAAATTTTAACCTTATCCCAAGGAAGAAAAACCTATGACTAATGGAAATCGTCGTACCAGTGTCCGAAGAGCCGCAACCAAAGAACTGTGGGCCCGCTTTAAGCCGACCGGTCTTTTTTCATTTCTAAAGAAATATAAAGAATGCGAGGTGGTAGACTTCTACCAGCGAGGGCTTGGATTTATTTCATCCGATGACTTAGATAAATATGAAACGGTCCAATTAGAAATCACCTATCGCTTCAAGAAATGCACGGACATTCAAGGGATCATTGTTCACAAGAAACTACTCGGACCCCGCTCATTTAGATATGGTCTTATGTTCAGAGATCTGGATAAAACCGCTCAAGAAAAACTACAAGAAATTGAAGCTATGCTTGCGTAGGGGAATATGCACAAACCACTAACCACTGCCTCTGGCTTTACCCTAGTAGAAATTCTGGTCGCCCTTGTGATTTTAGCGACATCATTTATGGCACTCATTGAAATCGCGGGCAGTCACACATCAAATTTGACCTATTTGCGCGACAAAACCTTTGCACATTGGGTCGCTATGAATAAAATAGCAGAGGCCCGGATCTCAAAAACATTCCCAGAATTAGGCAATAGTGATGGAACGATGAAAATGGGCAAACAAGAATGGGTTTGGGAAAGTAGTGTCTATGAAACAAAAATTAATGCCGTTCGTCGTATAGAAATCAGCATCAAGCGCGATAAAACCGATAATACAGCCCTTGTTAAACGGGTTGGGTTTATCCAAAAAAAGGGAAAAGGGGAAAGGGATGAGGGTGAAGGGATATGGGGTGAGGAAGAAGGGGGAAGGGGGAAGGGAAAAGTGGTAAGGAAGAAGGAAGAAGGATAAAGGAATAATGATTCAAACCACTTTAGAATATGAAGGATTGAAAATCCTAGCGCCGGCACCTGAGCATTTTCAAAAAATTCTATCTCCTCCCGCTTTAAAATTTCTGTCCACTCTTTCTAGAACCTTCACCCCTCGTTTAAAACAACTCCTATCCCTTAGAGAAAAAAGACAAGAAGCCCTTGATCACGGCGAACTTCCCAATTTTCTGCCAGAAACGACGGATATTCGGAAAAGCAAATGGCAAGTGGCATCGATTCCTCCTGATTTACAAAATCGAATTGTAGAGATCACAGGCCCTGCTGATCCTAAAATGGTCATTAATGCGCTGAATGCTCCCGTTAAAGTCTTTATGGCAGATTTTGAAGATTCAAAATCCCCCACATGGTCTGGCTTGGTTCTTGGGCAGCTCGCTTTATACGATGCCGTACGAGGCACGCTAACCTATGACAACGAACAAGGAAAATCCTACCACCTCAATAAAAAAACCGCTGTTCTGATGGCCCGTATGCGAGGGTGTCACCTGATTGAAAAACATATCACGGTGGATGACGAATACATCCCGGGGTGTCTCGTGGATTTTGGACTTTACTTCTTCCATAACGCAAAAGCACTTATGGATAAAGGAACGGGGCCCTATTTTTATGTTCCCAAATTAGAAAGTCATCTAGAAGCCAGATGGTGGAATGACGTATTTCAGTTTTCGGAAAATTTCTTGGGGTTGCCTATTGGCTCCATTAAAGCCACCGTTCTGATTGAAACCCTTTTAGCCGCTTTTGAAATGGAAGAAATTCTCTATGAAATGCGGGACCATATTGTCGGCTTAAACTGCGGACGGTGGGATTATATTTTCAGTTTCATAAAAAAATTGCGGTGCCACCCCGATAAACTCTTACCTGATCGGCGCGACGTGACGATGGACAAAGGTTTTTTAAATGCTTATTCCAAATTACTGATCCAAACGTGTCACAAAAGAGGCGCTTTTGCTATGGGAGGAATGGCCGCTTTTATTCCTATTAAAAATGATGCGCAGGCGAATCAAATAGCCTTCGAAAAAGTGCGACAGGACAAAGAACGTGAAGCCCAAAATGGACATGATGGTACGTGGATAGCGCACCCAGGCCTTGCTCCTCTTGCAGAGGAAATCTTTGAAAAACATCTCAAGGGGCCCAATCAATTATCGGTTATGCCGGAAGACCGCATCACTGCACGTGATCTTTTAACAGTGCCTCATGGAAAAATTACAGAGCAAGGTTTACGCAATAACATTAAAGTAGGGATCCAATACCTAGACGCCTGGATTTCTGGCAATGGGTGTGTTCCCCTTTACAATCTTATGGAAGATGCTGCAACCGCTGAAATTGCACGCGCTCAGATTTGGCAGTGGATCCGTCATCCAAAAGGCTTTTTGGAGGATGGCCGAAAAGTCACCATAGAATTATTTAGGCAGTGTGTTCAAGAAGAAATTCTATCTATTCAAAAAGAAATCGGAGACAATCGTTTTAAACAAGGCCGTTTTAAAGAGGCTATTGAGATTATGGATAAAATCACAACCGATCCAAATTTTGTAGAATTTTTGACGTTGGTTGCTTATGATTATATCGATTAAAAAGGAGCCTGCATGACAACACCAGAAGTACAAGCCATCAAAATTTTAGAAAAAGACTGGAAAGAAACTCCACGCTGGAAGGGCATTTGTCGCCCCTACACCGCTTCTGACGTCGTTCGATTAAGAGGCACGCTACCGATTGAATACACACTCGCGAAACAAGGCGCAGAAAAACTCTGGAAGCACTTTCATACAGAACCTTTTGTTTCGGCCCTCGGCGCCTCAACAGGGAACCAAGCAGTTCAACAAGTGAAAGCTGGGCTTAAATCTGTGTATGTTTCAGGCTGGCAAGTGGCAGCGGACGCCAATGAAGCGGGTGAAATGTACCCCGATCAATCGTTATACCCTGCCAACAGTGTCCCACAGGTCATTCAAAAAATTAACAATGCGTTGATGCGTGCTGACCAACTGACACATGCAGAAGGCAATCACGAGGTCGATTGGTTTGTTCCCATCGTTGCAGATGCAGAAGCAGGATTTGGGGGCGTATTAAATGCTTTTGAGTTGATGAAGGCTATGATAAAAAGCGGTGCAGCCGGCGTTCATTTTGAAGATCAACTGGCTTCTGCCAAAAAATGTGGGCATATGGGCGGCAAGGTATTGGTCACAACAGGAGAAGCAATTTCAAAATTGATTGCCGCAAGACTTGCTGCGGATGTTTGTGGGATCGCAACCGTGTTAATTGCCCGGACAGATGCCCAGTCGGCAAATCTGATGACCTCTAATAGTGATGAACGCGACCATCTCTTTTGCACTTCGACGCGAACACACGAAGGCTATTACAAAGTTACGTCTGGAATAAAACAAGCCATTCAGCGAGGATTAGCCTTTGCGCCTTATGCGGACGTCGTTTGGTGCGAAAGCGGAACGCCCGATTTAAAACAAGCTAAAGAGTTTTCAGAAGCCATTCAGTCTGCCTATCCTGGAAAAATACTCGCCTACAACTGCTCCCCTTCTTTTAATTGGAAAAAGCATTTAAGTGATGCGGTGATTGCCAAATTTCAATCGGAGCTCTCAGCACTGAATTACAAATATCAGTTTGTGACTCTGGCCGGGTTTCACACGATTAATTACAGCATGTACAACTTGGCGAGAAATTACCGAGAAAAAGGAATGCCCGCTTATGTGGAATTTCAACAAAAAGAGTTTCAAGAAGAAGTACACGGATATACGGCTACTCGTCACCAACGAGAAGTAGGAACCGCTTATTTTGATAAAGTTGCCGAGGCGATACAGGGCAAAGAGTGTTCTACGACTGCTTTACAGGGTTCCACAGAAGCAGCCCAGTTTTAGGCAACAAGAACCGAAATCTCCCTACTGTCATGCCAACGAAAGCTGGCATGACAGTAACGCCCCATATCCTCACGATGGGGTTCAGTCTTTTCAATCATCGTAGATTGGGTTGAGCAAGCGCTTTTGCGCGCGAAAACCCAACATGTTCATATTTCCATTTTCTCCAATTTCTCCGAAAGGAGACTCTCATGTTTCACATCAAACTGCTTCAAAGCGCAAAAGGGCACCCCATCTTAGCGTGGGTTGTCATCTGCGCAATGGTCATGTTAGTTGCATATGCGAATTACTCTCAACTACAAAAGGCGAGAGAAAGCTCGCAACTGCAAAAGTCCGATGAATATGGCCAGATGAGTGGCCCCTCGGGCAAGGTGCTTGTGCTTCTGGCTGCCACCATTATTGGGGCAATTGTTTTTGTTCAATTGTGGAGCCAACCATGGCGATTTAATGTCTTTTATAGTTTTAGCCATGGAGTGTACGCTGAAACCTTCGCCATCTGGCTAGTCGGGTTTCAGCTTCTCTTGGGCCTCGTCGCTTATCTCACGATGAGTTACATACCTCGCCTGCTTTCCCTTGCCATAGGCAGTGGATTTTTCTTAAGCCTCACTAGCCTTCTCTGGCTTATCTGGCGGGGTTTGAGTTGGAGCGAGGTAAAGAGGGATCTCGGCCTTCATCGTGGAGAAGGCTTTGGAACAGAAATCGGCTACGGATTTCTGGGATATCTCGCGAGTTTGCCCTTAGTGGCTGCAGCTGGACTATTTGTCTGGCTCGTCAAACTTGTGTTTGGCGACTCCACGTTGCCATTTGCAGCAGGAGCTTCTATCGCTGGGGGACTTGCGGAATCTGATCTGTGGACCAAAGCGCAGTTCTTTTTCCTGCTCACGCTGGCTGCCGGGATTGTGGAGGAAACTTTGTTCCGGGGTGTGCTCTATCGGCACCTTCGGGAATGGACTTCACTATCCCGCGAGACGGTTTCTCTTACCGTCTCTGTGACAACCAGCGTAGTGGCAAGCGGCCTTATTAGTGCGGTTGTCTTTGCCTCTATCCATCCCTATGGCTGGGAAGGAATGCTCGTCGTAATGGCTGGGGCGCTCGCATACACGTTGTTGCGTGAATACCGCGACTCGCTGATCTCGCCCATGGTCGCGCACGCCACCAATAACGCGGTGGTGTTCATGGTGATGGTGTTCTGATAACACTCCTCTCGGCCATCCACTCGATGGCCCTTATGCCGGGTGGGCACAAAAAATGTGCCCACCCTACCTGCCTGCGTTATTTCACTCCGCATTTGCAAGGAGCTTTTGAATAATATGAGTGTATAGCTCGGACAAACGTTCCAAATCCAAAACCAGAACATGTTCATTTACCTGATGGATACTGGCATTGACAGGCCCACATTCCACCACTTCCACGCCTTGTGGCACAAAAAAGCGACCATCAGACGTGCCTCCTACCGTAGAAGCTATCGTTTCTATCTTAAGCTTCTCATGAATGGCGAATTGAACAGCTTTTAGTAATTCTCCCGGGGAACTATAAAAGGGAAGACTGGCAGGCTTCCAGGTAAGCTCAAAATTTAATTTCTCTTTTTTTAGAAGCTGGGTGATGGTCGATTGAATATCCAGAACACTCAGCCGAGGAGAAAATCTTAAGTTAAAATCGATACCGATTTCTCCAGGAATAACATTACTGGCCCCTGTTCCTGCATGCAGATTAGAAATTTGCAAATGAGTGGGAGGAAATAGCGCATCGCCCTCATCCCATTTTATTTGGATAAGTTTTTCAAGCGCTGGGATAGCCTTATGAATGGGATTTTCTGCAATAAGCGGATAAGCCACATGTCCTTGTTTCCCAATAATTTTTAAATAGCCGGTTAATGATCCACGGCGGCCCACCCGAAGATGATCGCCCAATTGTTTAAAACTGGTCGGCTCTCCAATCACACACCATTTTATAATGATGCCTTTTTTATGAAGCCAGTCTAAAACGGCTTGGGTTCCATGAATGGCCTCTCCTTCTTCGTCGCTGGTTAATAAAAGCGCGAGCGTGCCGCGATGATGGGAATTATGATGAACAAACTGCTCACACGCGGTGACCATAGCTGCGACCCCTCCTTTCATATCAGCTGCTCCACGGCCATAGAGCACGCCTTCTCGCACGGTAGGTGTAAACGGAGGAGAACCCCAAGAGGCTTCGTTGCCGGGAGGAACAACATCCGTATGGCCTGCAAACACCAATATGGGCGGTTCTTTACCATGCGTGGCCCACAAATTTGTCACATTTTGAAATAGTAGACTTTCCGTGTGAAAACCACATCGCTTTAACCGTTCTGCAATCAAATCCTGACAGCCCCCATCTTCTGGGGTAATGGATGGTCGCGAGATCAGTTGCTTAGCCAACTCTAACGTGGAATCCTGCATTTATACTTCCCTCAGTAGTTCATTGATACCAATCTTTTCTCGCGTTTTCGAATCGACCGTTTTGACAATGACCGCACAATATGTGCTATGCGTTCCGTCTTTGGCAGGTAAACTCCCCGGCACCACAACGGCGCCGCGAGGAACACGTCCGCGGGAAATTTTCCCCGTCGTTCGGTCGTAAATTTTAGTACTCTGACCAATATAAACGCCCATACTTAAGACAGCCCCTTCCTCAATAATGACGCCTTCCACCACTTCCGAACGCGCCCCAATAAAGCAGTCGTCTTCAATAATGGTGGGATTATTTTGCAGGGGTTCTAAAACGCCCCCAATACCAACTCCTCCTGAAATGTGAACGCGCTTGCCAATTTGAGCACAGGAGCCAATGGTCGCCCACGTATCGACGAGTGACCCTTCCCCCACATAAGCACCGATGTTGACATAACAAGGCATCAGTACCACGCGAGGCGCAATATAAGCCCCATAGCGAACACAGGCATCTGGCACCACTCTCAATCCTGCTGCTGCAAAATGCTGTGCTTGCCAGTGTTCAAACTTTAAAGGAACTTTATCAAAAAAATGTGTGAAGCCCCCAGAGAAGAGAACGTTTTCCTGGATCCGAAAATAAAGCAGCACGGCTTTTTTTAACCAGGGTTCAATCCGCCATTGCCCTTCCTGCTTTTCTGCAATTCTCTTTTTCCCAGAATCCAATAACGCAAGCGCCTCTTGCACGGCTGCCTTCAGTGCTTTCGGAGCGTTAGATGGGGTAATTTTTGAACCGCCTTCAAATGCTTCTTCTATTAACCGTTGCGTTTCATTCATAAATAAAATTATATACGCTCGATAAGCACCCGTATATTCCAACCCAAAGATGAGCCTGAAATATGCTTGCTCTCTCCTCGATTGTTGGCACAATAGCTTAAGAGAAACATGCATCATGTTAAATTAATGTCCTCACCCTCATTCGTCCACCTACGCACACACACAGAATACTCTATTGTAGATGGTTTACTCCGCATAGAATCTTTTATTCCCGCTGTGGCTAAAAGAGGAATGGCAGCTGTTGCCATAACCGACTACGGTAATTTATTTGCAGCCATCCCATTTTATAAATCGGCCATCGCACACGGCATTAAACCCATTTTGGGCACTGATCTCAGAGTGTACCATCCACAAAACCCACACAAACCCTACCGCCTGACTCTCCTATGTGAAAATGAAACAGGCTACAAAACCCTCTGCCGGTGGCTATCTAGAAGTTATCAAGAAAGAGGAGAGGACGGGCAAGCTATCATCCATCCAGAATGGCTGCTCGATACCATAGGGCTCATTGCACTCGGAGGATGCATGGATGGACCTTTGGCAAATGCTTTTTATTCGACTCACCCTCTCCAAATGATAGAACCCATTCTGTCAAAATGGACTGCCCTTTTCCCTGGGCGCTTTTACCTGGAAATCCAACGTGTACGAAAACCGGATGAAGAAGTCTTTATTGCTCAAACGTTGGAACTGGCTCATACCTATCAACTCCCCGTGGTTGCAACGAATGATGTTCGGTTTCTCAACGCAGAAGATTTTGAGGCCCATGAAGCAAGAGTCTGTATTCATGAAGGGACTTTTTTAGAAGATCCACGCCGCCCCCGTCCTTACACAGCAGAGCAATATCTCCGAAAGGCAGATGAAATGGTGGAGCTTTTTCGCGATATCCCAGAAGCCTTGGAAAATACAGTCGAAATCGCCAAACGCTGTAATTGTGAACTTTCTCTTGGATCTTTTTACCTACCGGACTACCAACCCCCTGACCACCAACCGGTTCACGATTATTTAACTCAAAAAGCGCATTCCGGTTTATTGCAACGTTTAAAGTCGCCTGGGGGAGAAGCGATATCGAACAAACGCGCTCACTACGAACATCGTTTAAAACAAGAGCTTGACATGATTATCCAGATGGGTTTTTCTGGGTATTTTTTGATCGTTGCGGATTTTATTGAATGGGCAAAAAATCAGAATATTCCCGTTGGGCCCGGACGAGGATCTGGCGCAGGATCTCTCGTCGCCTTTCTCCTCCGAATCACTGAAATTGACCCAATAGAATTTGACCTCCTCTTTGAGCGATTCCTAAATCCCGAACGCATTTCCATGCCTGATTTTGATATTGATTTTTGTATGGATACAAGAGACCGTGTCATTGACTATGTTTCCAACAAATATGGCAGAGAACACGTTGCCCAAATTATTACCTATGGGCATATGGCGGCAAAAGCCGTGGTGCGAGATATCGGTAGAGTGCTGGGATATCCTTATGGATTCGTCGATAAAATCGCAAAATGGATCCCCTTTGAACTCGGCATTACGCTCGAACAAGCCCTCTCTGAAGTGCCGCCCCTTAAAGAAAGTTATCAGAAAGACGAAAAGGTAAAGGCCTTAATCGACCTCGCACGCAAATGTGAGGGTTTGGTTCGAAATGCCGGTCGCCATGCCGGGGGCTTGGTTATTTCTCCAACTCCCTTAATGGACTTTATGCCGCTTTACTATGAAACCAATACCGAGAATCCCATCACTTCATTCGATAAAGATGACGTAGAAGAGATCGGACTTGTAAAATTTGATTTCTTGGGCCTCAGAACCTTAACCATTATTGATTGGACACTCAAAACCATCAACCGACTGCGCGCGGAGCAAGGAGAGCCTCCTTTAGAAACTGCAACGTTTCCTAAAAACGACCCCAAAACACTGGAGCTTATCGCCTCTGGAAAAACGGCAGCTCTTTTTCAGCTCGAATCGAGAGGAATGAAGGATTTGATTGTTCGCCTAAAACCCGACTGTTTTGACGACATTGTCGCACTCGTTGCACTGTTTCGCCCTGGCCCATTACAGTCTGGTATGGTGGATGATTATATCAACCGCAAGCACGGGAAATCCCCTATTCGTTACCCTCACCCTGAACTTGAATCCATCTTAAAACCGACTTATGGCATCATCGTCTATCAAGAACAAGTGATGCAAATCGCCCAGTCTCTGGGGGGCTATAGCCTTGGAAAAGCTGATCTCCTCCGAAGAGCCATGGGAAAGAAAAAAGCGGAAGAAATGGCCGCCCATCGAGACAGTTTTACGCAAGGTGCACGGCAAAAAGATGTTCCCGATCCAATAGCCCAGTCCATTTTCGATTTAATGGAAAAATTCGCCGGGTATGGATTTAATAAGTCTCATTCTGTAGCCTATGCAGTCATTTCTTACCAAACCGCTTGGCTAAAAACCCATTATCCTGCAGCCTTTATGGCTTCTGTCCTGTCTGGCGACATGGGTCACACTGAAAAATTGGTCGGGTTAATACAAGAATGTAAAAACATGGGGCTAACAATTCTTCCTCCCCATGTGAACAGCAGTCAGTATAAATTTACCCTAGAAGACGATAAAACTATCATGTATGGATTGGGCGCTATCAAAGGCGTCGGCCAGAGCGCATCGGAAGCCATCGTGATAGAGCGTGAAGGCAACGGTGTATTTACAGATCTCTCTGACTTATGCCAAAGAATCGATCCGCATAAAGTAAATAAACGAGTATTCGAAAGCCTCATTAAAAGCGGAGCGTGTGATTTTTTAGGATCGGATGACCGCGCTTCCTTGATGGCTTACTTACCTAAAATCTTGTCTAATACAGCAAAAATGACTTCCGTTAGACAAAAACAAAAGGGCCAACGAGCGCTTTTCTGGGAAGATATGAAACAAGAAGGAGATCTCCTCTCTCAAACTCAAGTCTTTGAAAAACCCTGGTCAAAGTTTCAGCGTTTAAAAGCAGAACGAGAAACCTTAGGGCTGTATTTCACAGGTCATCCTATGGAAACGTATGAAACAGAACTTAAAGCCATGGGGATCACCCCTATCAGCCAACTTTCTCCCGTGTTTCGAACCTCAAAAGTTGCCGGGATGGTGGGTGCCATCAAATCATTGAAAACTAAAAAAGATGAGCGAATGGCTTTTGTCGCTCTATTTGACCAAACGACTAAACTAGAAGCGGTCATATTCAGCGATTTATATCCCAACGTTCGAGAATTGTTGGTGAAAGACACACTTCTCATTATGAGCGGTGATCTGACACTTGACGCCTATCAAAGTGGGTATAAACTCACTGCCAAAACGGTCTTATCTCTTGAACAGGCAAGGAGCAAGTGGAGCAAATGTTGTGAGCTCCAACTCAGCTCTCGTGATGACTTAGACCAATTGGCGCCCAAGTTGAAAGAAATTTTAAAGCCGCATACCCCTGGAAAATGTCCCGTTCATGTCACATATCCCCAAGGCGAAGAACGCTTTACACTCCAATTAGGAAATGCATGGGCCATTCAACCCAAAGACCATCTATTTTTAGAACTCAGTGAACTATTGGGGGAGGGACATGTTCGGTTTGTGTATTCATAATTGTAATCCCTCACTAAAATAGTGGGGCGGGTGGTTTGCTGTGTATTTTCTGCTGCCTTTGCGAGCATCCCCGAGCGACGGTGATTTTTCAGGTAAAAATGCAGGATGCATTTTTACGCTACTTGCGACAGGACGTCGACTGTGCGCGGCCTGAAAAATTCTAGGAGCGCAGGGGACTTTTAGCGAGCAGCAGGCAGCGGAAAATACACAGTGAACCACCCATCAGTGAGGGATTACGTATATTCATAATTTAGCTTAAAGTTATGCACGACTTTGACTTTGAAATCCCAATCGCTGAATTGCAAGCAAAAATTGATGCACTTCGTCTGGCAAGCCGCGACCGCCCAGAACTTGAAAAAGAAATTCAAAAACGAGAAGCGCAGCTCTCAACCGTTATAGAGTCTATTTTCTCTTCCCTTTCCGCCTGGCAAACAACCAAAATAGCCAGGCACCCCCAAAGGCCTCACTGGAAAGATTATCTAGATAAAATCTTTACGGAATTTGATGAGTTAAAAGGAGACCGGAAAATGGCAGATGATAAAGCCATTGTAGGAGGCCTTGCGCGGTTGGATAGAACCCCTGTGATGGTCATAGGGCATGAGAAGGGTCGCTCCACCCCCGATAAAATAGCCTGTAATTTTGGAATGCCAAAGCCAGAAGGCTATCGTAAAGCACTGCGACTCATGCAATTAGCAGAACGCTTTCATCTTCCTCTTCTCACCTTTATTGACACACCTGGCGCCGCCCCCGGAATCGATGCAGAAAAACATGGACAAAGCGAAGCCATTGCTCGCAATTTATTTGTCATGTCACGATTAAAGACGCCTATCATTACAACCATTCTAGGCGAAGGCGGCTCAGGAGGAGCACTTGCAATTGGAGTAGGGGATAAAATGCTGATCTTGCAATATAGTATTTACTCCGTTATTTCCCCAGAAGGCTGTGCCTCTATTTTATGGAAAAATTCAGAAAAAGCCTCTGATGCAGCTGAAACGATGGGCATGACCGCGCCAAAGTTACTGTCTCTTAAACTCATTGATCATATTGTTCCAGAACCTTTAGGAGGCGCTCATCGAAACCTAGAAAAAATGGCTGTGACTCTAAAATCTCATTTAATTACTTCATTGAGAGAATATGAGGCAGTGCCCACCCCACAATTGGTGGAAAAAAGATTCCAGAGATTAATGCAGTATGGAATTTATAAATGAACCATTCCGTGCCACGAGCGCGAAGATGGTGAGCTGTGGATTGACCCCCAGACTGGTTGGGAACAAAGAACCATCTTCTACCCACACATTTTCAATATGATGGTGCTGCCCGAAACTATTCACCACCGCCTGTTTTGGATCTTCCCCCATGGCGCACCCTCCCATGACATGCGCACTCATCACCATGGCATGAAAAGGCTGCATCGATAAATGGGGAATGGTCCGTTTGGCCTCCTGCCAACTCGATAAGAGCCAGGTATCCATATGTAAGGGCATAACCGCTTTGGCTCCTGCAGAAAATTGAAGCTCAGCCATTCGCAAATAAGCTTCTCGAAATCCATTCTGAAGATAGGGTGTGATGGGATAATCCAATAGAGAGCTTCCATCTTTTCTTAAAATCACCTTTCCCCCCTCACTGTCTTCATGAAAACCATCTCGGAGCAGTGCAATGGTCGCTTGGAGGTAAGAAAATTTCTGCATAATTTCAAAGTGACGCTTCCCGTGAAAAGGAAAGAGCGCAGCCACCAAAACAGGATGTAAAGGAGGAACTTCTAATTTAAACCCGCACGAACTCCCCACCACACCGTTTTTCCAAAGGAATTCGTCACTGTAAACAGACTGGGGGGCGCCTGCATACGCGTTCACTTGGTCAGGCATGATGGCTAATGAGGCGACTGTCGGATGAAGAAAGGTACGCCGCCCAACACGATGGAATGGATCGGGCGCTTTTGACCGTAACAAAATGGCGGGGCTTTCAATGCTCCCCCCCGACAGGATGAGTCTTTTTATTCGAATTCGAATCGTTTGCTTTGCAGCCGTTTTACATACTAATAGAGTTGCGCGTGTGTTCTTCCACAAGAATTGAACAACTTCTGTATTGAATATCAAAGAGGCACCCGCATCCAAAGCCGCCGGAATCGTTGTAATCAACATGGACTGCTTCGCATTAATGGGACAACCTAGTCCACAATACCCCAAATCCCAGCATCCTTTTACATTTCGAGGCACCGTGCCGGTTTGCCAACCTAACTTTACCGCTGCAGTTTTCAAAATCTGATTATTGGCATTCGGAGGCGCCATCCAAGGGCGGATCTGAAGCTTTTCTTCCATAAGGTGAAACCATGGATTTAATGCGGAAGAGGAAAGTCCTTGAACATCGTAATGCTTTTGCCAAAATTCTAGGGTTTCTTTTGGCGTTCGAAAACTGGAAGTCCAGTTTACCGTCGTAGAGCCACCCACCGAATGGCCTTGCAAAATCGTAATCGCCTTATTTTTTGTTTTCCGGCTGGCGACTTCCTGATATAAGGCAGGATATGCCGTAGACTCTTTCATGTCGAAATGCTGGGCGGTGCGAAGAGGGCCCGCTTCGATGAGGGTGACCACTCGCCCGGCTTTCGCTAAAATTTCTGCAACCACCCCCCCTCCCGCCCCTGTGCCTACAATGGCTATATCCGTCTCAAGTTCCGTTTGGGCGAGAGATTTTGTTCCATCTACCAGCTTCCAGCCGGAGGTGTTTTTCCAAGGATCGGGTTGCATTTAGTGGTTAGTGATTAGTGGTTAGTCCCCGCGATTCCTTGAAGAATCATACCATACTCAAACAGGTGCTTTCACATTCCAAAACGAAAATGGCTCACATCACCTTCTTGAATCAATGGGGTCTAATCAATGACTCTGATCTCATTGATTACAATTCTTCTCTAGGTTCATGCACCCATCTAAGCAAAAGAGCCCACACCAACAAGAAAACAATCAATTTCCGGAATTGTGCTTCCTGTCCTAAAGAACGAGAGGGGACGTCAAAATAGTTAGTTTGCCATATAATTCACTAAGCGATATACTTCATGTGCATGAGAAGGTGAGAAGGATCTTCAAAACTCGTTACTTCCATAAGTGGGCACACAAAGCAGATATAGGAGATAAAGTGCCATCGGGGTCAGGTCTTGCCTTTTGCTTTTCCTGTAAGATAAATCTCTTCCCGCCCATCGCCACGCGAAGTGACAGGGTATAAACCACCCGCATATTCAATTCTTAAGGGCCTTGCCATGCTGAAATGCTATCAAAATATAGGCAATTCTGGGGACACCATACTTAATTGGTTTTTTCGCAATTCTGGGGACACAATTCTGGGGACGGACACAATTCTGGGGACACCATACTTAATTGACACAATTCTGGGGCAATTCTGGGGACACCATACTTAATTGTGGGGAAATTCTGGGGACACC
>JACQPQ010000051.1 GCA_016207405.1 Gammaproteobacteria bacterium | reverse complement strand
GAGAATGGTGGACCGCTCGCAAAAAACGCTCGCTTTGTCCACCCTACGATGCTTTTATCGTGTTGTGAGAGGCATGGAAAATAAGCAAGCCCGGGTGGCGGAATAGGTAGACGCAAGGGACTTAAAATCCCTCGAGGGGAAACCTTCGTGCCGGTTCGATTCCGGCCTCGGGCACCAGTCGTATCCACGAGTTACGCAGTACTCCCCTTCAAAAGCGCGAAATAATTAAAACAAAAAAGCCGGCTTCGGCCACAAAACGTGGCTCGAAGCCGGCTTACATTTTCTAAATATCCCTTTCCTTTACATATCGTCCATACCGCCGCCCATTCCACCGCCCATGCCGCCTGGCATTCCCGGCATTGGCTTTTCATCCTTGGGTAGCTCTGCCACCATGCATTCCGTCGTAATCATCAAACCTGCAATCGACGCTGCATTCTGAAGAGCGGTACGCACCACCTTGGTTGGATCGATAATACCGAGCGCAACCATATCCCCATATTCCCCAGTCGTCGCGTTGAATCCAAAGTTGTCTTTTTCATTCATGATTTTGTCCAACACAACGGAAGGTTCGGCTCCCGCATTCGCCACGATCTGACGAAGAGGAGACTCCATCGCACGCAAGGTTAAAGCAATCCCTGCGGTTTGGTCGTCATTCGCGCCTTTTAACCCTTTAAGAGCTTGAAGAGCCCGAATCAAAGCGACGCCTCCACCGGGGACAATACCTTCTTCTACTGCAGCACGGGTCGCATGGAGCGCATCTTCCACACGAGCTTTCTTTTCTTTCATTTCGATTTCAGTACTCGCGCCCACTTTAACGACTGCAACGCCACCCGCTAACTTTGCTAAGCGTTCCTGTAGCTTTTCTTTATCATAGTCGGAAGTACTGTTGTCAATTTCTACTCGGATCTGCTTGATGCGTGCTTCAATATCTGTCTTCTTGCCTGCGCCATCAATAATAGTGGTTTCCTCTTTACCAATGACCACTCGTTTGGCAGATCCTAAATCGTCGAGGGTAATATTTTCTAGGTTGATACCTACTTCTTCAGATACGACTTTGCCACCGGTTAAGGTCGCAACATCTTGCAGCATCGCTTTACGACGGTCACCAAACCCTGGTGCTTTTACAGCAGATACTTTAACGGTTCCGCGAATGTTATTCACAACCAAAGTCGCCAATGCTTCTCCTTCGACATCTTCTGCAACCACCAACAATGACTTCCCTGATTTGGCAATGGTTTCCAAAATGGGGATCATGTCACGAATATTGGAGATTTTTTTGTCCACCAACAAAATGTAAGGACGGTCTAATTCAGACGTCATATTCTGTTGATTGTTAATGAAGTAAGGAGAGAGATAGCCTCGGTCAAACTGCATTCCTTCAACCACTTCAAGTTCGTTGCCTAAACCAGAACCTTCTTCAACCGTAATGACGCCTTCTTTTCCAACCTTGACCATAGCATCGGCAATAATTCGGCCAATCGACTCATCAGAGTTTGCGGAAATAGTCCCCACTTGAGCGATGGCTTTATTATCCGTGCACGGTTTTGAATTTTTCTTAAGTTTTTCTACAGCAGCGTTTACTACTTTATCAATACCCCGTTTTAAATCCATAGGGTTCATACCAGCTGCAACGGCTTTGATGCCTTCCAATAAAATATTCTGAGCTAATACGGTGGCAGTGGTTGTGCCATCTCCCGCATCATCAGATGTTTTGGAAGCCACCTCTTTCACCATTTGGGCACCCATATTTTCAAATTTATTTTTGAGTTCAATTTCCTTCGCAACGGATACACCATCTTTGGTAACGACGGGCGCCCCAAAAGATTTTTCAATGACCACATTCCGTCCCTTAGGACCCAAAGTAACTTTCACGGCGTTGGCCAAAACATTAACCCCTCGCACCATTTGGCTACGCGCGTGTTCACTAAAACACAGTTCTTTTGCTGACATAATATTTACCCCTTAATTGAGTTAAATGAAATTAGTCCAGTACGGCTAACACATCGTCTTCTCGCAAAACGAGAAGATCATCTCCATCTACCTTGACTTCCGTACCGCCATATTTTGCAAACAGCACTTTGTCTCCCACTTTAAGGTCAAGTGCTCGTCGTTCTCCATTTTCAAGAACCTTGCCTGGACCTGCAGCCAAAATTTTCCCACGAATGGGTTTTTCTTTTGCATTGTCTGGGATCACAATACCGCCAGCTGTCACATCGTCTTCTTCGAGACGTTGAATGACAAGACGGTCTTGTAGTGGACGTATTTTAATTTTCATACAATTATTTCCTCCTCAATATATTTTTTATACTCACTAGAACCTGCTTTGGCGCAAAAGCCTTAGCACTCTTATTGCGTGAGTGCTAATTATAGGGGCAGGATTTTTGATGTCAACAGGAAAATGTTGCAAGGCTAACTTATCATGGTCTATAGTAAACTATAATGACATTTTTGTAATACTTATGAAAACGGTTGCCGTAAAAATCTCAGATGAATTGTCCAACCAGTTGGAACTTTTTAGAAGCCAAGCCCATCTCAGCCGTTCTAAAGTCATTCGTTTATCATTAGAACATTTTTTAGAAGAAACCCCTAAACGAATTGAAAATTCTTTCTTTGATTGTGCACAAGACCTTTGTGGTACTTGGCAAGGCCCACAGGATTTATCTTGTAATAAAAAACATCTTGAGGGGTACGGCCAATGATTATTTTAGATACAGGACCCCTCATTGCTTTTTTGAACCGCAAAGACATTTATCATGAATGGACTCAATCACAGTTGAAGATCATTAAACAGCCTCTCGTCACTTCCGAATCGGTTATATCAGAAGCTTGCTTTCTAGTGCAACACGCCAAACAAGATGTTAACTCTGTTTTTGAGCTATTACGTCGAGGGCTCATTCAAGTTAATTTCAATTTACAACACGAACTTGAACACATTCACAAGCTCATGCGGAAATTTCAAAATATACCTATGTCGCTTGCTGATGCAAGTCTTGTACGTATGACAGAACTCCACCCTAAAAGTGAAATTCTTACTTTAGATAGCGATTTTCGTATTTACAGAACACTCGACCGCCGAATGGTTCCCGTTTTAATGCCATCGTAATTATTTAAGTAGTGCAATCACTTCTTTATCCGAAACTTGCGGGAAGTCTTGGTAAAATTGACCAACCGCATAAAAATCTATAGGTTCTAAAAGGCAAACGACTTCATCCGCAAGCACGCGAATAGAGATAAGGGAATCAGACGGCGCAACGGGTATGGCAACGATAATTTTTTGAGGATGATGCGTTCGAAGTTCTTCAAGCGCGGCTTTCATCGTTGAACCCGTCGCTATTCCATCATCCACAATGATGACGGTTCTCTCTTCTATGGGCAATGATGGACGAATAGGCGTATAAGCTAACCGACGCTGGCAGATAATGGCAAGCTCTTTTTGAACTTCATCTTTCACGTAGCGGGCGGGAATGCGGAATTTTTGAAGATGTTCCGCTGCCCAAAAGCGCCCCGATTCTGTAACCGCACCGATGGCAAATTCGGGATTACCTGGCGCACCAATTTTACGGATCAGGATAACGTCTAAATCTCCTTTCAACTGGTCACTCAAAATCTTAGCAATCACAATCCCCCCCCTTGGAATTCCTAATACCAATGGACTTTTGGACTGATAAGCATGCAGCGCCTTCGCTAAAGCGAGCGCGGCCGCCTTTCGGTTTTGGAACATAGTGGACTACTCGCTACGCAAGCAAAGGCCTACCGTCGAGTAGGCGCGCAAGACTTCACAATCTTCACAGTACTCGCTTGAGGGCCCTCATCGCCGCTTTCTTCTAAAAACCGGACTTTCGTTCCCACCGTTAGATGGCTTAAATCTCCATTCAAAAGACTGTTTTTATGAAAATAAATTTCCCGGCCATCAACGGTTTCAATCGTGCCATATTGCTCCTTTTGGGAAAGCGCCAGAATTGTACCCAGTGGAAGAGTTGCGTGCGTTTTAACCTTGCCTCGCTTTCGTCGGATCTCATCTTCAAGCTTTCGCTTTGTCGCTCGGAAGGCATCTCGAATGGCGATATAAACGTCTTCATGTGTGTGATTCAAACCAGACACCCGATTGGCAACGATTTCTTTTTGTGGAACCATTAAGTCCACCTGAACACGGTATAACTTGCCTTTGTGATGGTGCTGATGAGGAATTTCCACCAACACTTTACAGCCGATAATGCGGCCATAATATTTTTCGAGTTTTGTCACATGATCCTTGATTTTAGTTTTTACCGCTTCTGACGCTTCCATGTGACGAAAAGTAACTTTAAGTGGAATGTGCATAAATAGAGACCTCCTTAAAAAGGATAATTCAAACTCAGCTGTCATGCCAGCGCAAGCTGGCATCCAGAATCTAAGGAACTGGATACCAGCCTTCGCTGGCATGACACTCACAGAAGCGCAAATAAGCATTGCTGTTTGCGAAAAATTTTTATTGACCTCCCCACTCGTTTTGTTAGACCATGTTGCTTTCGAGCAATAATATGTCAAAGGCTCAGCTTGGAGCTGGGCCCCGGATTTTTACACAAGGAAAAAGGAGTAATAAGTATGACTCCTAGATTTTTAGTAATGGAACCGCGGTTCATGTCCTACCCAACCTACAAAGGGTGTGGCATGCTTGCTGCAAACAGCAAGTATGAACCGCCCGCCTTCCTGACTCCAAAAGTAGAACTACAGTTCATTTTGGATCCGGGGGAGACGGAAGTTCAGTCTACCCTGCACGTTCGTCACAACGCCGCCGGCAGCCCCTCTTTGGTACTCAACGGGAAAAAGATGACGCTCAAAGCCATTGCTTTGAATGGACGCCCCCTTTCCCCGGATGAATACCGGGTGGAAGAAAACACGTTGACGGTTCTTTCTCCACCACCGGAGAGAGGCTTTGTCCTGACAATTACCAACACGATTAACCCCCGCAAGAACACCCAATTGCAGGGGTTGTACGAATCCAACGGCATTCTGGTCACCCAGTGTGAACCAGATGGGTTTTCCAATATCACCTACAGCATCGACCGTCCGGATAACCCGACGCGGTTCCAGGTGACCTTGATCGCGGATAAGGACAAATATCCTGTCCTGCTTTCAAATGGAAACCGCCTTAGGCAGGAAAAACTGCCTGACAATAAACACCTCGCTGAATGGGAAAACCCTTTCCCTATGCCGAGTTACTTGTTTGCCATCGTGGCTGGCCAGCTGGAGTACATCGAAGAGATATACACCACGAAGACTGGCAAGAAAGTCACGATTCGCGTGTGGGCAAATGCCCACAATATTAAACAATGCCAGCATGCCCTTGTTTGCGTAACAAAGGCTATGGCGTGGGATGAGGCGGTCTTTGGGTTTGAATACGACCTTACCGTCTTCAACCTGGTGGCCATTGAAGACTTCAACGCGGGAGCAATGGAAAATAAGTCGCTCAATATCTTCAATGCGCCGGCGCTCCTTGCCACACCCAACACGGCAATAGATCCTAACTATCTCTACGTCGAGATGGTTGTGGCCCATGAGTTCTTCCACAACTATCGAGGCGACCGTGTCACTATTCGCGACTGGAGGTGGCTAGCACTCAAGGAGGCCTTTACGGAATTCTCGACCCAATGGTTTATGGGGGATTCTGTTTCCCCAGTCACCCGCATCGATCACGTAGGCGGAATTCGGGAAGTGCAATTTCCTGAGGACCAAGGGCCATTGGCACACCCCATTGTCCCGCCAGAAGGTTCTTTGGAGCACGATAACCTCTACACGGCCACCGTGTATGACAAAGGCGCTGAAGTCTTCCGAGCCCTTGGAAAATGTCTTGGACAAGAGGCCTACATGAGAGGCATCCAACGCTTCTTCCAACAATACGATGGTCAAGCAGTGACTATCGAAGAGTTTATGCGGGTTATGGAAGAAGTAACCAGGACAAACCTCTCGCAATTTAGGCTCTGGTTCTACCAGGCCGGTACGCCCAAGGTGTCTGTGACGACCGAGTACGACGCAGAAAGACAGACTTTTACTCTGCATTGTAAACAAACGGTTGCACCTACGCCGAAACAGCCTGAAAAACAGCCTCTTTCTATTCCAATTGAAGTCGCACTTTTGGATAAAGAGGGACAGGAAATGCCCCTTAGGTTTCAAGAAGAAGAGGAAGGCGCTACCACGAGTCGAATTCTGAAATTTTACAAAGCCGAAGACACTTTCGTCTTTGTGGACATTCCAGAGAAGCCCGTGCCGTCTCTGCTCCGAGGGTTCTCGGCACCGGTAGACTTAACGGCAAACCTCTCCAACGAGGAACTTGCCTTTTTGTTCACCCACGATTCGGATGTGCTGAATCGATGGGATGCCGGGCAGACGCTACTCAAACAAGAAGCGCTGCGGCTCGTTGCCGACTACCAGAACGGTAACCCATTAGTGATCGCGCCGATTCTGGTCGAGGCATTCAGAGCGCTTCTCTCGGACGCTAGCGTATCGCCATGGATTGTTGCGGAATGTTTGACTTTGCCAAGTGAATCGGGCTTGGCCCAGGAAATGAAAGTCATAGCCGTCGAGGCCATTTCAAATGTCCGCGACTTTCTGGTGAAAGCCTTAGCCGAAAAATTGATATTGGCTTGGCATCAGGCCTACTTCAATAACGCGGTGAAAGGCCCTTATCAACCGGAGCCAGAGGCTATCGGAAAGCGCCAGATTAGAAATCTGGCCTTGAGTTATTTCATGGCCTTAAACACCCATGTCGCACAGAGCTTTGCTAGGAAGCAGCTTCGGGAGGCCACTAACCTCACGGAACGGTACGCCGCTTTTGTGAGCTTAGTTCATCTTCCGTGTTTTGATAGAACACCTCTTATTGAAGGCTTCTATGAAAACTGGAAACATGAACCCCTCGTTATTCTTAAGTGGCTTTCGGCGCAAGCGTCTTCGCCTTTACCCGGAACTCTGGAAGAGGTGAAAAAACTACTCAAGCACCCTGAGTTTGAATACACAAACCCCAACAAGGTTAGTGCGGTTATTGGGGTGTTTGTGAGAAATTTCCGCCACTTCCACGATGCGAGTGGTTCTGGCTATGTGTTTTTGGGCGAGCAAATCCAAACGCTCGATCCCATTAACAGCCATACCGCGGCGCGTCTGATGAATGGGTTCCGCATCTGGAAACGGCTGGATGCCAAACGACAGGAAAGGGTAAAGGCGGTGCTTGAAAGCATTCGAGCAACGCCCAACCTTTCCCTGCAGGTCAAGGACATGGCCGACCGGCTGTTGGCCGAATAATCGAGCAGGGGGCCTCTCACGAGGTCCCCTGTTATACTGCGCGCAGTACAGCTTTAAGATGGGATGCGTTCCAATAAGTTCACAACACGCTGAACGCCACCTGCATTCCGCGCAATGTGAATGGCTTGCTCGGCTTCATAATCTTTTACAAGGCCCATTAAATAGACGACCCCGTTTTCGGTGACGACTTTAATCCGAGTGGGAAGCGTATTTTTTGCTGTCACCAGTTTAGTTTTAATTTTGCTGGTGATATAAGCATCACTGCTTCTGGTGAGGTAAGCACTCGGCCCTGCAATTCGAAGTTCATTATAAACACGAGAAACCTTTTCAATTTTACTGGCAATTTCCGCCGCTCTTTGGCGAGCTTGTTCGTTCGGAACTTCTCCCGTTAAAAGAACACTGCCATTGTAGCTGGTGACATTAACGTGCCCCATCCGTCCAGGCTCCCCTTTTATCAGCAAGTTATTTAAGATTTTAAGCTCAATCGCTTGGTCTTCGACCATCACACCGGAAGTTCTGCGTTCAGAAAGAAAAATGGCTGTGCCTGCGGCTGCGCCAACGGCAATCACGGTAGCTGCGCAGCCTTCCAGCAAAAGTGAAGGGACGAGGCTTGCAATGATCCCAAAAATAAGAATTTTATACCGCATGGGCTTCTCGAGGTTCATGATTAAAAAGACGATAATCCACGAGGCCACACAAACCATGCACAACTAAAAGATGCATTTCTTGAATGCGGGCGGTGGAGAAAGAAGGAATTCGAATTTCTACGTCTTCTGGATAAAGAAGAGAAGCCATTTCTCCTCCGTTTTTTCCAGAAAGCGCGATAACCTGCATCGTACGGTCGTGAGCAGCCTGAATGGCTTGATTGATATTATTGGAATTGCCACTTGTGGAAATAGCAAGCAGTAAATCACCGGCTTGTCCAAGTGCTCGAATTTGTTTAGAGAATATCTCTGTGTAATTGTAATCGTTGGCAATGGAAGTCAGCGTAGAGCCGTCTGTTGTTAAGGCAATCGCGGGAAGAGCAGGTCTTTCATGTTCAAATCGATTAAGCATTTCAGCGGAAAAGTGTTGGGCTTGTGCAGCAGAGCCCCCATTTCCGCAACTCAAAATTTTATGCCCCGCCAGCAAACATTTCGCCATTGCCTCTGCGGCCTGTAAAATAACACTCGATGAGTTCTCAAGTGTTTTTGCTGTGAGCTCCTTACTCTCACTAAAAATGCGTTTAAGGTGAAGAGAAGTATCCATGAAATATTTTTGTTAATCGTACCTAAAAGGCACGGAACTTGTAAACTAGAAATTTTAGAATAATTAAGATAATCGTTGACTACCCTAACGATTTAATGTTAATGAGAAAATTGGGATCTGCGAGTACAGTCAGAAGGCATTAGCAAATTTTATATGACGAAAAAAGTAATTTATCCTGGAACGTTCAATCCGATCACGAAAGGCCATAGGGACCTTATCGAACGAGCCTCAAAACTCTTCGACCATGTGATTGTGGCCGTTGCTAAAAGCACAGAAAAATCCCCCTTATTTACGCTATCCGAACGCGTTAAATTAGCTAAAACGGTTTGTGCTCATCTTCCTAATGTCCACGTTAAAGGATTTAATATTTTACTTGCAAACTTTGCGAGATCTGAAAAAATACCCATTATTTTGAGGGGCCTCCGAGCAGTTTCCGACTTTGAATATGAGTTTCAGCTGGCAAATATGAATCGTCGGTTACTCCCAGAAATCGAAACGATTTTTTTAACGCCTTCTGAAGAATATGCTTTTCTTTCCTCTACGCTTGTTCGAGAAATTGCCGCTTTAAATGGAGACATTTCCGCTTTTGTTGACAAACCCGTTGCCCAGGCTTTAAAAGAGAAGTTTTCTAAAAGAAGGCGGTCGTAATGGCACTCTTCATTACGGATGATTGTATCAACTGCGATGTTTGTGTCCCCGTGTGTCCTAACAAAGCAATTGACCAAGGGAAAGAGATTTATGAAATTAACCCAATCCTCTGCACAGAGTGCAAAGGGCAATTCGATGAACCTCAGTGTGTGGCGCTCTGCCCAGTTGCCTGTATCCTGCCCGATCCTAAGTACCCCATTTCCCTACCCCCGTATTCTTCGCAATACCAAACATCCCCCAATAAAAAAAACGAGGGTGGGTAATACAGCAGCCAAGAAAGGAGGTAGGTGAAAAATCATACTCACATAGCCCAAAAGTTGATTGGAGACTAAAAATACAAACCCCATGATCCCACCGGCGAGTGTTTTCCACCCCAAAGAATGTCTCCCAAAAGGCCCCAAAACAAATAGCATCGCCCACAACAACATGACGCCTGTTGCAAACGGCTGAACCCATTTATTCCAAAAGGCGAGTCTAAATCGCCTGGCATCGAGCTGATTGTTTTCCAAATAGCGCACGTAATGATAAAGCGCAGCACTCGACATGGTAGAGGGTTTAACAACCAGAGCTTCCAAAACATCTGGGTGAATCCATTCTTCTATGATTTGCTCCTCACTCTTTTCAACACGGTTCCGGTTAGCCTCAAAGTGGTTATCCACCACTTGCTTCAAGTGCCACCCTTTTTTATGGTGCTGGGCACTCAAGATGGTTCTAATCCGCTTAAGGCGAAAGAGATCATTGACTTCATAAGCCGTAATATGCCGAAGTTCATCCGGTGATAACACATCTTGAATATAAATAAACCAATTTCCATGACGAACCCAGGCGCCTTCATCCCACGCCGCTTTAAACCCCTCATGCTTTGCAGAAGCTCGCATATTCTGAGCCCATGCTTCACTCGCAGGCGCTACCCATTCGCCTATCACCACCACACCACCCATACACAAAAGGGTAATGAAAAGAACGGATTTTATGATTCGAGAAATAGAAACCGTTGCCATTTGCATGGCAATCACCTCACGATGCATGGCCAAGCGACCCATGCCCAAAAGCCCCCCTAATAAAACGATCACGGGGAAATGCTCATAGAGTTTTCGCGGTAGCGTCAAAAAACCATACTGAAGCACTTTGAACATATCATAATGACCTTCCCCTAAATCATGCGCTTCATCCGCCAAAACAAAAATAAGCTCAATGCCCATAACGACGAGAACGCTATAGGCTACAAATTCTAGAATCGTTTTGCCAATATATCGGTCTAAGAGTTTCATGACGTTCTAAAAAAAGCGTTTTCTAAAAGCTGCCCATTGTAAAGGATGAATCCATAAAATAAGGCCAATACCTAAGAAAAGACCATGAATCAAACCAAATCCTTGCAATAAAGAAAATCTTTCCTGCTCAATCCAGCTTCTGCCCAGTATGAGCATGTTGTAGTAAAAAATAACGAGAAGTACTGCCATAAAGGTTCTTCCCATTCTTTCTTTTCTTTCACTCAACCGAACAAATGGAAGCATCAACAAGATCAGGATAGGCGCAGTCGTCGGTAAAGAAAGCCGCCAATAGAGTTCCCCCTGAGCCGCTTTATCACTGGACCGCCATAAAAGAGGAGTAGGCTGCGCACTTCTTTTTGAAGAACGCCGCCAACTTCCCATTTTTATCGGGACCATCAAAGTTTCAAATTGAGTGGTCCTGAAATCTTTTGCGCCCAATTTTCCTTCATACCGAAATCCATTTTTTAGAGAAAGATATCGGTTTTCTTCCTCTTGCTCTTTTGCAAAATAGCCTTTTTCAGCCATTAAGACTTCGGTGTCTTCCTCGTTTTGAACGGTTGCCTTCAACACAATAACCTGCTGCAAGGCTTTCTCTACCTCCGACCACTCTCTCACATAGACCACCCAATCGGAACGTCCCAAAATTTGTTGAAATCGACCTGGGTTCACTAAAGATTTTGAGAGCGTATGCGCGTGTTCGAGTTTTAATTTTTCTTGAAATGACACTGCCCAAGGAGACAACCACAGAGAAAAAACAGCCGTCATCCCAAAAATGAGCAGGGAAAGCCCTCCCAAACGATGAAAAATTTGTCTTTCAGAGAATCCACTCATATGAATACTCGTCATTTCATGGTGACTGGCGAGACGGTTCAAAGTGAGTAAAATAGAAAAAGCAAACCCAGCGGGAAGAAGAATGGAGAAAAACTTCGGGATCTGCATCGCCAGAATAGTTAAAATAAGTTCCCGACCAAATTCTCCTGTGCTCGCTTCGGATAATACCCAGACGAGCCTGTGGGAGAGCACAACTAAAAATAAAAACAGCAAAACAGCGAGGGTCGTTTTAAAAAGTTCAGTGGAGAGATACCGTATAATCAACATGGTGTATGACGAATCCTAACCTTCAATCCTACAGGGAGAAACATATGGAATTCAATGTCTCGAGTGGTCACCCCGAAAAGCAAAAAACAGCCTGTTGTGTCGTTGGGATCTTTGAAAAACGCAAACTCTCACTCGCCGCCAGACGCTTAGACGAGGTTTGCCAAGGAAGTCTTTCCAATTTTCTTCAGGGAGGAGACTTAACCGGAAAAGAAGGACAGTGTGCTTTGCTTTATAATCTTCCCCATCTTTCTTGTGAACGGGTATTACTGGTGGGATGTGGCTTGGAAAAAGCATTTAAAGAAAACACTTTCCGAAAAGCCATACAAACTGCCGTTCAAAAACTTATGGCCAATAACATCAAAGAGGCTACTTTTACCTTGCCTGAACTTGTGGTTAAAGATAGGCTTACGGACTGGAAGCTCTCTTATGCGGTTCAAGTCATTTGCGATACGCTATACACTTTTGACTCCCTGAAGACCAAAAAAAACAATTCCTCTCGCCTGAAGCGCATGACTTTGATGGTGAGGGGAAGGCAAGAACTCTCCCTCGCTTCAAAAGCCATTCAAAAAGGCCAAGCTATCGCACAAGGCGTAGCACTTGCCAAAACCTTAGGCAATATGCCGGCGAATCTGTGTACACCCACTTACCTAGGAGAAGAAGCCCAAAAACTCTGCCGTGACCATCCCCATATGCGATGTACTATTTTGAACGAACCCGACATCCAAAAACTAAAAATGGGCGCATTTTTATCGGTTACCAAAGGAAGCCATGAGCCCCCAAAATTGATCACGGTGGAATACGGTACGGACAAAAAAGACCAACCACCGATTGTGTTAGTCGGTAAAGGCATTACCTTTGATTCGGGAGGTATCTCTTTGAAGCCTGACGAAGGCATGGACGAAATGAAATTCGACATGTGTGGGGCTGCGAGCGTTCTCGGCGCCATATTGGCAGCCAAAACACTCAATCTCCCCTTAAAAATCATAGGCATTATTCCTACTTGCGAGAATCTTCCGGGAGGCTCTGCCAGTCGACCAGGCGACATCGTCACCAGTTTCTCTGGGCAAACGATAGAAATTTTAAATACGGATGCAGAAGGCCGCCTTATTTTGTGTGATGCCTTAAGTTATAGTGCCCAATTTAAACCCGACGTCGTTATTGATATCGCTACTTTGACGGGAGCCTGCGTGGTTGCGCTTGGCAAACATGCGAGTGGTCTATTCAGCAACTCAGAGCCGCTAGCCAAAGAACTGGTGAGTGCAGGAAAGTGCCGCGGTGACCGTGCCTGGCAGCTGCCTTTATGGGAAGACTATTCTACACAACTGGATTCTAACTTTGCCGATCTGGCCAATGTAGGGGGGAGGGAGGCGGGGGCTATAACTGCGGCTTGTTTTCTTTCTCGATTCACTCAAAAGCTCAAGTGGGCCCACTTGGATATTGCGGGCACTGCTTGGCTCCGAGGCAAAGAAAAAGGCGCAACTGGAAGACCGGTTCCACTTCTGGTTGCCTATCTTCTCAACCGCTGTAAAAAAGAGGAATGAATATGATTTTATTTTCTACCCAACGTTCTTTGGAGTGTATTCTGTATTCTTCAACCAGGAGCACCCTCACTAAAAGAATGGTGCTCATTTTGATTGGAACCGCTCTATTGGGGGTTGCAGGTCAACTGGCTATCCCTTTAAGACCTATCCCTTTAACTTTTCAGAGTAGTGCGGTTATTTTGTTGGGGCTTCTCTATGGTTCACGGTTAGGCGCTTCCACAGTGCTGGCTTATCTCGTAGCTGGGTTTGCAGGAGTTCCCCTGTTTGCTGAGTTTTCTGGAGGGCCTCACATTTTATTGGGCCCTACCGCTGGATATTTATTGGGATTCTTGCCTGCCGCTTACGTTTCCGGATATTTAGCAGAGCACGGTTTAGCGAAGAACTTCTTGGGGACCTTTATTGCGGCTTGTATCGGAGCCTTCATTATCTTTTTATCCGGCCTCTTAGTTTTGACCTTCCATATCGGTTGGCAGGGCGCGTTTGCAACGGGTGTACAACCGTTTCTCTTCACAGAGCCTTTAAAGTTATTGGCCCTTGCTTTAATTGTGCCGAGGTTTTGGAGAAGTCGCTGAAGAACCCACAAGCGCCCCTTCACTTTAGGCCCCATCATTTTTTGTGCGCACTCGGGTTTGAAGGGGCAGGCTATTCTCCTCGCTTTATCCAAAACTTCGCTCAGATCACTAAACAACTGAACGCCCCTTCAGGCAAGCAAACGCTAATTGAAGTCGTGGATAGAACAGATTCTATCTGCACCCCCTGCCCACATCGTCGAGAAGATCTTTGTAATACTCAAGAAAAAATTCAAATTTTGGACCAAGCCCATGCGAAAATCTTACACCTGAAGAACGGAATGCAGCTCACCTGGGGGGAAGCAAGGGAGCGCATCCAGCAGCATATGACCCTCGAAAAATTTAAAACTGCCTGCGCACCTTGCGAATGGCAAAAATCTGGCATTTGTGAAAGAAAACTGCACACCGCAAGAAGTGGAAATTAAATGGATAAAACTTACGATCCCAAATCCATCGAACAGCACTGGTACTCAATTTGGGAGCGCATGAATTTCTTTGCTCCAACGGGGAAAGGCACACCCTATTGCATCATGATCCCACCGCCCAATGTAACGGGATCTTTGCATATGGGGCATGCTTTTCAGAATACCCTCATGGATCTCCTCATCCGTTATCACCGAATGCAAGGGGACAAAGCCCTGTGGCAAGTGGGAACTGATCATGCCGGCATCGCCACCCAGGTTGTCGTTGAAAGGCTCTTAGAACAAGAGGGCACAAGCCGAAAGGTACTCGGTCGAGAGGCTTTTGTGAACCGGGTTTGGGAGTGGAAAGAAGCCTCCGGTCATCGCATTACCGAGCAATTGCGTCGCTTGGGCGCATCTGTCGACTGGTCGCGCGAGCGCTTTACGATGGATGAAACCCTTTCCGAAGCTGTTCAAACGGTCTTCATTCAGCTGTATGAGGAGGGGCTTATTTACAGAGGCCAGCGCCTCGTTAATTGGGACCCTATTCTCCAGTCGGCCTTGTCTGATCTAGAAGTCGTCACAGAAGAAACGAAAGGAACGCTGTGGCACATTCGATATCCTTTAACCGACAATAGTTCCTCCCTCACCGTCGCCACCACGCGGCCTGAAACCTTATTAGGAGACGCCGCCGTTGCCGTACACCCAGAAGATCCCCGATATCAACGCTTCATCGGTAAAACAATCGCCCTCCCCTTGACCTCCCGAATTATTCCCGTTATTGCGGACGAATCGGTGGAAAGAACCTTCGGAAGTGGGTGTGTCAAAATTACGCCTGCCCATGACTTTCACGATTATGAGGTGGCCGAGCGACATGAGCTTCCTTTTTTTAATATTTTTACGAACGACGCAAAACTGAATAGCACCGTTCCCCTTCGCTATCAAAATCTTGACCGGTATGTGGCCAGAAAGCATATCCTACAAGATCTAGCAGCCGCCCAACTGCTTGAAAAAACGGTTGAGTACATCACTCAAATTCCTAAAAGTGTTCGTACGAATGCTGTCATCGAGCCCTATTTGACAGAGCAGTGGTTCGTCCGCGTCCAAGGCCTTGCCGAGCCGGCTATTGCTGCTGTAGAAAAAGGATTGATCCGATTTGTTCCAGAACACTGGACAAAAACGTATTTCGACTGGATGCACAATATCAAAGATTGGTGCATCAGTCGGCAACTGTGGTGGGGACATCGCATTCCCGCTTGGTATGACTCCGAAAATAAAATTTATGTGGGTAAAAGTGAGGAAGAGATTCGACAAAAATATCAGCTGCCCACAACAGCCCCTCTCAAGCAAGACGAAGATGTGTTAGACACCTGGTTTTCTTCCGCCCTGTGGCCTTTTTCAACCCTGGGTTGGCCCAAAGCAACGGAAGACATGAAAACTTTTTATCCTACCCATGTCCTTGTTACCGGTTTTGACATTATCTTCTTCTGGGTGGCGCGCATGATCATGATGGGGCTTAAATTCACAGGCCAAGTTCCTTTTAAAGAAGTTTACATTCATGGTCTTGTCCGTGATCACGAAGGGCACAAAATGTCCAAATCAAAAGGAAACGTTTTAGATCCCATCGATTTGATAGATGGCATTGACTGTGAGGCACTTGTCATCAAAAACACTGCACATCTCATGCGTCCACAAGATGCCGAAAAAATAGCTTCTCGCACTCGGCAGCAATTCCCAAATGGGCTTCCAGCCTTTGGCGCCGATGCACTACGGTTTGCTTTTTGTGCTTTAGCCGCAACAGGGCGGGACATTCGGTTTGACTTGAGTCGTATTGAAGGATACCGAAACTTCTGCAATAAATTATGGAATGCCACTCGCTATGTGTTGATGCATCAAAGCGACTCCCAAGAAGAAAATCCATCACACGTTGTTAACCGTTGGATCCAAAGCAGGCTTGGAGAAACTATTCATCAGATTCGATCCGCTTTTGAAACCTATCGATTTGATTGGGCAGCAGATGCGCTCTACCACTTTATTTGGCATGAGTATTGCGACTGGTATATTGAGTTTGCAAAACAGCTTCCCAACGAAACGCAAAAAACTTTACTTGAAACCCTTGAGGCGCTTTTGCGCCTCGCTCATCCTTTCATTCCTTTTGTTACGGAAGCGCTCTGGCAACAAGTCGCCCCTAAGATTGGCAAAAAAGGCGCTACCATTCTGTTTGAACCCTATCCTGAGATCCAAGACTTCCCTGTCGACAAAAAAGCGCTGTCTGAAATCGCCTGGCTACAAAGTGTTATCACTACCGTACGGACCCTCCGCTCTGAAATGAATGTTTCACCCGCAAGAACGGTTCCTATTTTATTTCGTTTTGGCACCGTCTCGGATAAAGAGCAATTCAAAATTTTTAGCGCCTGGATCCAAACAATGGCTAAAATAGAAAACATTTCTTGGGTAGAGGCTAATGCAGAAGTGCCTCCTGCAGCTTCTCATTTATTGGGTGAACTTGAAGTTTTAATGCCGCTTGCCGGGCTTGTTGATAAAACTAAAGAAATCGCCCGGCTCGAAAAAAACATGGTCAAACACCAAAAAACTGTGGAAGCTGCTCAAAAAAAATTAAGCGATAGTCATTTCAGAGCGCACGCCCCACCAGATATCGTCCGACAAGAAGAAGAAAAACTCAGCTCCGCTCAAAGTACGCTTGCCTCTTACAGGCAACATCTTGCTGCTTTAAAAAAATTATGAAAGCGATGATTCTAGCCGCAGGACGAGGGGAGCGGATGTGGCCTCTTACGGAAACAACCCCCAAACCTTTGTTAAAAGTGAAAGGAAAGCCCCTTATCGAATATCACATAGAAGCGTTAGTTAAAGCCGGATGCCATGAGGTGGTGGTGAACGTCGCACATCTCCCTCATCTATTTTACGAAACGCTGGGCAGTGGCAGCCGCTTTGGCCTCACTCTTTACTATTCACATGAAGAAGAAGGTCCTCTTGAAACAGGCGGCGGGATTGTCAAAGCACTGCCTCTCTTAGAGCCAGATCCTTTTATTGTAGTCAATGGTGACATTTGGACGGACTACCCGTTTGAAACTTTATCGACCAAACAAATCTCGGACGCCCATGTGATTCTGGTCCCCAACCCTCTTCACAACCCCAGAGGAGACTACGCACTTTCTGACGGCGCACTCTCTTTAGCAGGACCTCGTTTTACAATGAGTGGCATAGGATTATATTCTTGTGCCTTTTTTAGAGGGCACTCACAAAAAGTGTTTTCTTTATCGCATCTCCTCACCCAAGCTGCAAAAGGCACTTCCGCACAGAAAGTAACGGCTGAAGTCTATACGGGGATCTGGAACGATGTGGGTACGCTAGAACGACTGAATTCAATCCAATGACGCCTTAGTTAGCGAGCAGTTACGATTTATTTTAGGCGATTCCCATAGGCGAGCTGAATCGCTTGCTCCATGGACGTGATTTCGTCGTCAGACAGGAAATCGAATTGGCTGCTTCTCTTTCGTGTAGCAAGGCGACCGTTGTTCTGAAAGCAGAATCGAATGAATAGGTCGATTTTCCGGTCTGGCATATCCACGATTCCCTGGATGGCCTTCTTGGTCTCGTCGTATTGGGCCAAGAATGACAGTTCTTCGACGAGTTCCGTGTCGATGGTGTGTTCGATAAACCGAAATAATGCCTCAGTTTGAAATGTCATATCGATATAAGCGTACCACCTCGCCGTATCGTTCTCGATGGTCATGCATCCATTCTCGTCGAGGGAATACTCGACGAGTGGCATCAGCGGGCGAGAGAACGCTTCCAGTGAGGCGTCATATTTGGATGGATCCTTGAGCATCGAAGCCGACACTGGGAACATGATCCCTTGGGGCGTGAAATTTCGTCTGGCGAGAATATTGTGGATGAGAAACCGATGGATGCGCCCGTTTCCGTCCTCGAAAGGATGGAGAAACACGAATCCGTAGGCAATCGCTGCCGCATGCACCACGGGGTGAACCCCGCCTTTATCCATCCGTTCATGCGACGCGATCAAGCCTCTCATGAGAGACTCCAGATCTTTTGGTTTTGGACAGGCGAAGTGGACTTTCTCACGTTGCCACGCCACGCTTTCCCCAACGTAATTTTGGATCTTGCGGTAGTCCGAGTCCTGAAACCGTGGATCGACAATGTGGTTTTGCAGATCAATCAGGCGTTCTTTCTCGCAGAAGTTTTCCTTTTCGGCGAGCTGTAGCATCACAATGAACCGCTCAATTCTGGTCGAGTTCGGTTTGATGTGTTCGATCTCGAAGGACGATTTCGTTTCCTTGGTGTAGAGGTAACTCAAAGCCCGCTTCAGCAGTTCAGGCGAATAGGTAGCTACTACTTTTTTGCATCGTTCGATTAGATCTGCTTTCTCGAAACCACGAAGAGTGTTTGTGCGCCGGATCGTCGGGCAGCATTCGACCCCACCAAGCAGGTTATCGTTGATCTTCTGGCGACGAATCGGGCGAGGAGGGGTAACCGTGAAGTATTGCTCTGGATCGAGAAGGTCGATGTATCCACCCGTTTTCAGGTCATTGATTGGAAGGGTCGATCGGATCAGAAGTTCATACAGATACCACAACCGTCGTGCATATTTTCCTCTCGGCTTGGACGCGACATATTCTTGGAATTCCTTTTGCGGTACCACATCAAAGACGCTACTTAAGATGGCCAAATTCGTCCCGTCGTATTTGAGCGCGAATTCAAGATGGTCGCCCAACGTATTTCCAGGCCAGTACTTGGAAGAATAGGTTTCCTCGGTCACAGCGCCATTTGTAGCAACTCTGTGGAAGTTTCCGGTGGCGACATAGGACTGATGCCAGTTTGGGATGACATCCAACTGAAACCGGGTGATTAGCTCTTGGTAGCCCGCTTCTCTCCTTCCTATCTTATGTAAATTGTGTTCTACCATGCCCAGATCTCAAAAAATGTGTACTGCACGTAAATTATAGGTAAAAACAACCATACGTCAAGAAAAACACGCTCGCTGCCATAGCGAAATTAAAAGGTGAATGGCTGGCTGGGAAACAAAGTGATTATGTGGTCGCCGACCAAACTTATCATTCTGATGAATTACTTGAATTTTGTAGGGCGGCTGCTAAAGAGTTTCATTTTTTCGGATTCTGTGCGTACGCTATCTGACCTACACAACTTAATCTTGACTCGTGCCTAAATAAGCCTCAATTACTTTTGGATCAGACTGAACTTTTTTAGGATCGCCCTCACAAATCGTGATGCCATGGTCCAATACTAGAATACGCTCACAAATACCCATAACCAATTTCATGTCATGCTCAATCAGTAAAATGGTAATGCCAAATTTTGCTCGGATAAACCCTATGGTTTCCATCAGAGCTTGCGTTTCTTTGTGGTTCATCCCTGCAGCAGGTTCATCTAGCAATACTAATTGTGGATCGGTCGCCAATGCCCTTAAAATTTCTAGCCGTCTCTGTTGACCATAAGGAAGGCACCCAGCAACTTCATAGGCACGCTCGCCAAGATTGAAAATCTTAAGAAGCTCAAATGCTTTCTCAAGAATGTGTTTTTCTTGAAGGAGCATCCTATTCGAAAGGATAACGGCTTCCGGTAAAGTATAAGAAGTATGCTGATGTGCTGCGATTCGAATGTTGTCAAGCACCGAAAGCTGTTTAAACAAACGAATATTCTGAAAGGTTCTGGAAATTCCTCGTTTAGAAAGCTCACACGGAGGGATCCCTTCCGTTCCCTCACCCAAAAAACGGATATCCCCACTCGTAGGCGTGTAAACCCCCGTTAACATATTAAATACGGTGGTTTTCCCCGCCCCATTGGGCCCAATAAGGCCAATCAACTCGCCACGAGTAACCGTAAGATTAAATTTACTAACGCAAACAAGCCCACCGAAACGAATACTGACGTCTTTAGTTTGAAGCAGAACGTCTGACATATTTCTTCCACAGATCGCTAATTTCCAAGCTCCCAAATAAGCCCTGAGGCTTTGTCAACATCAATACAATCAAAGTGAGAGAATAGAGGATCATTCGAAAGTCAATTTTTGTAATTTCTTGCAAGGGGCGCAGCGCTTCTGGCAAAAGCGTAATAAGAATGGCGGCAACACAACTCCCACTAATGCTCCCCATACCCCCCAACACAACCATCACAACGACATCAAAACTCTTTAAAAACGTAAAAATACTTGGATTTAAATAAGAAAGAAAGTGCGCAAAAATGCTTCCCGCAATACCCGCAAAAAAAGCACTGATCACAAAAGCAATGACTTTGTATCGAGTCGTAGGAATGCCCACCGCTTCTGCAGCAATTTCGTCTTCTCGAACAGCTAGAAAAGCTCTCCCATGTGTTGAACGCATCAAGCGTACAATTGTAAAACAACATATAAAAACCCAGGTAAGCGTCCAAAAGAGCGTACTGTATTTTGGAATCCCATATAATCCTCGTGCCCCCCCCACTGCGTCTACATTAAGAAGGAGCACCCGTATAATTTCCCCAAACCCTAGGGTGACAATAGCAAGGTAATCTCCTTTCAACCGCAAACTCGGTAACCCCACGCAATAGCCCGCAACCGCTGCAAATAACCCTCCAATCACCGTGTTTAGGAAAAAATTAAGGTTTATAAAAGGGCCCGCCCAATTTGGGAAAGACACACTTAAAAAAGCGCTGATGTAAGCGCCTACAGCCATAAAACCCGCATGTCCAATCGAAAATTGGCCCGTAAAGCCATTCACGAGATTTAAGCTGACAGCAAGTATCATATTGATACCGCAATAGATGATGAGTGTTTGGATGTAAAGGTCAAACATCTTAGGGAAAAACCAATCCAGCACCCCAAAGACGACCAACATAAGAAGTGGTAAGCCAAATGTACGACGTATCGTGTGCATTTAGACTTTCTCGACCGAGAATCTCCCCAACAACCCCGCTGGCCTAAATAACAGAATAACAATCAAGATGCTAAATGCAAGCGCATCTCGATAGGTACTTGAAATGTATCCAACGACAAATTCCTCGGCAATCCCTATCACCAAACCTCCCAGTACTGCACCCGGAATGTTCCCAATACCTCCAAGCACCGCAGCAACAAAGGCCTTTAATCCAATCATAACCCCCATTAAAGGTTCAATCTTAGGATATTTCATGCCCACCAAAACTGCCCCCGCCCCAGCTAAAGCAGATCCAATAATAAAAGTCATACTAATGATACGGTCCACCGATATCCCCATTAAGCTTGCCCAGTGTCGGTTAAAGCTGGTTGCCCGCATCGCCTTACCCAAGAGCGTATTTTGAATGATGTGCCGTAATACAATCATCAACCCCACTGCTGTCACCAGGATGGTCGCGTCCATTTTGGTCACTCGCGCGCCACCAAACGAAAAAATAATGGAATCCTCTAAAATATTAGGAAACAGTTGCGGCGTTGCACCAAAAACAACCTGGCCGGTATATTCTAAAAACAAGCTGACGCCTATCGCTGTAATCAGCACATTTAACCGAGGAGCATTTCGCAAAGGTCTGTAGGCAAATCGCTCAATAGAAAACCCTAGGAGAGCGCACCCCGCCATCGCAATGAGTAGAATGGTAAAAAAACTAGTATAGCTTGGAGAATCAGCAATATTCAAAAATCGAGCAGCATAGAAACCAACAAACGCCCCAACCATATAAACATCCGAGTGCGCGAAGTTAATGAGCTGCAAGATGCCATACACCATGGTATAGCCCAACGCAATCAGCGCATAAATGCTACCTAAACTTACCCCATTGATAACGTGTTGTAAAAATTCTTCCATAGGATGAGGATGAACAATTTACTTTTCGGTACAGCAGCTGAATCGTCCAAGAAGTAATTATGCCTCAAAAAACAAGGCATAATTATTTTTATGAAGTCCCTCTGCCTTTAAACTCGCCTGGCAGAGGGATTTTGTCCTTATAAAGGCTGAATGGTTGTTACGTATTTATTAGTTGTTCCTGCAACTTGCACCACTACAGCAGATTTGGTTGGGTTACGATTCTCATCCATCGTAATAACACCCGTTACACCTGCAAAGCCTTTCGTAGTTGCTAAAGCATTACGAATGCCTTCAGGAGTAAGCGATTCGCTTCTTTCAATCGCATCCGCAAGCACTTTAGCTGCATCGTACCCCATTGCGGCTAACCCATCTGGAAAAACCGTGTATTTATTTTTAAACGCTTCCATAAACTGGCGCACACGAGGATCATCACTGTCCGTCGTGTAATGGTTGCTAAAATACCCGCCCATAATGGCTTCTTGTCCAATTTCATACAGCTTGGAACTGTCCCATCCATCTCCCCCCAAGAGAGGAACTTCAATACCCAACCCTCTTGCCTGCCGAGCAAGAAGCCCCACTTCGGTATAGTATCCCGGAATAAAAATAGCTTCTGGCTTTACAGTTTTGATGGAAGTAAGCTGCGCTTTAAAGTCGATGTCATTTCCCGAATAGGTTTGTTCTGCAATAATTTCTCCACCCAAACCTGTAAAGGTTTCTTTGAAGAACTTGGCCAAACCAACGCTATAATCGGACTTCACATCATAAATGACGGCCACTTTTTTTACGTTTAAATGATCATGGGCAAATTTTGCCATGACCGTGCCCTGAAATGGATCAATAAAGCACACACGGAAAATATAGTCGCCTACTTCCGTTACTTTCTGATTAGTAGAACTCGGTGACAGCATTGGGATTTTATACTGCTGAGCAATCGGCGCTGCAGCAAGCGAACGAGAGCTCGCCACTTCGCCCAAGAGCGCAATCACGTTATCTTGGGTAATCAGCTTGGTCGCAGCAGTGACGGCTTCTTCTGGTTTACCTTGGTCATCCAAAGAAATGAGTTTAATTTTTTTACCCTTCACCCCTCCAGCGGCATTGATTTCCTCAATCGCAAGCTCAATACCTTGGTGAGTGCTAATACCAAAAGTGGCTTCATTTCCAGTCATAGATCCAAATTCGCCGACCAGAATTTCATCGCCGACCACGCCCACCGCTTCCCCTTCTTTTTTACCACACCCTACAAGCAATAAAAGAGCGCTTAAAGCAACTGCACTCAATAGTTTAATGTGACTCATACCTCTTTTCTCCTCATAAAAATAATGATTAAAACACCTCTACCCTTTTTGAACTCTTATCTCGAATTTTCTTCAAATGTAGGATGCGTTTACGCACCGTTCTTCAAATTGTCTTTCTCGAATGGTGCAGAAGAACACCCTACCCTTCATTTGAATGAGACAAAGTTCCTCTTTTACTTCCTTATAAAAACACATAACGATAACACATTCCCACAACAAATCGAACATTTTTAGGCCCTAAGCAAACACCTGCTGACATAACAGCATTAACCCATAAGGAAATAAACCCAATCCTATTATTGCAAGACCGTTTAAGCTCAAAACGACGCGAAGGTCCCGCGGAGGAAGAACAAAACGCTCCAAATTTTTCCCCGGCGCATCAAAATAAACCGTTTTTACCACTCGCAAATAATAATAAGCTCCCATAAGCGCAAAAATGACAGCAACGACAGCCAACCAAACCATATCAACATCTATAATAGACTTCAGCACAGAAAGCTTGGCATAAAATCCAACGGTGGGTGGAACCCCGGCAAGCGAAAACATAAGTACCATCATGATGAAAGCATACCAAGGATGCACCGCATTTAATCCCTTAAAATCATCGATTTTTTCTGCTTCAACTCCCGCACGACTCATAAAGATCACCATACCAAAGGCGCCTAAACTCATCAGCACATAAGCCATAATATAAAACAACGCCGCCGCATTGCCTTGCCCTGTTCCGACAAGTACCCCCAACAAGAAAAACCCCATATGCGTGATCGCGGAATAAGCCAGCATCCGTTTGATATTCGTCTGGGCAATCGCAATGATATTGCCGAGAGCCATGGACGAAATGGCAAGGATAAGAAGAAATTGCTGCCACTCGCCATGCAACACGGGGAAAGCTTCCATTAAAAATCTTGCGACCAAACCAAAAGCGGCCACCTTAGGGGCACTACTGATAAATGCCGTTACAGAAGTCGGAGAGCCCTGATAAACATCCGGAACCCACATATGAAAGGGAACTGATCCAAGCTTAAATGCAAGCCCGGATATAATAAATACAACCCCCAACATTAACATTAACCGGGATTCACTTGTCTCAGCAGCAAACTCTGCAACCGAACGAATGTCTAGATGTGCACTAACCCCATATATCATTGAAATACCATATAACAATAATCCCGATCCGAGTGCGCCGATTACAAAAAATTTAAGCGCCGCCTCTAGAGCAAGCGAGGAATCACGGCGCATAGCAATAAGAGCATATAAAGACAAAGAAAGTAGTTCAATGCCTAAATAAAGGCTCAAAAGATGTGCCCCAGAAACAATAACCATCATGCCGAGTACCGCAGTTAACGTCAGCACGTAGTATTCACTTTTTTCAAAATTTCGTACGTGGACGTACTCCCGCGCGTACACCAAAGCCATGGCGGTTACAAGATAAATGATCCCTTTAGCCACGGTTGCTAATTTGTCTGCAGCAAACATACCATTTAATACCACGCGTTTTTCCATCCACCATAAAGGAAGCGTCAAAAGAAGAGCGCCTAATAGAGTGGCTTGCGTGAGTCCATAGATCCACTTGTGTTTCTCTTTAAAGTCAAAGCACTCTACAAGTAAAATGACACAAACGGCACCCGCTACCCAAATTTCTGGGAGGAAAAACTGAAAGTCACTGAAATGAAATGGCATCATAAAGCATAAATCCTAGTAAGGTGGACCGCTCGCTACGGGAGCAAAGTCCACCCTACAAAACTAAATCCTTCATCCTAAATCCTTCATCCTATCTTAGACTGCATCATCTGCTGTAATAAGGAATCCACAGAAGTATGCATGAGGTTAAGAAGCGCTGCAGGATATAAGCCTACAAAAAGAACGGCGCCCGCTAAAAGCAATAACATCACACACTCTCGAAAATCAATATCCTCTAGGGAAGATATGCCCCCATGCGAAGCTTGACCAAATATAACCCGTTTCACTAGCCACAAATTGTAGGCTGCTCCCACAATAAGGGTTATAGCGGCCAAAGCAGCTATCCAGAAATTTGCCTGAAGTGTAGAGAGTATCACCATAAATTCCCCCACAAATCCAGAAGTGCCCGGTAACCCGGAATTAGCCAACGCAAATAACACAAAAAAAACTGCAAAAATGGGCATGCGATCCACTACAGCCCCGTAATCTCCTATCAGTCGGCTGTGCATGCGGTCATAAAGGACTCCCACACACAAAAACAAAGCTGCTGAAATAAACCCATGTGAAATCACTTGCACAAAAGCGCCCTCTATACCCAACTGCATACTTTCAACCGAACGCTGTTCTGCTATCAATAAATACCCAACAAAAAGCCCTAGCGTCACAAAACCCATATGTGCAATAGAAGAGTAAGCAATCAGCTTTTTCATGTCTCTTTGCACGAGGGATACAAAGCCAATATAAACAATAGCGATTAAGGAAAGCGCAATGATCCACTTATTGAGGAGCAGGCTCGCATCCGGCGCAATCGGCAAACTGAGCCGCAAAAATCCATACGCCCCCATTTTCAACATAATGGCAGCCAAAATAACCGAACCTCCGGTTGGCGCCTCGACGTGAGCATCCGGTAACCAAGTGTGTACCGGCCACATCGGCACCTTAACCGCAAAAGCCATAAAAAAAGCAATAAAAATAAATAACTGGGCTGTGAGGCCGAGTGGCATTTTTTGGAAGTCTTCTATCGAGAATCCTCCCGCTTGTATTCCAAGATATATCAAGGCCACCAGCATCAGAATAGAACCCAAAAAGGTATACAGGAAAAACTTGATGGTTGCATAAACGCGATTGTCCCCCCCCCAAATCCCAATGATAAGAAACATGGGAACTAACATGCTTTCCCAAAACATATAAAACAGGATGGCATCCCGCGCAGCAAACACCCCATGCATAAGCCCCATCATGATAAGAAACGCTGCCATATACTGTGCGACATGCTTCTGGATGGACTTCCATCCCGCAAGAACAGCCAGCAATGTACAAAATGCGGTAAGGAGAATAAGAGGCACCGAAAACCCATCTACCCCTAGGGCATAGTGAATGTTAAAAGTTGGGATCCAAGACACCGTTTCCGTAAACTGCATATTCGATGCGTCTCGATCAAAAAAGAGGATGAGCGGCACACAGAGCGCCCACGTCGCGGCGACCGTAAAGAGCGCGAACCAACGAGGATTTATCCACTCTGACTTCGAAAAAAATAAAATAAAAATCCCCCCCGTGATGGGGAGCCAGATCAGCAGACTTAACAGAGGCCATTCAATCATAACGAGTAATTACATCCATAGTAAAAACACAAGGAGACCCACCAACATAGCCAAAGCATAATGATACAAAAAACCACTTTGTAACTGCCGAACAACGCCCGACAAAATTTGTATGCTTTTTGCCGAACCATTCACAAAAAAACCATCAATTATCTTTTGATCTCCTCCCTGCCATAAAACATGGCCTAGGCGCCGCCCACCCGCTGCAAACACAATTTGGTTAAAAGCATCAAATCCATATTTGCTAAGCAAAACACGATGCAACCCTTCTACCCGACGGATGATTAAGCCAGGGATCTCCGGGCGCTTAACATAACAAAACCATGCGGTGAAGATCCCCAAGGTCATGACCCAAAAAAGAGGCGTCATGGGCGCCTGTAAAGCAAAATGCATAACGCTGTGGTAGTGGTGCGCTATTCTCGGGAGCGCATCATGAAGCGGATCGACAACAATAGAATTTTTGAAGTACCCATCAAATAGCAGAGCATCTCCCACAAACCAAGCAATGCAAAGAGAAGGGATCGCCAGCATAATGAGAGGGATCCACACAGAAGCCCCAGGCTCCGTAAGATGTGCACGAACGCTCGCATCCATCCGCTCATGGGTATGGAACACTACAAAAATCAAACGGAAGGTGTAAAGGGCTGTGAAAAATACCCCAATGAAAAGAGCCCAATATGCATAGGATGCTCCGGGTAAAGAAGAAAGACGAACTGCATCAATGATGATCTCTTTAGAATAAAACCCCGAAAACCCCGGAAACCCAATTAAAGCGAGCCCTCCAACCAACATAGTCCAATAGGTAATCGGCAAGTAACGTTTGAGATTACCCATCTTCCAAATGTTCTGTTCATGATGCAAAGCAATAATGACAGAACCTGCCCCTAAAAAGAGCAACGCTTTAAAAAATGCATGCGTAAAGAGATGAAAAATGCCTGCCGCATAAGCCGATGCCCCTTGCGAGGCCATCATGTACCCCAATTGCGACAAAGTCGAATAGGCAATAATGCGTTTAATGTCTTGCTGAACAACACCGAGTATTCCCATGAACAGGGCCGTCGTAGCACCCACCACCAAAACGACACTCGAAGCAACCGGGGACAACTCATAAAGAGGCGACATGCGCGCCACCATAAACACACCCGCCGTTACCATGGTGGCTGCGTGGATCAAGGCCGAAATGGGGGTTGGACCTTCCATGGAATCCGGAAGCCATACATGTAAAGGAATTTGGGCAGATTTCCCCATAGCCCCAATAAATAACAAAATGCAAATCACCGTTATGGCTTGCCAATGGTGACCTTGAAAAAGCTGCAGAGCCTGTCCTGCAATATCTCCTCTTGTCGCTTGCTCAAAAATCTCTTGATAATTTAACGTTCCAAATACCAAGAGGATAACTCCAATTCCCAATAAAAATCCTAAATCTCCTACCCGATTGACTAAAAAGGCTTTCATGGAAGCCACATTGGCACTTTCTCGATGGTACCAAAACCCAATGAGTAAATAAGAAACAAGCCCTACACCTTCCCATCCTAAAAATAACTGTAAGAAGTTGTTGGCAGATACCAAAAGCAGCATAAAAAAAGTAAAGAGCGCCGTGTAACTAAAGAACCGTGAATATCCGGGGTCCTCCTTCATGTACCCGAGGGTGTACACATGCACCATCCATGAGACAAACGACACAACCACCATCATGGCAGCGGATAATCGGTCAATCAGAAAACCAAATTGAAATTGAATGCCTCCAACAATCCCCCAGGTGTAAAGTTCTCCTTCGTGCAATTCCACGCCGTCCCATAACAAGTTTTTAAGAAGAATGAGTGATAAAAAGAAAGAAAGCGCAACACCCCCTATCGCCGAAAGAGCTGCGATTTTTTTGCCTTGTTCTAAAAGCGCACAAAGTCCCGCAATACCGGCTCCCAGAAGAGGCGCTAAAATAATACCGATACAAACTGTTTGCATACGCTATCCTTTCAGAGAATTCAATTGATCAACCCGAATGGTTTGGCGAGCCCGGAAGAATACCACCAAAAGCGCGAGTCCAATCGCAGACTCTGCCGCGGCAACCGTCAACACAAAAAATACGATAACCTGCCCTGCTAAATCAGCATAATGGTGCGCAAACGCAATGAAATTAGTATTGATGGCAAGCAGCATTAACTCTAAGCACATCAATAACACAATTAAATTTTTCCGATTTAAAATAATCCCTGCAAGACTAATTCCAAATAGCAGCGTACTGACCACTAAAACATTCGATAATGTAATCATTAGAGATCTTTACGAATGGTTGGTTTTAAAGAAACCAGAGTAACTCTATCTTGCGAGCGTACCGCTATTTGCTCCTTAATTTTCTGTCCCCTTGTTCCCCTGCGTCTCCCTCTAAACGCCAAACTGATAGCCGCGACAATCGCAACCAACAAGATGATCCCTGCCAATTCAAAAGGATAAATGTAATCCGTGTAGAGAAGTTTTCCGATTGCACTCACATTACTCTCTCCTGGGTTCATATCGCCCTGAATGCCCACCCAACTTCCTCCTTTCCACAAAATCCAAATAATCTGACTCACAATAAGAGCGGCTATTAAGATCCCAAGGGGAAAATAGCGAACCAAACGCGCCTCCTTTGTCGCCACATTGATATCGAGCATCATGATGACAAACAAGAACAAAACCATCACCGCTCCGACATACACCAACACCAACGTAATGGCTAAAAATTCAGCCTGCTGAAGTAGCCACAGCCCCGCACACGCAAAAAAAGCAAGCACCAAAAACAACACAGCTCTTACTGAATTACGAGAAAAAATAACCGCCGTCGCAGATCCCAATAAAATGGTTGAAAAACCATAAAACAGAATTTTTTCGATATTTATTTCCATAATCTCATCATCGATAGGAACGATCAGCCTCTCTATCCTTCGCAATTTCTTGTTCAAACTGATCGCCAATTGCGAGTAGTTTTTCTTTCGTCATGATGTTCTCCCCCTGATTTTCAAAACAATATTTATCCTGGGAGGTTAAAACAATAGCATCCACCGGACAGGCTTCTTCACAAAATCCGCAATAAATGCATTTAAACAAATCAATATCATACCGCGTGGTCCGCCGCGTCCCATCCGAACTCTCATCGGAATCAATCGTGATACAGACTGCAGGACAAACCGCTTCACATAATTTACAGGCAATACATCGTTCCTCTCCATTCGGATACTTGCGAAGCGCATGCAGCCCTTTGAATCGAGGCGATTTTGGAGTTTCTTCTTCGGGATATTGTATAGTGATCTTTTTTACAAAAAAGTGTCTTCCCGTAACCCTCATCCCCTTTAATAATTCCCAGAAGGCGATGCTTTTTAAAAATTGTTTAAGCCAATTGAGCATGGATGATTACGTAAACCAAGGACCTACTTTCCAAACTTGCAACCCCCCCACCACAAAAATCCAAATTAATGTAATTGGGATCAACACCTTCCAACCCAACCGCATAATTTGGTCATAACGGAACCGAGGGAAGGTGGCACGAAACCATAAAAACAACAATAAAAATCCACATATTTTTATTACCAGCCAAATGAGGCCTGGCACATCCTGAAACCAAGTTTCTAAAACGGGTATTCCTTGAAAAGGAGACAACCATCCCCCCAAAAACAAGATAGAAGCGACGGAAGATACCAAAATCATGTTGGCGTATTCTGCAAGAAAGAATGCTGCAAAAACAGTCCCGGAATATTCTACATGATGTCCTGCCACTATTTCTGATTCTCCTTCCACGACATCGAAAGGCGCTCGATTGGTTTCGGCAACCGCAGAAATCCAGTACACAATGAGGAGCGGGAAAAGAGGAACCATATACCAATGGAGAATGCTCCCAGATTGCGCTTGAATAATCTCTCGTAAATTTAAAGAATTTGCTGCCATCACGACCCCAACCAGCGCAAACCCCATAGCAATTTCATAGGAAACGACCTGCGCAGCAGAACGCAGGGTAGCGAGGAGCGCATACTTAGAATTAGAAGCCCATCCCGCAATCAAAATGCCGTATACGCCAAGAGAACTCATAGTTAAAATATAAAGGAGGCCTATGTTGATATCGGCAAATACCCATTTTTCACCGAGAGGCACCACCGCCCACACGGCAAGCGCAGGCGCCACCGCCAAAATAGGCGCCACAATGAAAAGATAAAAATTAGACGCTTTAGGAAAGATAATTTCTTTAAAAAAGAGCTTTAAAACATCTGCAATGGGTTGCCCCAACCCAAAAGGCCCCACTCGGTTTGGACCAATCCGGACTTGCATATATCCAATGACTTTCCGTTCAAGGAGACTTAAATAAGCCACACATAAAAGGAGACACGTAAAAAAAATGCCAATGGTAACAACCGGCAAGACCACCTTCCACAAAATGGGCCATTCGGGATAATTTTGTATTAACCATTCACGCATCTTTATTCGACTCCAAAAATACTTGGACAGCCCCTTGTTGACCCATATTTCCCCCTCCTTCGAGGGCGGACGCAATATGTACCGTATTTTCAGGAATTTTTTTGTCCACTGCGACTGGAAGGATGCACTCAAACTCTCCTTCACGACGAATCCTCATTTTATTCTCTCCTTTAATAGAATAAAGACTCGCTGTTTTCGGGTTGAGCCGCGCTCTAAAAAGGGGAGAAGCCGCCGTGTCTTGAAGAGGCTTCGAACGCCTAACGAGACTATCCACTCTATAAATAGGCCATTCTGTGACAACCCGTAGTCCTTCTTTTGATTCACTTAAAATAGGCTCTATTCTTCGAAAGCGTTGTTCTAAACTGGGAAGTGTAACGGACGGAACATTTTGAACAATGTGTTTTAATTCATCGCGGACTTCTTCTGAACGAGAATAAAGAGATCCCGGTCCTCCACATAAAGCAGTGAGTGCGCGCAAAACCTCCCAACCCGGACGCGCTTCTCCCGGCGGAGGATTGGCGGCATTAAAACTTTGCCAGCGCCCTTCTCCATTGATAAAAGTGCCTTCCGTTTCCGTATAAGCGGCTATCGGTAACATCACTTTGGCGTATTGCTCGCACATGCCCCCCCGAAAAGGAGAAAACGCAACCACAAAAGCACTTTCTGATAAGGCCCTCCGTGCAGCCACTGTATTGGCTAAATCGAATTCAGGCTCCACACCCCCGAAAAGCACATAGGCTGGGAGTGGAGTTTTGACCATACTGTGCGCATTCAAACCCTTTCCTTCTGATAAAGAAATTCCCCCTGGCCCCTGATCTGGAAGCACACCCGAAACCCACGCCCCAACACTATTAGCACCTTCCGTGAGATACCCTAAGCTGGCTTGGCAAAAAAGCGCAAGGGCTTCAGCGACTAACTGAAGGGCTGACGCATGCCAATGCGCTTGAGCTTGGAGCCCTAAAAAGATAGCCACCTTCTTATTGCCCCTTCCCAGCCATTCTGCAACCTGCTTTTCTTCTGGTGTAGAAACTGTATTTTTTAAGAACGGGGTAAGCCATGCAAAGTGAGGCCTCTCATTTTTTTGAGAGAGAAGCGCATTCATAATTCCAAGCAAAGGGTGTAATAACTGGCCTCCAGAAGGCGTTAACTCGGCGGCAACCTTAAAATTAAAATCATATTGAATAGGATTCACCATGATGATCTGGGCGCCTTTTCTCGCAGCTTTTGCAAGCCTATGATTGATAAGGGGCTGCTCGGTGCGGGGATGAGAGCCAATCAACAAAATCGTGTCAGCGTTTTCGAGTTCGGTGAGCGCAAGTCCAAAAGTTGGACAAGGTGAGGGCCCTCCTGAATCGCAAGAAAAATCCATTCTATGAAGACGATGGTCAATAGAGCTTATGCCCATTCCTCTTAGCCATTTTTGGGCCAAATAACATTCTTCTAACGTTGCAGAAGGGGAAACCAATGCCCCTACAGAGCGTCCCCCTTCCTTTTCAAGGATCGCTTGCAACGATTTTATTGTAAATTGAAGCGCCAGATCCCAATCGGTTTCCACCCACTCGTTATTTTTCTTAATCAAAGGCTTCAAAAGACGGTCAGGACTTTTAAGCCCTGAATAGCTAAATCTATCTCTATCGGAAATCCATACTTCATTAATGCTATCTTCTTGTCTTGGAACCACACGCATGACTTCCCCACGAAGGGTATGAACATAAACATGCGATCCCACACAATCATGCGGCGCAATAGAGGCAACCTGCTGAAGTTCCCAGGCGCGTCCTTTATGATGGAAAGGTTTAGAAGTGAGTGCGCCCACAGGGCATAAGTCAATCACATTTCCTGAAACTTCCGAATCTACGGTTTGTTCCAAGAAGGTGCCAATTTCCATGTGCTCTCCTCTTCCTGTTGCCCCAAGCTCGCGCATTCCGGCTATTTCAGTTCCAAATCGAACACAACGGGTACAATGAATACACCGCGTCATATCCGTTTTGATGAGCGGCCCAATGTCCAAATCTTTTACGGACCGTTTGCCTTCTGTAAAGCGAGAAACATCTTTTCCATATTCCAAGGCTTGATCTTGAAGCTCACATTCCCCCCCTTGGTCACAAATAGGGCAGTCGAGCGGATGATTGATCAATAAAAATTCCATTACAGATTTTTGAGCATCACAGGCACAAGGAGAATGCGTCCAAATTTTCATGCCCTCGGCAACTGGCGTGGCACAAGCAGGTAAGGGTTTTGGGGATTTTGCAACCTCAACCAGGCACATGCGACAACTGGCTACAATCGACAGTTTAGGGTGATAGCAAAAACGCGGAATTGCGATGTGTTCCCGGTCAGCAACCTGAATAATCAGCGTACCGTCAGGAGCGCTATACTGCTTATCATTGATTTCAAAATTGACCATATTTCATCCGAAACTTATAAAACCACCAACTTCCCCTGAATAATCCAAAAATTTTCTAGATCTCGAGGTTCTTTGGGAATAAACCACCGACTTCCCATGCTGCACGTAATAAACAAACTCCTCCCGAAAGTGCTGAATAAAAGAGAGGACGGGCATGGCTGCCGCATCTCCTAAAGCACAAATCGTACGCCCCATAATTTTGTTAGCGACGTCTTCTAATAATTCAATGTCTTTTAGAGATCCTTGTCCTTGGGTAATTCTATGTACTATACGCCATAACCATCCTGCTCCTTCACGACATGGCGTGCATTGCCCACATGACTCCTGGGTATAGAAGTGTGCAATTCGAGCCAGTACTTTTACCATGCAGGTCGTTTCATCCATCACAATAATGGAACCCGCTCCCAGGAGAGATCCCGCCTTGGCCAACGATTCATAATCCATGTTGAGAGTGCTTGCGACCTCTGCCGGCAGTACGGGAACCGAAGAACCCCCTGGAATAACCGCCTTTAAAGCATGCCCTTGCCTCACACCCCCCGCCTTCTTTAAAAGTTCCTGAAAAGAAATGCCTAAGGGTGCTTCATAATTACCCGGTTTGTTGACATGTCCAGAAATGCTAAAAATTTTTGTCCCCCCATTTCCCGGTACACCCAACTTCAAAAACCATTCGGCGCCTTTTTCTAAAATAACCGGAACACAGGCAAAAGTTTCAGTATTGTTGACAGTTGTGGGCTTACCGTACAGCCCGTAAGTTGCAGGAAAAGGCGGTTTGTAGCGCGGGAACCCCTTTTTTCCTTCTAAGGATTCAATCAGCGCGGTTTCTTCCCCACATATATATGCGCCTGCCCCTAAGTGGGTGTGTAGATGAAAGTCAAACCCCGATCCAAAAATATTGTTTCCAAGTAGGCCCTCTTTTTTAGCTTCTTCCAGTGCGGCTTCAAAGCGTTGATACGGCTCCCAGAATTCTCCTCGAATATAGTTATATCCTACCGTTGCTGACATCACATAAGCTGCAATACACATCCCCTCAATCACTTGGTGGGGATTCATGAGAAGGATTTCCCGGTCTTTAAAAGTGCCAGGCTCCCCTTCATCTGAGTTGCACACAACATATTTTTGACCCGGCAGTTCTGCTTTGATAAAGCCCCACTTTACACCGGTGGGGAACCCCGCCCCCCCTCTTCCTCGCAATGCAGATGCTTTAATAGACGCTAAAATGGTTTGCCTCGGCACCTTGTCCACAAGAATGCGCTTCCAAGCGCTATATCCCCCCACCTTTAAATAACTTTGCAAAGACCAGGGAGGATTTAAATGGTGCGTCCGAAAGCAAACGATGTTATCCATTCAACCCCGCTAAAATAGATTCTATTTTTTCTGGTGTGAGGTTCTCATAATAGGTGTTATCGATCTGCATGGCGGGAGCGCCTCCACACGCCGCAAGACACTCCGCTTCTTTCAGAGTAAAACACCCATCTTGTGTGGTTTCTCCCATTTTTATACCCAGACGTCTTTCAAGATAGCCCACAATGGTTTCTGAACCCGCGAGCATGCAGGAGACATTGGTACACACATAAATTTTATGTTTGCCCACCGGTTTTAAGTCAAAAAGCGAATAAAAACTCGCGACTTCATACACCGCTATTTTGGGTAAACTTAAGTAATCCGCCACCGCATCCAAATGTTCCGTGGCTAGCCACCCACCATTTTTTTCTTGAACAATCTTTAAAGCCGGCAACACAGCAGACTGTTTTTGGTGAGGCGGATATTTTAGAAGCCAGCGGTCAATTTCTTCTTGTTCAGATTGTGAAATAACAAATCCCATGGTTGGTTTACCTATCTACCTCTCCAAATACAATATCTTGCGTACCAATAATAGCGACAACATCCGCTAACATATGCCCGCGTGACATTTCATCTAAGGCTGAAAGGTGCACAAAGGCGGGAGGGCGAATTTTGAGGCGATAAGGCTTGTTGGCGCCATCTGAAATAAGATAAATTCCAAACTCTCCTTTGGGCGCTTCCACAGCCGCATAAACTTCCCCTTCCGGTAGGCAATACCCTTCCGTAAAAAGCTTGAAATGATGAATGAGACCTTCCATTTCACCCTTCATTGCTTCCCGCTTCGGAGGAGCTATTTTATAATTTTCCACCATCACTGGCCCCGAATTTTTACGCAGCCAGTCAACACACTGTTTGATAATGCGGTTAGATTGACGCATTTCTTCCATTCGAACCAAGTAACGGTCGTAGGTGTCTCCTGTTTTTCCAATCGGAATATCAAACTCCAGCTCCCCATACACTTCATAAGGCTGTTTTTTACGAAGATCCCAGGCGACCCCACTTCCTCGCAACATAGGGCCCGTGAATCCAAGCTGCAGGGCTCTCTCTTTCGAAACCACCCCAATCCCAACTGTTCGTTGCTTCCAAATTCGGTTATCTGTCAATAACGTCTCATAATCGGCAACGTATTGTGGAAAGCGGTTCGTAAAATCCTCAATAAAATCGAGCAAGCTGCCCATTCGATTTGCATTTCGTTTTGCGGTGTCTTTTTCATCGTGCCAACGAGAAGATTTGTACTGTGGCATGGTTTCTGGCAAGTCGCGATAGACGCCTCCTGGGCGATAATAGGTTGCATGCATTCTGGCTCCAGACACTGCTTCATAACAGTCGAGTAAATCTTCTCGCTCTCGAAAAGCGTACAAGAACACGGTCATGGCGCCCAAATCCAGTGCATGCGCCCCCAACCAAAACAAGTGGTTTAGAATACGTGTAATTTCATCAAATAAAACTCGAATATATTGGGCACGAATGGGGGGGGTAATTCCTAGTAACTTTTCTATTGCTAAAACATAACCATGTTCGTTTGCCATCATGGAAATATAATCGAGACGGTCCATATATCCGATGCTCTGATTGTAAGGCTTGCTCTCGGCTAATTTTTCTGTCCCTCGATGCAAAAGACCAATATGCGGATCGGCTTTTTCTATCACCTCTCCATTTAGTTCTAAAATTAAACGTAAAACGCCGTGCGCTGCAGGATGCTGGGGACCAAAGTTAACGGTGTAGTTGCGAACTTCAGTCATGTGTATTGTCCGTCGTCTCAAGGTTTCTGCGGATCACACGCGGAACCGTTACACGAGGGGTAATACTGACTGGCCGAGTGACAACCCGCGCTTCTCCCTCATCATACCGAGCTTCCACCTTACCAATGAGCGGAAAATCTTTACGTAAAGGATGCCCAAGAAAACCGTAGTCGGTTAGAATTCGACGCAGATCGGGATGCCCCTCAAACCCGATTCCAAATAAATCAAATGCCTCCCGTTCAAACCAGTTAGCAGACGCCCAAACAGGTACGAGCGAAGGAACGCTTTCCCCGTCGGAAAGGAATACTTTTAAGCGTAAACGGCGATTATGGATTAACGATAATAGATGAGTGACGACCGCAAATCGTGCAGGGAACTTTTGACTTAAATCTTTTGGGTTTTCTGATCCGTTTACCCCTCGGCTAAAGCCTGTTGCCGTACTCGTTTCGGTTTCCCACTCGGTGTGTCCATAAGTTAAATAATCCACTCCCGCGAGGTCAATCAGCATTTCAAAAGCAAAAGAAGGGAGATCTCTTAATTCCAGAGAAACAGAAATCAGATGTTCTTTTGAGAGCACGAGGGTGGTTTCTTGTTTTTTGACACAAGATTTTAAAATACGGGAGGGAAAATGATTGTGTAACTGCTGTAAAAACTGTTCTCGTTCTAACACCCCAGACCCCTAACTGCCCGTCGTCACTTCACGAGCAATCGTAGAAGTACGACGAATTTTATTCTGCAACTGAATAATTCCGTAAAGCAACGCTTCCGCTGTGGGAGGGCATCCAGGCACATAAATATCGACAGGGACAATCCTATCGCACCCCCGCACAACGGAATAGGAATAATGATAATAGCCACCGCCATTGGCACACGATCCCATCGATATGACCCACTTAGGCTCTGCCATTTGGTCGTATACCTTACGCAAAGCAGGTGCCATTTTGTTAACCAGCGTACCCGCCACAATCATGACATCGGACTGCCTGGGACTTGGCCTAAAAACAACACCAAAGCGGTCTAAGTCGTAACGGGAAGCTCCTGCGTGCATCATTTCGACGGCGCAACACGCCAAACCAAATGTCATAGGCCAGAGAGATCCCGTTCTTGCCCAGTTCATAAGGCTATCTAGGGTGGTGGTAAACCACCCCTGCTCAAATGTACCTTCGATTATTCCCATTCCTAACTATTCACCCTGTAGTTTGGAACGCCCATTTTTGGCCAATCTTGGACGAAAAATCTCCTCAAAATGCTCACATACTCCATGTATGCTGCGCTTTTTCGTCGATTTTTCATCCAACCTTGGCTCAAAACTGGGCGTTCTTGTGCAATTCTGAGAATGTTCTGAGTAGTCACTCCCATTCTAAGGCCCCCTTTCGCCATTCATAAATAAACCCTATCACTAAAAGGGCAAGGAAAATGACCATAGCCACTATTCCCGTCCCTTCTATTTGCTTAAATACCACGGCCCATGGGAACAAGAAGGCAATTTCTAAATCAAAAATGATGAATAGAATAGAGATGAGATAAAATCGAACATCAAATTTCATCCGAGCATCTTCAAACGGGGGAAACCCACATTCATAGGGAGAATACTTTTCGGGGCTAGGTTTATGGGGCCCCAGCAACCGACCCGCCACAACCATCACGCACCCAAAGGCAAGGCTCAGTAGGATAAAAAAGAGTATGGGGACGTAATTTTCTAACATATGGGGCAAGCGTTTTACTTCACGCGACAAGATTTTACCACAATCAAATTCTTCGTCTACAGTAACTACTCCGTCAAAGGGGACACCTCACTGAATGGTGTGGAAGGTGTAAGCAGTTACCAAAAATAAATTGCAATGGGGTGGGTGGACGTTTACAGTTAGGGCCTGTCCCCTTGCTAGAGAAAATGCAAAAAACACTTCCTATTGTCATTGCCCACCGGGGCGCCTCAGGCTACCTCCCTGAACACACCTTGGAAGGCACCATTATGGCCTATGCCATGGGCGCAGATTTTATTGAACCCGACCTCGTTCTGACACGAGACAATATTCCCATTATTCTTCACGATATTTATCTGGAATACACGACTAACGTTCAAGAAGTTTTCCCCCAAAAAGTCCAGTCGGATGGCCACTGGTATGCTATTGATTTGACTCTATCGGAAATCAAAACGCTTAGCGTACACGAACGTACAGACGAAAAGGGACAAGTGATTTATCCACAACGATTCCCTGTTCAAAAAGGCTCTTTTACGATTCCAACTCTCAGTGAACAAATTGAACGGGTTCAAGGGCTCAACACCAGTACAGGCCGGGAAATAGGGCTTTATCCAGAACTCAAAGAACCGCTTTTCCATGAAAAACGAGGGTACGATCTCGGAAAAACCGTGCTCGCCGTGCTCAAGCAATATGGATATCACAATAAGAAAGCAAACCTTTTTTTACAATGCTTTGAACCTTCTGTTCTCCAAAAACTGCGTTTTGAAGAGAAAAGCAGTCTTCCCATGATTCAGCTCCTGGGCCCTAATGAATGGAACATAGGCCCCGATTACGAAGCCATGCTAATGCCATCTGGTTTAAAAACGATTGCTCAGTATGCCGATGGTATTGGGCTTTGGCTCTATCAAATTCAAGACGAGCGTGACCATTATCCTTCTTACGTTGTCAATCCCCATATCGTTCATGACGCTCACCAAGCAGGATTGCAGGTTCATGTGTACACCTTTCGAAAAGATGAGCTGCCTAAATATGCTCATTCTTTCAAAGCACTTCTTAGAATATTTCTTTCTGAATGGAAGGTAGAGGGTGTATTTACGGACTTTCCAGATCTCGTTGTAGATTTTCGCAAAACGCACTTTGCGAGGGAGCACGCGTGATATGGATTGCTTTGATTGGCGTTGCGTTTGTGAGCTTTTTAGCCGCCAAACAAGTTCCTCTTCCAGGACCTTTACTATGGTATACCACCATGAGCCTCTTGACTTTCATGGTCTACGCTTTCGACAAGGAGGCGGCTCGCAAAAACCGTCACAGGGTTCGCGAAGCCACCCTGCATACCTTAGAACTTGCGGGAGGATGGCCGGGCGCGCTCCTCGCCATTTTTCTCCTTCGGCACAAATCCGCTAAACTTTCCTATCGCTTTGTTTTGGGGTTCATTATACTTATTCATAGTGGCATTTGGATTGGATTATTTCGGATGGGATGTGGTTTTCGGTGTAACATCTTGGATGTCATACATCGGCTGTTTAATTGACTTCAAAACGCTTCATGGAACGATCGACTCTCCCCCAAGAACTTTACACACAAGAACAAGTCGCGCGCATTGATAGGGAGATTGTACAACAAGGCATTCCGGCTGTCGTTTTGATGGAGCGAGCAGGATATTTTGCTTTTAAGACGCTCACGTCCACATGGCCGGAAGTCAAAACCATCACGGTCCTCTGTGGTTCTGGTAATAATGGGGGAGATGGGTACGTCCTAGCTCGCTTGGCACACCAAGCAGGCTTTACCGTTATGGTTTACCAAGTTGGAAATCCAAAATCCCTTAAACCAGAAGCACGCACCCACCTTGAAGCTCTCATGGCCAATGGGGTAAAACTTCTCTCTTATCAAGGGCAAACGTTTTCACATCCAACGGTTATTGTGGATGCTTTGCTCGGCGTTGGTCTCCAGGGAGCGGTAAGAGCCGACTATCAAAAAGCGATTCAGGCTATGAATGATTCTGAGGAGCCTATTCTCGCCATAGATATTCCTTCTGGTATTCACGCTTCTACGGGAGCTTCAATGGGCAAAGCGGTGCGCGCTTCGGCAACGACAACCTTTATCGTCTTAAAACAAGGCTTATTTACGGCAGAGGGGCCTCAGTATGCGGGCATCTTAAAATGGAACGACCTACAAGTGCCTTCCTCTTTTTTTGCATCTATTCCCCCCGCCTGTTTTCGTCTTGTGGATGCGGCTTTTAAAGGAACGCTTCCCAAACGATCCCGATCCGCACATAAAGGATTCTTTGGACATGTGCTCATTGTCGGAGGAAATTTCGGTATGCAAGGCGCCGCTCTTTTGGCGGGGGAAGCGGCTCTCTCGGTTGGGGCAGGGCGGGTGAGTGTTGCCACCCGACGAGAAACGGCACATCTCCTTTATTTGGCATGCCCTGAATTGATGTGCCACACCGCAGAAACCGCTCGCGAGTTGTCTTCCATTTTAAAGCGCGTATCTATTGTTGCAGTGGGACCGGGATTAGGACAAGACCGGTGGGCAAAAAACATGCTCCGCACCCTTTTAAAAAGCCCTCTTCCTCTTATCATCGATGCAGACGCCCTTAATTGTTTAGCCCAAGAAAAGCGATTTTCTCATCGGGCAGAGCATGTCATAACCCCACATCCAGGAGAAGCCGCAAAATTGTTACACAAAACCGCCGAGATGGTTCAAAATGACCGATTTTCCGCCATTTATGCCCTGCAACGGCAATATGGCGGATGTGTTGTTTTAAAGGGCAATGGAACTTTGATTTTGGATGAAAACAAAACCCTTTCCCTCTGCGACCGTGGGAACCCCGGGATGGCTTCTGCTGGGATGGGAGACGTTTTAACCGGCGTGATAGCAGGACTTCATGCCCAAGGCGTTCCCCTGCCCAAAGCCAGTCAATTGGGTGTATATTTGCACGCCAAAGCAGGGGATAAGGCTGCCCAAAATGGCGAGCTAGGGATTACCGCAGGCAGTCTCATGCATCATTTAACTTCATTAGTTAATGCCTTATGAAACTGACTGTTACCCAAAATTCTAGGAGCACAGGGACACTTTTGCGATCGGCGGAGGAGAAAATACTTCCTCAAGAACCTCAAGATATGAGAAAACCTTTTGGATACTTCTTATGAAAATTCTTATCTTAAGCTCCGACATCGTCGGACAGACGCTTGCAGCCAACCTGGTTCAAGAAGGATACGATGTTACTGTGATTGATGAGAATGAAGCACGGCTCAAAGATTTGGGGCAACGCCTCGATATCAGCACCGTTTGTGGACAGTATGCTTATCCCGATGTTTTGAAACAGGCAGGAGCTGAACAAACACAAATTTTATTGGCAGTTACCACACATGATGAAGTGAATATGATTGCCTGCCAGGTGGCATTTAATCTTTTTCACATTCCCACCAAAATTGCCAGAATTCGCTCTCAAGGATTTTTGGTTTACCCACAGATTTTTTCAGAAAAAGCCATTCCTATTGATATCTTGATAAGTCCAGAGCAATTGGTAACCAATACCGTATTTCGTTTAATCCAATATCCGGGCACCTTGCAAATCTTGGACTTCGCAAATGGGAAAGTTCAGCTCGCGGTTATGCGGGCCTATCATAATGGACTTTTAGTGGGGCACACGGTTCAAACACTCAAGGAACACTTGCCTGGCATTGGTACCTGGATAGTTGCGATTTATCGCCGAGGGCAGCCTATCATGCCCAAGGCAAGAACGGTTGTAGAAGTGAATGACGAGGTATTTTTGCTCATCCCAACAGAACATACGAAACGCGCAACCCTAGAACTTCGTGGAAGTGAAAAACCCTACAAACACATCATGATTGCAGGCGGTGGCAATATCGGGCTTAGGCTTGCGGAGGCGCTAGAACACAAATGTCAGGTAAAAATTATAGAAGCCAATGCAAAACGTGCCCATCATATCTCACAGGAATTAAATACCGCCATCGTGCTCCACGGAGACGCTGCAGATGAAACGCTCTTGCTCGATGAAAATATCAAAGAAATTGACATGTTTTGTTCCGTTACGAATGATGACGAAGCCAATATTCTCTCTGCGCTCCTTGCTAAACGCTTGGGAGCACGAAAGGTCATTGCGTTAATCAATCGAACCGCCTACATCCAACTCATACAAGGGAGCGCCATTGATGTTGCCCTATCCCCCCAACAGGTTACGATTAGCGGCGTTCTAGCCTATATTCGAAAAGGCGACGTCGTCAAAGACTATACGCTGCGTCATGGTGTTGCAGAAGCCATTGAGACGGTTATTCATGGTGACAGTCGAACTTCAGATGTTATTGGCAAAAAGCTAAAGGCGATTCCACTTCCCCCCGGAACCACGATTGGGGCGGTTGTCCGAGGTGATAAGGTATTTATGGGGCACCAAGATATTACGCTTCAAGCCGAAGATCACATCGTTCTTTTTCTTATCGACAAGCGGTACATCCACAAAGTGGAATCTCTTTTCCAAGTACGCGCAACACCGCATTCATAGCTTATGCAATACGCCATCGTTATCAAAACTCTTGGGCTTCTTCTTGTCCTGCTTTCTGCAACGTTTCTGCCTTCTTTGGGTGTTTCATGGCTATCGAACGACAACCATGAAATGCAATTTATCACTTCTTTTTTAATAACGGGTATCGCTGGAGTTATCCTTTGGCTTCCATTTCGACAATTAAAGACAGAACTTCGTATACGAGATGGTTTTTTATTAGCGACTCTGTTTTGGACAGTTTTGAGCCTGTTTTCTGCACTTCCTTTTCTTTTCTCACAAGAACTCGCCACGCACACTTTTTCAGAGGCCGTATTTGAAGCGGTTTCTGGCCTTACCACAACCGGCTCTACGGTGCTGGCCGGAATTGAATATTTACCCAAAAGCATTTTATATCATCGACAACAACTACACTGGATAGGCGGATTAGGCATTATTATTTTAGCAGTGGCAATTTTTCCAATGCTAGGGGTGGGAGGACTTCAGCTGTATCGAATGGAAAAGCCAGGCCCGGTTGAATCTGAGAAAATTACCCCGCGAATCAAAGAAACCGCGCAAACATTGTGGTATGTGTATATTGGCTTAACGGCTGTCTGCGCTTTGGTTTATTGGGCTCTAGGCATGAATCTATTTGATGCTGTAACCCATAGTTTTGCAACCATAGCAACTGGAGGATTCGCAAATTACGATGCCAGCTTTGCTTATTTTAATAACTCTCTGCTTGAGCTTACGGCTGTTTTTTTCATGTTTTGTGGCGCAACGAATTTTTCTCTCCATTTTCTTGTCTGGCGGCAAAAGAATGTAGCTTTATTTTGGAAAAATTCGGAATTTCGGACACACCTTCTGATACTTTGTATGCTCATTCTACTGACCATCAGTGGCCTTTGGATTTTTGGCCTCTTTGATGTCACTTATGCGGTACGGCATGGCTTGTTTCAAGCGGTTTCCATAATGACAAACACGGGATTTACCAGTACTAACTTTTCTGTTTGGCCCTCTTTTATGCCACTCCTTTTGATTCTCTCTACTTTTATAGGCGGTTCCACAGGTTCTACGGCAGGAGGACTAAAAGTCTTGCGTGTCATGATGCTTTTTAAACAGGGTGTTCGAGAAGTCAAGCGGCTTATCCACCCTTATGGGTATTTTTCTATTAAGATCGGAACACAAGCCGCCTCTGCCCGGGTTATGGAGGGAATTTGGGGGTTCTTTTCCGCATATGTTTTTCTTTTTATTCTGATGCTGATTTTGCTAGTTGCCGATGGCGTAGATCAAGTCACTGCGTTTTCAGCTTTATCCGTTTGTATAACTAATACAGGACCCGGTTTAGGAACTGTCGCTGCCCATTTTGGGGACCTTTCTGACTTCAGCACCTGGGTTCTAAGTGTTGCCATGATTTTAGGACGATTGGAAATTTTTACCATCCTTGTTCTCTTTACCCCTTATTTTTGGAGGAAGTAACAGACTTCTTGCGTAACCTCCTCAGAATTTAAGCTCATGGTTGTGACCCCCAGCAATTAAGTTAAAGCGTAGGCTAAATCTTTTTCGATGGTTTCGGTATTTGTCAGCAATAATTCTGAAGCGCTTCAAATGGCCAATCACGTGCTCATTGGTAACTCGGGTACTCGATAACTGATG
>JACQPQ010000049.1 GCA_016207405.1 Gammaproteobacteria bacterium | reverse complement strand
GCCTTTGCGAGCGTCCCCGAGCGACGTAGAATTTTTCAGGTAAAAATGCAGGATGCATTTTTAGCACGCTGGAGGCAGGATGCCGACTGCGTGCGGCCTGAAAAATTCTAGGAGCGCAGGGGACAAATGCGAGCAGCAGGCAGCGGAAAATACACAGTGAACCACCCATCAGTGAGAGATTACTATTGAGAATACGGGTCCAAAGCCTAAATTCTAAGCGGATGTTCCAAGAAGCGATCGTGCACCACGGCCAAAAAGCACACTTTTCCTTCTTCTCCCTCATAGGCGTCTACGATGGTTCCTATCTCTTGCGATCCCGTTAAAACGGGTGCTCCAGGCACAGGCAATGAACCCTGCATTTGCCTTAAAACAAGACGTCGTTTTACTTCTCCTCGTGCTTCCACTCTTCCTATGATCTCTTGCCCTAAGTAACACCCTTTCGTGAAACTGACTGCACCCCATGTTTGAAGATTGAGCATTTGAGGAAGAAAAAGCTCTGAGGTGGCTGGATAAATCCAAGGCAGTTTTTCTAAAATGTCGTATCGTTTCCAAATCTGATAGGGCGTCAACGGAAATGCTTTTGCCTTCTCTAAAAAGAGGTGAATAACTGAAAAAGGCGCCACAACCTGAAAACGTGACAATGTTCCAGGCAATCGTATCACTCGAAGGAGATCGCTTACCGATTGTTCAAAACTCGTCTCTGGAAGTTTAAAAGAGGGGGCAAATACTTCTTTTACGATGGTGCCTCCTACCCCCAAGATCGCGAGTTCATCACTTTCGTCTTTGCATATGACTTTTGAAAAAATGCTGTACTTTCCTAGAGCTTTTAAAACGGAAGACACCATGGATTTTGGTAAATGCAGATAAAAAATACCCCCGGCTTTAAAAAGCAAGAATGTACTGACAACTCGCCCCTTTGCTGTACACAACACACTTAAACTGCCCTTCTCTTCCGTAAGGATCAGAAGATCGCTCGCAAGCTGCCCTTGCAAAAAAGTTTCGACCCCTGCTCCAGAGAGGCTAATCACACTCCAGTCGTTGGACAAAGAGAGAATAAGATTGTCGGGTGGGACAGACATCAAGTGGAGTGGTTAGTGGTTAGTAACGGTGAGAGAAATTTTACAGATTGTTTTGCCCAATTTCTAATTCTTATCGCTGAAAATGTAGGTTAAAATGTGCACGAATGGTTGCAATTGTAATTCATTAATAATGTCGAACAGCCTGCTAGAAACTCTCAAACACAAACAACGCGTTCTTGCTTCTACTTCTTTAAGAACGCTTTTGTCTTCTGATCGTTCAGATTTTTTTTTATCACTCGGTGACTTGGTATTAGATGGGTCAAAAAATTTAGTGGACGTTGAGACACTCCAACTTTTAGTGGAGTGGGCTAAAACTAAAAATCTTTTTTCTCGTATCCAAGATCTCGCGGGTGGGGCTATCGTAAACCTTTCTGAACAGCGTCCCGCCTTACATATGGCTTTGCGAGGTGGGAGTGCAGCAATACACTCCAAGCTTATAAAAAATGAACTCGATAAGATGGAGGCTTTCGTTCATAAATGTCACACACAAGAACTTCTAGGATCTACGGGCCGTCCCCTTCAGACGATTGTCAATTTAGGGGTGGGCGGATCGGATTTAGGAGCTTCATTATGCTTAGAGGCTTTAGAAGAATATCGGCATCCGAATATGACTTCGTACTGCATTTCCTCTTTAGATGGGATTTATCTTCATCGCCTGTTACAAAAACTGAATTTTGAGCAAACGCTGTTTGTTTTATCGTCTAAGTCCTTTCAAACAGAGGATACGCTTATTTTAGCTCGTACGGTTCGAGAATGGTTAAGAGAACAAACGGGGAAACCCGACGCCTGGCGGCAACATTTCGTAGGAGTTTCCGCCAATGCAGAGGCTATGGAAGACTTTGGCATTTTAAAAGACAGGCAGTTTTATCTTTGGGATTGGGTGGGAGGGCGATATTCGATAAGCTCTGCAATGGGGTTACCGGTTGCACTTGCCTTTGGGATGGACCGTTTCCTCGAAATGTTAGAAGGCATACAACGGGTTGACCAGCATTTTCAAGAAGCGCCGTTTGAACAGAATATTCCCGTTATGATGGGGCTTTTGGCTGCCTGGAATGTTGGTTTTTGGGGCGCACAAGCGCACGTGATCCTGCCTTATGACGAACGTTTGCAGAAACTGCCCGCTTATTTAGCGCAACTTGAAATGGAAAGTTTAGGGAAAAGCGTTACTGAAATTGGGGAAGCCGTGCGTACGACCACAAGCCCCTTCGTTTTTGGGGAAGTGGGGATGAAAGCAGAGCATTCTTTTTTCCAATTGCTCCATCAAGGGACTCGATTTTTTACTACAGATTTTATTGCTGTCGCCACCCAAAGTTTGGAACAATCCGAAGAACACCATCGCCTAACGCTTGCGCATTGTTTGGCCCAGGGCCGTGCACTCGCCCTTGGGGTTACCGAGGAAGAAGTTACCTTGGAACTCAAACAGAAAGGAGTTTCCGAAGGTGAAAAAAAACGTCTTCTCCCCCACAAAATTCATTCTGGCAACCGGCCTTCCAATACGATTCTCTTACGGCAACTTACGCCTAGCGCTCTGGGGATGTTGCTTGCTTGTTATGAACACAAGGTATTTGTGCAGAGTGTTTTATGGGGTATCAATCCCTTTGACCAGTGGGGCGTGGAGTTAGGCAAACGGTTGTCTCAAGATTTAAAGATGACTATAATGGAAAAAGAGTTTCCGGCAGAGTACTTAGATGCTTCTACGCGTTTTCTGTTGGAAACTATTTCTAGTTCCCACGCGGAGCGTGGGAACTAGAGGGAAAGAGGTTTTCTCGTTCCCACGCTCCGCGTGGGAACGTATATTTGAACGCTCCGCGTCCTATTCTCTTTCCTTATTCCCGCCGCTGCTGATAACATGAGCCAAGAAAGATTTTCAGAAATAACCTCTTGTGACCAGAAGCCGATATCAAGTTCTAGAACCATCTACCCCCCATTTTGTTACCTGCACAATTGTAAACTGGCTGCCTATCTTTGCTTCCACACAGGCTGCACAAATTGTGCTTAATTCATTGGGGCATTTACACCAACAAGAAAAATTTCTGATCTACGCTTACGTGATTTTGGAAAATCATCTTCATCTGGTCGTCTCTGGAGAAAGTTTAAGCCGACAAATTGCGCGATTTAAATCCTACAGTGCTAGAAGCATTATTGACTGGTTAAAAGTGGCTGGAAGAGAGAGCACATTAAAGCAGTTGACTTTCGCAAAACTGCATCATAAGAATGATCGCGATTATCAGTTGTGGCAAGAAGGCTCACACCCACAGCACATTCAAAACTTGGAGATGTTGCGTCAAAAAGTGGAATATATTCACCAAAATCCGGTTCGCCGTGGTTATGTGGATAAACCTGCACATTGGCGATATTCAAGTGCCAGGGATTATGAGGGAGGAACTGGATTGTTGCCGGTGTGTAAGTCTTGGTAATCGTAGATAATTGCGTTCCGGCGCCGGAAAAAGGCGTTCCGTTTCTCGTTCCCACGCAGAGCGTGGGAACGAGAAAAAAGAGCGTGGGAACGAGAGAAACATCAAGACAGCACCAGTTTTTAATACCATGTCCGAACAAAAAAAATATGATGTCATTGTGATTGGCGGCGGAATCGTAGGTTTGATGCTGGTTGCCCATTTGGGCCGTGCAGGCTTTAAAGTGGCTCTCGTTGAACGTTCCTCTCCTCTATTTCCTCTACCAGACGTTCGCGTTTCCGCCATCAACCGCGCCAGTCGTCAAGCCTTTCGGACTTTAGGCTTGTGGTCTTCACTCGAAAGCACCCGTTTGACGCCGTATGAAAACGTTCTGGTGTGGGCCGAAGGCGGTGATGAGAAAATTTTGTTTGAAAGCCGAGAACTAGGGGAGCCTAATTTAGGTTACGTAATTGAAAATAATGTGATGAAAAAAGCATTGTGGGAATATCTACCCACTTTTAAGGATGTAGACTGTTTTTCTCCTGCAGAGTACATCCACCTTGAGCGACAAGGGAACGGCGGTTTTCAAGTCCAACTCCAAGATGGTTTTTGCTTGACCAGTGCTCTCATCGTGGGTGCAGATGGCGCAAACTCAAAATTGCGCGCAAAATTTGCGGGTGTGGCACCCCAAGAGTGGGGGTGGTCGCATAATCAAAAAGCCATTGTTGCAATGGTAAGAACAGAACTGCCGCATGAAATGACGGCTCGCCAAAGATTTTTAAAATCAGGCCCTTTGGTTTTTCTGCCTTTATGGGAACCGACGTTATGTTCTATTGTTTGGACAAATTCAACCCAACAAGCGGACACTTGGATGGCAGCCTCACCATTAGTCTTCTGTAAAGCACTGGAAGAGGCTTTTCAAAGTCAATTGGGTTCGGTTGAGCTGTTAACTGAACGGTTTTCTTTCCCACTCGTTTTAAAGCATGCAAAACGGTACTGTGAAGAAGGGATTGTTTTTATTGGAGACGCCATTCATACGATTCATCCTCTGGCGGGATTAGGTTTAAATTTAGGGATCCAAGACGCGGTGTGCCTTGCTAAAGTACTTATTGACGCAAGGGAAAAGAATCACCCTTTAGGGCATGTTGCAGATCTTCGTCGTTACGAGCGTTTCCGCAAAGGGCCCAACTGGGGCACAAGCCTTTTTATTGAGAGCGTGAAATGGTTTCTAGGAGAAACACCCCCTATTTTCCTTCAACAGCGTGCCTTACGGTTTGCTCACCATTTTTCACTGATGAAGCATTTTTTCGCAAGACAAGCTTTGTCCGTTTAGGGTCCGTTAAGGAATAACTGCTCTTTTACAGGCCCTTACCTTAATTGTGCTGTTCACAGGATTACACCTGTCACCGAAATTAAGAAATCAATGGGATCGTTGCCTTTTGGAAGCCGAGTTACTATGCTGTCGAAAAAATCCAAGGAGAATAAGTTTTATGTTAAAGCAAACGCACCATGAGAAAATCCGTTCAGCAGTATCCACTGACTATGCCAAAGCAGTAAACACTCCAAGCTCGGCGGCGTGTTGTGGCGGCAAAGGCGCCCAGAAGGGAGTGGTAGCAAAGCTTGCTGGCTATACAGATGAAGAATTGGCTACGCTGCCAACGGAAGCGGTTGCTAATTCGTTTGGATGTGGTAACCCACTTGCTTTTTCTGAGGTCAAATCAGGCGACGTAGTGCTAGATCTTGGGTCTGGTGCGGGGATTGACCTCCTCATCGCGGCTAGAAAGGTCGGACCACGAGGCAGAGTAATCGGTGTTGATATGACCGATGAAATGCTTGCCAAAGCAAACGAAAATATTGCTGCCTCAAAACTAAACAATGTCCAAGTAAGAAAAGGAATTATAGAAGACTTACCAGTAGAAACAGCTTCCGTAGATTGGGTAATCTCAAATTGCGTTATTAACCTCTCACCGGAGAAACCAAAGGTTTTTAAAGAAATCTTTCGTGTTCTTCGCCAAGGCGGAACTATGAGCATATCTGACATCGTAGCTGAGGAATTGCCTGAAGAAATAAAGAATAACCGGGCACTCCTTTCTTCCTGTATGGCTGGAGCCATTAGTGAAAAAGATTACATCGCTGGATTAAAGGCGGCCGGATTGGTAGATATCAAAGTTAAAAATCGACTTATTTATGACACCAACCAGCTCAAAGAATTCATTGGCTCCGAGCTAAAAGAAACTAGAGAAGATTGTTGCTGTACCCATGATGGTAGTGATAGCCGCGGTGAAAGTCTCACTGAATTAGCTGACAAGTGGGCTCATAAACTTGCAAGGAAAGTGTGGAGCATTAAAATTACCGCAAAAAAACCTTAGTCGAAAAGAAGAACAAGCAAAAAGTGATACGTTTCTACGCCTACCCGCTTATACGCATTAAAGCCGCCCACACGGCTTCTGGATGAACCGTTTCCAAGCATGCCGGAAATTGATAAGCCTGTCCTTTGTAGTGACAAGTCCTCTGAAGGCAGGGCGCACATGGAAAATGAGCTACTTGCTGAACTTGGTTTTTCCCCAATGTCCCCGTTAACTTTGGACTTGTAGGACCATACAACGCCACCGTTCCCACCCCAAGGGCAACAGCCAAATGCCCTAAACCCGTATCTACCGTCACGACACCATTTGCCTTTTTTATCACTTCTGCCATTTTCTCTAACGACATAAGCGGTAAAAGACGCCCCCCTGTCTCATTTTTTATAATCCGCATCCCACGCTGCCGCTCGATTTCATCTATCCCCCCTAGCCATACCTCATAACCTTCACGGACCGCCCGCAAAAATAACGCCCTCCAATAAGCCTCTGGCCATTGTTTAGTTGGCCAACGCGTACCATGCAGAAATACTAAATAAGGCGCAGAGTGAACATCCTTCTCCTTTGTAAGGGTGAGAGAAATTCCATAACGAGGGAGGTTTTGCGGTAGACTGTACCCTAACACCTTTGCAAATAACTGACGAACTCGGCTAATCGCATGTTGGTCGCATGGCACAGAAATAGATTCATGATAACACCACGCTGCACAGCATTCTCGAATAGAAGCTTTATCGAACCCATACCGCTTGCCCTTGGCAAGGACAGCCAAACCCGCACTTTTTATCAACCCTTGCGCATCGATGATGGCATCATAAGAGTGCGATCGAAGATCTTTCAAATTCTCTCGGATCCCTTGGAAAGTTTTTTTTGAAAAAGGATGTTTCCGGAATGAACGGAGATCAACCGAGATCACAGAACGAATACCAGGATGCCAAGTCGGAACACAGGCAAAGGATCGCTCAATAACCCAGTCCACTGTAATCTCTGGCCGAATAGTCGCAAGATCAGTTACAGCCGGCAAGGTATGAATAATATCGCCCAAAGAAGACGTTTTAATCAACAACACTCGCATAGCATTCCCGTCCAGCCATTACTTTATCCAGTGCTTTTAGAACAATGGAAGGCGGTAGTTGATTTAAACAATTGAAATGCCCCAGAGGACACACCTTCTTAAAACAAGGACTACAGGAAAGCTTTAAAGATACACTTTCAGCATGCACGCCCAGTGGCGGCGTATAGGTAAGATCAGAGGAGCCAAATACCGCAACTACTGGGCGCCCGAGAGCCGCCGCAATGTGCATCAAGCCTGAATCATTCGTAACCACTGCGGTAACTTGCGATAGCAAATCAACTGTCTCTGCCACAGTCGTTTTTCCGGTCAGATCACAACATGCCCCTTTGGATGCTCCATTTATTTCGCATGCAAGTGACCTGTCTTCGTGCGCACCCAATATCCATACCCGCCATCCCAAACGAAGATAATGCAAAGCCAGAGAAGCAAAATGGCGAGCAGGCCACCGCTTAGCAGGCCCGAAGGATGCACCCGGGCACAAAGCAATAATAGGGCTCTCATTAACCGATAAACCCAATCGTTCAAGCGTTCGATTCACTCTTTGAGGCAATACCTCTAAAGACGGCGGGAGATCGGCTATTTTTTTCCGCTTCTCCATGGTCGCCTCTTTATCAAAAGCAAGCACCGCATATTGCTCTACCAGAGAAGGATATTGTTTTTTGTCCAGCACCCGAACATCGTTTAATATGCCCCACCGCATTTCCCCCAACCACCCTGTTCGACGAGAGATCCCCGCCCAAAATGGAATCAAAGCAGACTTAAAAGAATTGGGAAGGACTATCGCTTGCGCATATCCTTCTTTACTCAGTAAACGAGCTAAATGATAACGGCGAAGCAAACGCAGTGCCTTATGCGGGATAGTGAGCTCAATCAATTTATCGACTTCTGGAATGCGTTGTAAAAGGGAATGTACCCAGGTGGGTGCTAAAACATCAATGCGAGGAGTGGGCGTTCTAGTTTTTAAAATCTTTAAAAGAGACTGCGCAATAACGGTATCCCCCAGCCAGGAAGGACTCACCACTAAAATTTTAGGCGGACAAGTGAGCACGTTTTAAGTATTTACTGAGGCTTGCTTATGTACAGAGTCCCACAATAAGGGCACCGAGAACGTCCCGTTTTGTGAAGAGGCAGGTATACCTTGGGGTGAGCATTCCATAAAGGCATAGAAGGCAATGGGCAAGATACGGGCAGATCTTTTTGCATGACTTCAACCGGTTGGAATTTATTAGGGGATGGCGGATCGTTTTGCATGTTCATACTTTTTCTAAACCCTTGACAACCAATAATGATATTTTGAGGCATGCCCCTTGACCGCTTCAAAATAAAGTTCCTGCAGTTTTTGAGTGATGGGCCCTCTTTGCCCTTCTCCAATACGCCTCCCATCGACCTCTCGAATAGGCGTCACCTCAGCTGCCGTGCCTGTAAAAAAAGCTTCATCTGCAATGTAAACTTCATCTCGAGCCATGCGCCTTTCTTGTACAATGAGGCCATTGTCTCTGGCTAAGCCCATGATCGTATCCCGAGTAATACCCTCCAAGACGGAGGTAAGCTCTGGAGTGTACAACACTCCCCGCCGAATGAGGAAGAAGTTCTCTCCACTGCCTTCTGCGACATACCCTTCGGTGTCTAAAAGCAAAGCTTCATCATAGCCGTCACGAGTGACTTCCTGCAAAGCCAATATGGAATTTAAATAATTTCCGGTTGCTTTCACTTTACTGCATAAAGTGGATTGAGGGCTGTGTCTTGCAATCGATGAGACTTTTACACGAACGCCTTGGGTGAGATTTTCGGCTCCCAAATAAGCGCCCCACGGCCATGCAGCCACCATCACGTGTACTTTTAGATTGCTGGCACGCAATCCTATACCTTCCGCACCGTAGAAACACAAAGGCCGAATATACGCTTGCTTTAGTTTATTTCGACGCACCACTTCTTTTTGAATGTCATTTAATATGGATTTCGAAAAAGGAAGGGACATATTTAAAGCATGGGCAGAATGAAATAATCGGTCTGTATGGTCTTCTAAACGAAAAATAGCCGTTCCTAAAGCACCCTCATAGGCACGTACCCCTTCAAATATGCCCATTCCATAATGCAGCGTGTGGGTCAGCACATGAATTTTAGCCTCGCGCCAGGGGAGCCATTGCCCATCTAACCAAATTTCACCGTCTCGGTCTGCCATAGAAGTGATTGACATTGTATTCCTCTCTTGACACCCTGCTAGAATTGGTGGACCGCTCGCGCAAAGCGCTCGCTTTGTCCACCCTACAAATCTACAAAACTTATCCCTTCCCCCTTATCCCTTACCCCTTCTTACTCTTCTCCACCATCGCATAAGCCGAATGGTTGTGAATCGATTCAAAATTTTCTGATTCAATTCGATAGCCAACAATCTTGTCATATCGATTAAAGCGCATGGCAATATCCCGAACTAAGTCTTCCACAAATTTTGGATTGTCATACGCCCGTTCTGTAACATATTTTTCATCGGGACGCTTTAATAACCCATAGAGCTCTGAAGAGGCTTCTTGTTCAACCACCTCGATAATCTCTTCCATCCACAGAGCGCCTTTAATTTCAGCTTCAACGGTGACATGGGCCCGTTGATTATGAGCGCCATAATGAGAAATTTGTTTAGAACATGGGCATAAGGTTGTGACTGGAATAATAATTTTCATGGACATGTGCATGCGGTCTTCCTCCACTTTCCCTATCCACCGCACAGGATAATCCATCCAACTCGAAACACCCGACACCGGCGCACGTTTAAGTACAAAATATGGGAAAGCCATTTCTAAGTGCCCTGCTTTCGCATTCAGTCTTTTTAACATCGTGCCCAAAATATTCCGAAAAGTATCCGCTGTCATCGTTGCCTCTTCTTCATGCAAGATTTCAACAAACCGAGACATATGGGTCCCTTTAAAATGAGGCGGCAACTCAACATACATATTAAAATGCGCAACCGCATGCTGCAGTTCCCCATTGGGTTGTGTGACGCAAATAGGATGCCTTAAATCTTTAATGCCAACCTGATTGATGGGAATATTCCGAAGATCGGTAATGCTCTGAACGTCCGCTAAAGAGATGGAAGCATTATGAGCATTCATGTGGGAGATCCAGTAAGCGCGCCAGATCCGCAAAGCGAAAAACACTTCGCTTGATCTGGCTTACTCAAATGGTTTTCAATGATCAGGTGAATATGTTCGGCGGTCAAACCACACGCTTTCAATTGCTCTTCGGCCGTAGCGTGTTCGATAAAGCGGTCAGGAATGCCGAGATGGACAATGGGGGTATAGAGATTCAATTTTGCCAAATGCTCGCTCACTGCACTGCCGGCTCCTCCCATGATGGCGTTATCTTCTAAGGTTATTAAGAGTTCATGTTGCGATGCCATTTTTTGAATCATCTCTTCATCCAAAGGCTTTACAAACCGCATATTGATAACGGTCGCATTGCACCTTTCTGCCGCTTTTTGGGCCTCTGATAAGAGCGGTCCAAATGCTAAAATCGCCACACGCTCTCCATGTCGAACACAGTCCGCACGCCCGATGGGAAGAGCAGCCATTCTTTTTTGTACGGGAACGCCAGGGCCTGTCCCTCGTGGATAACGAACCGCTGCCGGTCCTTCATAACCATAACCGGTATACAACATTTGCCGGCACTCATCTTCATTACTCGGCACCATAACAACCATATTGGGAATACATCGTAAATAAGAAAGGTCAAAGTTGCCTGAATGCGTGGGGCCATCTTGTCCCACCAAGCCTGCTCGGTCAATAGCGAACAATACCGGAAGATTTTGCAGTGCAACATCATGGATGAGTTGGTCGTACGCTCTCTGCAAGAAAGTTGAATAAATAGCCACAACGGGTTTTAAACCTTGACAAGCCAGCCCTGCTGCAAAAGTAAGGCTATGCTGTTCCGCAATCCCCACATCCATATACTGCGTCTTAAAACGCTCTGAGAACTCGACCATCCCAGAACCTTCTCGCATGGCAGGGGTTATCCCAACCAAACGCTTGTCGACTTCCGCCATATCACACAACCATTCTCCAAAAATTTGTGAAAAAGAGGGCCGCGCGGATTTGCTAGCTGTCATTTTACCCGTTGGAACATCAAATGGACTGACCGCATGATAGGTAATGGGTTTCGCCTCTGCAGGAGGATACCCCCTCCCCTTTTGAGTGACGACATGCAAAAACTGAGGCCCTTTTAAAGTTTTAACCTGTCTTAAAATTTTTAAGAGCGTAGGGAGATCATGCCCATCCACCGGGCCACAATAGTTAAAACCTAACTCCTCAAATAAAGTACCGGGCACTACCATTCCTTTGAAGTGTTCTTCCGTTCGACGCGCTAACTCCCAAACGCCCGGCACGCGTTCTAACACCTTCTTGCCACTTTCACGAATGTTGGCATAAAGTTTGCCGGATAATACTTTTGCAAAATAATTCGACAATGCGCCTACGTTATGGCTGATGGACATATCATTATCATTCAAAATCACCAGGAGATCTGCATGGATGTCCCCCGCATGATTCAACGCTTCAAAAGCCATTCCAGCCGTTAAGCCGCCATCTCCAATGATGGCAACAACTTTTTGCTCGCGCTTTTGTTTGGAAAGCGCCACCGCCATCCCCAAGGCCGCGCTAATGGATGTGCTCGAGTGTCCAACGCCAAAAGTATCGTAAGGACTTTCCTCTCGCTTTGGGAAGCCAGAAAGCCCTCCTTTTTTTCGAATGGTGGCAATACGATCTTTACGTCCCGTTAAAACTTTATGTGGATAGGTTTGATGGCCAACATCCCAAACCAGTAAATCATTGGGCGTCGAAAAAACGGTATGCAGTGCTATCGTCAGCTCAATAACACCGAGTCCTCCTGCTAAATGTCCCCCCACTTGGCTGGTGGCGTCTAAAATGAAGTGTCGCAATTCTTCTGCCAGAGTAATGAGTTCCCCTTCTTTTAACTGACGTAAATCCTGTGGTGATGAAATATGGGGTAATAGTGAAAAATGCATAGAACTTCAACCCGGCTTTTTACCAACAAGGTATGTATAATCGCGCGTTGATCTCAAACTTGCAACCCAAGGTTTTTGCGTAAACCGCAAGAAGCTTAATGATTTCTGAAACCAAGATATTCCATCAGTTTCGCAAGATATTCTGTAGAATAGGGTAACTGTAATAACACCTGGTTTGCTTCCGCATACAATCGAGCGACCGTCTGCTTTGCGGCGACTAGCCCTATCAAGGATGGATAGGTCATTTTGCCTCGCGCTTTATCCTTACCTTGTGCTTTACCTAAGTTTTCCGTTTTACCTTCAATATCCAGAACATCATCTTGGATCTGAAAAGCAAGTCCGAGGCACTCTGCATATTTTCTGAGGAGAGCATAATGCTTTTCGATTCGGCATCCGCTCACTTCAGCAGCCAAAAGAATAGAAGCTTCAAATAATGCACCCGTTTTTTTGTGATATAAAATTTCTAGCTCTGGCACAGAAACTTCTCTGCCCATAACCCCTAAATCCATACTCTGCCCCCCCACCATTCCAAGGGAACCAATCGCACTTGCAAAGTCACGCAAGATCTTCGCATGATTATTTTGTTCAAGAGGCATTTGAGTAAGTACCTCAAATGCCAAAGCATGGAGCGCATCCCCAACTAAAATGGCGGTGGCTTCATCGAAAGCTTTGTGACAAGAAGGCTTACCTCGGCGTAAGTCATCATTGTCCATACTGGGCAAATCATCGTGTACTAAAGAATACGAATGAACTAACTCGACGGCGCAGGCCACACTATCTAAAATCTCCGGTTTTCCTTCTAACATATGCCCGGTTGCGTAAATCAGTAAGGGCCTGATCCTTTTACCACCATTTAAAGTCACATACCGCATGGCTTGGTGTAAGCGAGAAGGCTCTTCTGCAATCGACGGTAAGTGTCTTTCTAAGACTTGCTCAATACGACGTTGGTGCTGGGCGACAAACGCAAGAAAGTTTTGCGACAACACGTTAGTCGTCTTCTGAAGATGGGGAGGAAGAGGGTGTAAAGGGTTGAAGCATGTCTTTTCCATTTTGTTGGATCAGTATCAAAGCTTTCTGTTCCGCTTCGGTTAAAGCTTTCTCACAGGATTTTGCAAGCGCCATGCCTTGTTCAAAATTTTTTAGAGACTCCTCTAAACTCAGTTGCCCCTTTTCCATGCGCTCGACAAGCGCCGTTAATGCGGATAAAGCCTGTTCAAAATTAAAGTCTGTTTTTTTAGGTGACATAGGTTGTCGATTTATCAGGCCAGCCTTCGCTGGCATGACACTAGGATACCTGTCATTACTTCGCATCTACTTTTAGGCATTTTTCTAAAAACTCAGCCACTTTTTTAACAATCTGATACTGTTTATGTGTCACAATCGAACAAACGATTTCTTCATCAACGTTTAAATAATCATGAACAACGATATTTCTAAAGCCTATCATCTTCATGGCTTCTTCATGCCACTTAGAATCTAGGAGACCTCTTTCCTTGAGTTCATCTAATGCTTCTCTGGAACGATGAAGTGTTAAACCATATTTTTGGGTGGTCACGTAACGGGCAAGACCAATTAAAGACTCAATGAGTGTTTGTAAAGCATGCTGAATGGCCAGTAAATCATTTTCGCTCCATTTTTTTTGAATGGAATAGCTATCTAAAACCCGCAACATTTTTTGTCGATGTTTGCGAAGTTCTTCTTCGTATAAATAATCACGTTTGCTCATAGTCAATCTCAATTTTAGAACAAATGCTGTTTTCTACACGCCGAACATGAGGCACTCCACGGTCAAACCACTTTTGCCCACAAATTATATTCCACTGCAAAGGAGGAGGGACATTTTCCAAATCCACCACACTCACCAAATCATAGAGTTTTGTTTCTCGTTGAAGAAGGGCTTCCACATTTTGTGGTCGTAAAGCGCGGTCTACTGGATCACCTAAATAATCTGTAAATAAAATAGCCAAATCCCAATCACTATCTCGCCTTGCTCTTCCTGCTCCCCTTGACCCGTACAAGTAAATAGCATCAATTTGCCAGTGATTACGAATACATTTATTCATTTTTTTTTTTAATTCTGATCGTGCCATAACTAAAATACAAAAAATATTGGACCGCTCGCAAAAAGCGCGAGCAGATTAAAAATGTTGAGTGATTAGTGGTTAGTAATCGAACTACTAACCACCAACAACTAACCACTAACCACTATTTTCGCCACTGCCTCATTTAAATCATCGCACACCCTAACCCCTTCTAATTTGTCTCTATGCGCTTCTTCTGTCTTGGCCCCATTTCCTGTTCGAACTAAAAGAGGAATACACCCCGCAGTTTTGGCTGCTTCCACGTCTCGCAAAGAATCCCCTACAAAATGGGTACGAGATAAATCCAAATGGAAGAGAGCAGCTGCCTCATATAATAAACTAGGATTTGGTTTTCGGCATACACACTCTTCTTCAGGGTGATGCGGGCAGTACAAAATTTTGTCAATTCTTCCCCCTGCTTCGTCTACACGCATACACATGGCTTGATGAATCAGCGCAAGATCGGCTTCTGTATACAACCCTCGTCCGATCCCTCCTTGATTCGTAATCACGATGACCAAAAACCCGGCTTCTTTCAATCGCTTGAGTGCATCCATGCTGCCGGGAATTGGCACCCACTGAGAAGACGTCCGAACATACCCCGGGATCTCTTCATTGATAACGCCATCACGGTCCAACAAAATCGCTTTCACGAGTCAATACCTCTATTCGAATGATGTAGCAGGTGGTTCGCTGTGTATTTTCTGCTGCCTTTGCGAGCGTCCCCGAGCGACGTAGAATTTTTTAGGCAAAAATGCAGGATGCATTTTTAGCGCACTGGAGGCAGGATGCCGACTGTGCGCGGCCTGAAAAATTCTAGGAGCGCAGGGGACAAATGCGAGCAGCAGGCAGCAGAAAATACACAGTGAACCACCTATCAGTGAGAGATTATCTTTCATAACAAAGAAATATCCGCCACTTCGCTAAAAACGGCCCGGAGTTCTCCAAGCAATGCCAGGCGATTATTCCGCAACTCTGTCTGTTCAGCCATCACGAGTACCGTATCAAAAAAACGGTCGACTTCCCTGCGAAGATTCGCCAAACCTTTAAATGCTTCCGTGTAAGCGTTTTTTTCATAATACCGCGCAATTTCTTTTCGAGTTTCCTTGAGTTTCTCCGCAAGCATAATTTCTGCAGGGAGCTTTAAAAGAGCAGGACGAACCTCCCCTGCCTCCCCACACAATTTGGCTTCCTTCTTTAAGATATTGCTCACCCGCTTGTTTGCAGCAATCAGCGCCTCAGCTTCTTCGAGATGAATAAAAACAGTGACGGCTTCTACCCGTCTCTGCCAATCCAATGGCCGAGTCGGCTCTTTTGCCATCACCGCATTAAAAACAGTTGGAAGAATGCCTTTTTCATCACTCAAAAATTTGAGTCTTTCCATCATGAATTGAAAAAGAACCTCTGGCTCACCCTTATGCATTTTGTAAAGCGAATGAGCAAAAATAATAAGGGCCTTAAGATCTACATCGACGGCGCGCTCTATCATAATACGCAAAACCCCTAAAGCTGCCCGCCTTAATCCAAATGGATCTTTGTCGGCTGTTGGGATCTTACCTATCCCAAAAAACCCAACTAAAGAATCTATCCTATCTGCGATAGCGAGACATGCTCCCTCCTGACTTGTCGGCAGTTTATCTCCCGCAAACCGCGGCAAATACTGTTCGCGAATGGCTAAAGCGACTGGATCACTTTCCCCATTCGCCTTCGCATAGATCCCCCCCATAATGCCCTGAAGTTCTGGAAACTCATTCACCATTTGAGTCAGTAGATCTGCCTTAGAAAGGAAAGCGGCCCGACATACCTCCGGCATCTTCTCATTCACCTGTTTAGCCAGGTACTGGCATAATTCGCGTACACGAAGGGTTTTGTCAAACATACTGCCTAAAGCTTCTTGAAAAGAAACTTCTTTTAAGGCATCCACCCTATTGGCTAAAGGCTCTTTTAAATCCTCCTTAAAAAAGAAATCGGCGTCGGCAAGACGTGCACGCATCACCCGTTCATTTCCGGCCACAATGGCTTCTGCCCGCTGGCTCGGAATATTCGAAACGGTAATAAAATAAGGTAAAAGAGTACCCTGTAGACTTCTGACAGGAAAGGAGCGCTGGTGATGCTCTATCGCCGAGATCAGTACTTCCTCTGGCAACTCACAGAAACGAGAGTCAAAATGACACCGATAAGCACAAGGCCACTCGAGGAGATTCGTCACCTCAGAAAGAAGTGTTTCTTCTACAACGACCTTCTCAGAGCCCTCTTCCGTTTGTTTTTGAATGGATTTTAATACAAGAGACTGGCGTTCCAAAAATGAAGGGATCACAAAACCTTTGGTCTTTAAAATTTTCTCATACCGTTTAGGCGTTGTGATTTTGAGTGGCCGGGGGTTTAAAAATCGATGCCCCGCTGTCATGTTTGAAGATGAAACGCCCCAATAGGTTACAGGAATTATCTCTTTACCAAACAAGACAGTGATAGATCGGACGGGCCGAATAAAAGAATGCTCTTCCCCCGCCCATCGCATCCGTTTTTCCAAATACAACTTTTGGAAGGCAGCCAGAATGATTTCTGGTAACAAAGCTACTGCGAGTTGACCCTCTTGTTCTGCCCGATGCAAAAGCCGTTCCCCCTCTCGAGTACTCATTCGAGTCAAGGCTTCAAAAGGAACCCGGCATGCCTTTGCAAAACCAAGGCCCACTTCGTTTGGCAAACCCTTTTCATCCACCGCCAGTTTACATAAAGGGCCTTTTTTCTCAATGCGGCGAGAACTCTGCCGTTCGGAAAGTCGATGAACCAAAAGTGCAATGCGTCGCGGGGTAGAAAAGGGCGTCATGCTTTTAAATGACAAACCTTTCAAAGCCAACTGCTCTCCCAACTGATTTTTGAAATCTAAAGAAATAGAATCCACACAACGAGGGGGAAGTTCTTCTGTTCCTATTTCAACTAAAAAGTCTCGATGCGTCCTCATACCGAACACTCGCCTTTCTGAATCAAAGGAAACCCCAGCGCCTCTCTTAAATGATAATAGGCTCCGGCTACACGCGTTGCGAGCGACCGCACCCGCAATAGGCATCGCTGGCGTTCCGAAACAGAAAGACTCTTTCGACTGTCCAGCAAATTAAAAGCATGGGAGGCTTTGAGTACCTCTTCATAAGCTGCTAAAGGTAAATGGTCCTCTAACAAACTCAAGCATGATTTTTCCGAGTGGTCAAAAATCTCACGGAGATGGACAACATCCGCACGCTCAAAATTATATCGAGAAAACTCCCGCTCATTTTGCGCCCAAAGATCTCCATAGGTGACTCGCCCAGAAGGAGGATCTGCCCACACCAAATCATACACGTTATCGACATTCTGAAGCCCCATCGCAAGGCGCTCAAGACCATAAGTAATCTCCCCCATCACCGGACGACATTCCATTCCTCCCACCTGTTGGAAATAAGTAAATTGCGTAATCTCCATACCATCACACCACACTTCCCATCCCAGTCCCCACGCAGCCAGTGTTGGAGAACCCCAATTGTCTTCCACAAACCGAATATCATGCACATTCGCATCAATCCCAATCGCTTTTAAAGAAGCGAGGTATTTGTCCTGAAAATCAAGCGGAGAAGGCTTCATCACCACCTGCAACTGAAAATGTTGCTGCAGTCGGTTGGGGTTTTCTCCATACCGACCATCCGTTGGTCTTCGAGAAGGTTGAACAAAAACGGCGCACCAAGGCTCTGGCCCAATAGCTCTTAAAAAAGTAGCCGGATGAAACGTGCCTGCACCCATTGTCATATCCAAAGGCTGCAACAGCACACATCCTTCTTTTACCCAATAGGATTGAAGCGCCAGAATAAGTTCTTGAAAAGTCATAACGGTAATCATCCAGTGATGGGTGGTTTACTGTATATTTTCTGCTGCCTGCTGCTCGGCTCAAAAGCCCCTGCGCTCCTAGAATTCTGCCGGCCGTGCAACGCCGCTATCCTGCGACGACTGCACTAAAAAATGCATCCATGCATTTTTTACCGGCAGAATTCTACGTCGCTCGGGGCGCTCGCAAAGGCAGCAGAAAATACACAGTAAACCACCCATCCAACCATTCGAATAGAAACATTACTCATAAAGATGGTTTTAATAATGGAAACAACAATACCTCTCGAATAGAAGCCGAATCCGTCAATAACATGATCAGGCGGTCGATCCCAATCCCCTCCCCTGCCGTCGGCGGCATACCATACTCAAGCGCCGTAATATAGTCCTCATCATAAAACATCGCTTCTTCGTTTCCTTGTGCTTTAGCTTCCGCCTGCTTGGCAAAGCGTTTAGCCTGAAGCTCCGGATCGTTTAACTCTGAAAAACCATTCGCAACCTCCAATCCCCCCACAAACAGTTCAAAGCGGTCCACCCAGTTTCCATCCTCATCATTCGGTCTTGAAAGCGGCGACACTACCGTTGGGTAATGCGTAATAAAAGTGGGCTGAATCAGTTTTGCTTCCACCGTCTGCTCAAAAATATTCACGAGCGCTTCTGCCCAAGATGCACTCGGATCATAGGAAACCCCTAAACTCCGCGCAGCTCCAAAAATATTTTCTTCTCCTTTTAAATGGTCTTCTGTCAAACCCGGTGTATAAGCAACAATAGCTTCCGAAAGACGCATGCGAGCAAAAGGTTGACCCAGAACTATAGAATGCCCTTGATAAGAGATTTGCGAAGCACCCAAAACTTGCGTCGCAAGCATTCGAAAGAGCTCTTCCGTCATGGCCATCAAGTCTTGATAATCCGCATAAGCTTGGTAGAACTCTAGCATGGTAAATTCAGGATTATGCATGCTTGAGGTGCCTTCATTTCGAAAACTGCGGTTCACCTCAAACACGCGTTCAAACCCCGCCACGATGAGACGTTTTAAATAAAGCTCTGGCGCCACTCGTAAATAAAGCGGCATGTTCAAGGCATTATGATGCGTCACAAAAGGTTTTGCCGTCGCGCCTCCTGGGATCGGCTGCATCATGGGGGTTTCAACTTCTAAAAAGTTCCTCTTCTTTAGAAATGCGCGGATTTCATCTACAATTTGAGCGCGTCTCTTAAATAAAGTTCTTTTGCTTTCATTCGTTAAAAGATCAAGATACCGTTTGCGGTAGCGAAGTTCTGGATCTTCCAACCCGTGATATTTATCGGGTAAAGGCAAAAGTGCCTTTACCAAAAGGCGAATGGACGCGACTCTAAGCGTCAGTTCACCGGTATGCGTTTTGAAGAGAACCCCTTCTGCCCCAACAATATCGCCTAAATCCCATTTTTTAAATGTGTCATACAGCGCCTCTCCCACTTCTTCACTCTTGATATACAGTTGAAGGCGGCCTGTTCCATCCTGCAAGGTCAGAAAAGCGGCTTTTCCCATCACACGCCGAGTCATGATACGCCCTGCAAGCTTAGCGGATATAGGATGCTGTTGAAGAACTTCTTGTGATGTGTTCTGATGAGCTACAACGAGTTCTTCTGTAAAATGCGTTCGTCGAAAGGTGTTGGGAAATGCAATAGCCTTTTCTTGGCGAAGCATGGCCAACTTTGCTAATCGTTCTTTACTTTGTTCGCTGCGTTCCACTTTTTAAGCTCGCTTCGATAAAAAGATCTAAGTCCCCGTCCAAAATACGGGTGGTGTCTCCCACTTCTACCCCCGTTCGCAAGTCTTTAATGCGCGACGCATCCAATACATAAGACCGAATTTGATTGCCCCACGTTATATCAGCTTTAGCCGCCTCCAACAACTGCCTTTGTTCGTTACGTTTTTCAAGTTCTGCTTCGTATAATTTTGCTCGGAGTTGCTTCATTGCATAGGATTTGTTTTTATGTTGAGAGCGGTCGCTTTGGCACTGCACGACAATCCCTGTGGGAGCATGTGTTATGCGAACGGCCGAATCCGTTTTATTGACATGCTGGCCGCCTGCGCCGCCTGCGCGATACGTGTCAATTCGTAAATCAGCAGGATTGATTTCAACTTCAATGTCCGCAGAAACCGCTGGGTATATAAAAACGGAAGCAAAAGAAGTGTGCCGCTGTCCGCTCGCATTAAATGGAGATTTTCGAACCAGGCGGTGGATCCCCGTTTCGGTTCTGAGCCATCCATACGCATAAGCCCCCTCAAATTGAAGAGAGACATTTTTAATGCCGGCAACTTCCCCTTCCGAAATGGAGAGAATTTCCGTTTTGAACCCATGGCGCTCGCCAAAGCGAAGATACATTCGGAGTAACATATTGGCCCAGTCTTGAGCCTCTGTCCCACCGGCGCCTGATTGAATATCCATAAAAGCATCTGAGTGATCCCTCGCGCCTCTCATCATTCTTTTAAACTCCAGAGATTCAAGGGTTTTTGTAAAATGAGCAACTTCTGTGGCGAGTTCAGCGACCAAAGCACCTTCAGGTTCTTCAGCCAGTAGCAACCAAAGCTCGTTTAAATGGGTAAATTCAGAGTTAAGACCTTCGACGAGGGCAATCGCTTCAACAAGAATGGACCGCTCTTTTGACAGCGCTTGCGCTTTTTCTGGGAAATTCCAAATGGCTGGTTCAGAAAGCTTTTGTTCGACTACACATAATTTTTGCTTCTTTTGTTCAAACTCAAAAAACTCGCTTAAACTTTGAATGCGCGCTTTAAGATCTTGGATATGCACGCCCAACAGGGAATAAGAAGGAAGTTCTGTCACAGGAAAGAGTGTACCTGTGGTTTTTTGTGGGTACAAGGTTAATGCGGTGGTGGGTGATGGGTGCTTACTTCAGTTACAAACGCTTACAAATCTTTACAAAACTTTACAGACAATCGTTTTTTTTTTTTTGCTATGATGTGCGCTCACATGGAAGATTAAGTCTTTCGAACTCACTTCAAAAAAATGCAGGACGCAACATTCAAGAGTTCCTGCGGTTCAAAAAAAATCTAGTTCATGGTTGTCATGTCAATCCGCAATCTAAAATTGAATTGAATCGTTCCAGAATTTTTCATTCGCAAGAAAAATTCTCAAAGGATTCAATCCATCAATCGTCGTTGCGAGGCCCGAAGGGCCGAAGCAATCCAGAATTAACCTGGATTGCTTCGCCTTCGCCTAACGGCTCGGCTCGCAACGACGAATACAGATTTTTGTGTTATTTGTCGGTTCTCGTGTGGGGAACCCTGTTTTAAAAACGAGACGTTCTCGTATTGGTATCCCACACGAGAACCATTCTTCTAATAAATATGCTCTCACCCACCGGCGTAGCCGGAAGGAGGATAAAATGAGAGCTCTGTTAGCGATCCTAATTGTAATCTTGGGCACAGGCCTCTGCCTGGCCCAGACCCCCCCGACCCCCCTGTCCACCTCCACTT
>JACQPQ010000053.1 GCA_016207405.1 Gammaproteobacteria bacterium | reverse complement strand
TGCCGCATCCAGCGTGTTCTGCAATAACATGGCCACCGTCATAGGCCCCACACCCCCTGGAACCGGCGTAATCCAGCTGGCACGTTCTCTGGCACTCACAAATTCAACATCCCCGACAACGCTTCCGTCTTCCAAGTGAGCAATTCCAACATCGATGACAATGGCACCTCTCGCTATCCACTCACCCGGAATAAGCCCTGGCTTACCCGTCGCAGTAATTAAAATTTCCGCTCTTTTCACATGCTGAGCAAGTCCGCGCGTAAAGCGATGACAAATCGTAACCGTACACCCCGCCAATAAGAGTTCAAGCATCATCGGGCGCCCTACAATATTAGAAGCCCCCACCACAACCGCTTCTTTACCGACTAAAGACACGCCAGTCGCCTCCAAAAGCTTCATCACCCCCCACGGCGTAGAGGGGCGAAGATTAGGTCTTCTCTGTGCAAGCCTGCCCAGATTATAAGGATGAAATCCATCCACATCTTTATCCGGCCGAATGCGCTCTAAAATGACGTCCGTGGAAAGTGAAGAGGGAAGCGGTAATTGCACTAAAATACCGTCCACCGTGAGATCTGCATTCAGGGCATCTACTAGGAGAATGAGCTCAGTTTCAGGAGTATCTGGCGGCAGGGTATGAGCGACTGAAACAATACCGACTTCTTTGCAAGCACGCCGCTTATTGCGAACATAAATCCGAGAAGCTGGATCGTAACCCACTTGAATAACGGCAAGACCCGGAGGAGGAAGCCCCTCTTTATAACGCAGCAAATTTTTTTGAGCAATTTGCTTTCGAATGATTTTTGAAAGTTTTTTTCCGTCTAAAATGTTAGCGGACATGAGTCACTTCATTATGTCGAAGGAAGGGGTTGCATATAGGAAATAGGAACGACATGTTCACTCTCTTCAAATGTCACGATCTCCCAAGCCCCTTTGTCTCTCTGAAGTTTTCGTATGAGCTGATTATTCAATGAATGCCCTGAACGGTACCCTGAAAAAGCCCCTATCAAACTGTAGGAAAGAAGATATAAATCCCCAATGGCATCTAAAATTTTATGTTTGACAAATTCATCGTGATACCGAAGGCCCCCTTCATTTAAAATGGCGTATCGGTCTATTACCACCGCATTATCCATGCTTCCGCCCAAAGCGAGTTGATTCGCTCTCAAGCGTTCAACATCGCTCAAAAACCCAAAGGTTCTCGCTCTACTCACTTCTTTTACAAACGAAGTGCTTGAAAAATCAACACTCGCCTGGTAAGGGTACCTCTTTAAAACCGGGTGGTTAAAATCAATAGAAAAAGAAACTTTAAATCCATCAAAAGGCAAAAATGTAGCCCATTTTTCTTGGCTTTTAACACTCACTTTTTTTGTGATCCGAATAAATTTTTTCGGCGCTTCTTGTTCTTCTATGCCCGCCGACTGAATCAAAAACACAAACGGTGCTGCACTTCCATCCATAATAGGCACTTCAGGAGCGTTCACTTCACAGACGCAATTATCAATACCACATCCTGCAATCGCAGAGAGCAAATGCTCCACCGTGGAAATGCGAACGCCTTTTTTCATGAGGGTCGTACACATGTTGGTATCCGCCACATACTCTGCTTTTGCGGGTATTTCTACAACGGGAGATAAATCTACTCGTCTAAAAACGATCCCTGTGTCGGTGGAGGCAGGTTTTAATACGAGGTGAACTTTTTCACCCATATGTAAACCGACGCCCGTCGCCTGAATAGTATTTTTTAAAGTCCGCTGTTTTATCATTTACCCAATTTCCTAAATTCCAACTTACAACTCCTAAATTAAATGCAAAGTTTAATAAAAGCCTCCGCTTCTCGCAAGAATAACTTCAATCCTAAATCCCAAATCCTAAACTGAATGGTGGACCGCTCGCAAAAAACGCTCGCTTTGTCCACCCTACAAAAATCCTAAACCCTAAACCCTTAATCCTAAATCCCAAATCCCAAATCCTATTTCAATCCGCCTGCCTACGCAAAAATGCGGGTATTTCTAAATAATCTAAGTTCTGCTCTATGGGAACCCCATGCCCTCCTCCACAGGCCGCTTGCTTTCGCAAAATAGCAGGCCGTTCAAGATGTTCTAAGTCCAAAGTTCCATCAGGCTTTTTGTTTTTCTTAACGAGCTTAATACCTTTTTGCTGGACGTCCCCCAACCCCGTTGCAACTACCGTCACGCGCATTTCGTCTGTCATATCGGGATCAATAACGGTTCCCACCACGACGATGGCATCTTCTGAAGCAAAGGATTTAACCGTATTCCCAACTTCTTCAAACTCACCAATCGACATATCCGGACCCGCTGTAATATTGACTAAAATGCCTTTCGCACCAGAAAGATGAATGTCTTCTAAGAGTGGACTCGCAATTGCAAGTTCTGCCGCCTCTTGTGCTCTTCCCTCCCCTTTTGCAACCCCCGTTCCCATCATCGCCATCCCCATTTCTGACATGACGGTACGGACATCTGCAAAATCTACATTGATGAGTCCTGGACGCGTGATCAGTTCTGCAATGCCTTGCACCGCACCCAGTAAGACATCATTCGCTGCCTTGAACGCGTTCAAAAGAGACATCCCCTTCCCTAATACTATCAGCAATTTATCATTCGGGATGGTAATAAGAGAGTCCACCGACTCGCTCAACTCTTTAATGCCTTCCTCTGCAATAGACATGCGACGCTTCCCTTCAAAAGCAAAAGGCTTCGTTACAACTGCAACAGTCAGAATACCCAATTCTTTGGCAATTTGAGCAACGATGGGGGCCCCTCCTGTTCCGGTTCCTCCTCCTAACCCCGCCGTAATGAAGATCATATCCGAACCCGCCAGTACCTCTTGAAGGACTTCTTTATCTTCAAGCGCTGCCTGTCGGCCTACTAAAGGGTTAGCCCCTGCACCCAAGCCTTTTGTGACTTTGTCTCCCAGCTGAATCACCGTATGTGCACGAGATCGCTTCAAGGCTTGAGCATCCGTATTGGTGACCACAAAGTGTACCCCTTCAATATTAGAACCCACCATGTGATCGACGGCATTGCCTCCGCCACCTCCTATCCCTACCACTTTTATGACCGCGTTTTGCGGGCATGCATCCATTAGTTCAAACATAGATATTCTCCTTTTTATACTTTTATCCTCCCCCATAACTCCTCCCCTAAAAATTACCCTGAAACCAACTCTTCATACGCTCCCAAATAGATTTAAAAGAAGTCCCAGAGTTTCCGCGATACCGCTTATTAACACCTCGTTGCTCAAATCCATAGAGCAAGAGCCCAACGCCTGTCGCATAGATGGGATTTCTTATCACATCGACCAGTCCTGTGACATTCTCTGGCACTCCTAAGCGAACAGGCATATGGAAAATTTCTTCTGCAAGTTCTATCGTACCTTCCATTCTGGAAGCCCCTCCTGTTAACACCACCCCAGCCGCAATTAAATCCTCGAATCCACTTCTTCGGATCTCCGCTTGTACTAAAGTGAAGAGTTCTTCGTATCGAGGCTCCACCACTTCTGCCAACGTTTGGCGCGATAGGCGACGAGAAGGACGATTCCCAACCATTTCCACTTCGATCATTTCCTCCAAGCGCGTGAGCTGACGAAGCGCAGAACCATACTTCAGTTTGATTCTTTCCGCATTCTGCGTGGGTGTTCGAAGGGCTATCGCAATATCATTGGTCACTTGGTCACCCGCAATGGGAATGACAGCCGTATGACGAATAGCCCCTTCTGTAAAAATGGCGATGTCCGTCGTACCGCCTCCAATATCAACCAAACCCACCCCCAACTCTTTTTCATCGTCTGTCAAAACAGCATAACTGGAAGCCAAAGGCTCCAAAATGATGTCATCTACCACAAGACCACATCGCTCAATGCACTTCACAACATTTTGAGCTGCGCTGACAGCTCCCGTTACTAAATGAATTTTGCCTTCCAGTCGTACCCCAGACATTCCTAAGGGCTCCCGTATACCCTCTTGCTCGTCAATCACAAATTCCTGAGGCAGGATATGTAACACTCTTTGATCAGCCGGAATCGCAACTGCTCTAGCGGCGTCAATCACTCTGTCTATATCGGATTGTTCGACTTCTTTATTCCGTATGGCAACAATTCCATGAGAATTGAGACTTTTGATATGGCTTCCCGCAATGCCTGTATATACAGAGGTGATCTGACACCCCGACATACGTTCGGCTTCTTCCAACGCCTTTTGAATAGAGGCAACGGTTGCTTCAATATTGATGACAACTCCCTTTTTTAACCCCCGAGAAGGGTGGCAACCCATTCCAATAATTTCTATTTTCCCACCGGAATTCACTTCCCCAACAATCGTACCAACCTTAGAGGTTCCAATGTCTAATCCCACTATGAGCTCCCTATCAAGAATTCTTGCCATCGGTATTTTTCCTTACATTTTTTGTTTCACTGCAATTCCATTGGCATAACGAAGATCAACTTGCTTCACATTCTGGAGGAGGGATGTTCCCACTCCCTCAAAAAGTGATACAAACCGACGTAACCGCTCATCCACTTTACGCTGCCCTAAGAGAAGGACGAGGCCATTTTCTAATTCAATCTCCCATGCACCTCTTTCGGTAACATAAAGCCTTGTGAGCGTCATTTTTATGGGCGCGAGTATCCATAAAAGCGTTGGGTACTTTTGACTGATCCAACTCGCCTGCTTCAGTTCCCCACTGAAAACCGGAACAGAAAGCGGAATATCTGAATTAACCGGTTTTAAAACCAATCCATTTTCTGTTAATAACAATCCGCGTTCTGAAATTGGTGGACCGCTCGCAAAAAGCGCTCGCTTTGTCCACCCTACTTCCCATCTTCCAATCACCGTATGCTCTAGCACCTTAATCTCCAAACGGTCAATCCCTCTTCTTTTTACCGATACGCGTTTTATCCACGGCACGCCCATTAATGCAGATTTAAGCGCTTCTAGATCTACAAACAAAAACCCCTTTTTTACATATGGATGAATAATGGTTTTGAGTTCTTCCGTATTTAAATAGCGATATTCCCCACGAATACTGATCTCGGCAACTGGAAAAAAAACAGGCAGCTTCCCGGATAAAAACATCCATCCCATAGCCCCTACCAGCACAAAACTAAGACTTACCCATAAAAATTTTCGCTTCATCCTGATTTGCCCTTTCTATCTCTCGTTATCCAAAAAAATTGTAAGAGGTTCTTTGGAGAAAGTTTTCTCCGACTGTGCGAGCATGTCCCGAGCGACGGTGATTTTTCAAGTAAAAATGCAGGATGCATTTTTAGTGCGCTGGAGGCAGGATGCCGACTGCGCACGGCTTGAAAAATTCTAGGAGCGCAGGGACATTTTGGCGAGCACCGGAGGAGAAAAATTTTTCCAAAGAACCTCAAGATGTTAAAAAAAATGACGGTTGCGTATGTATGCCTCATCCTGATTTACCTTTTTTCAGGCTTGCTTCCGCCAGAATACGAAGAACGAGTTCGCGGAACCCAATACCTGTCCGTTCTGCAGCCATGGGGACAAGACTATGATCCGTTAACCCCGGCACCGTATTGACTTCTAATAGCGAGCAAGCTCCACTGCCGTCTCGAATTAAATCAACCCTTCCCCAACTCTCACACCCCAAGCTCTGGAATGCAGAGAAAGCAATCGCCTGGATCCCTTTTTCTTCCTCTTCGGGAAGCCCACAGGGACAAAAAAATTTTGTCTCATCTGCCACATATTTAGCCGTAAAATCATAAAACACCCTGGGTGTTTCAATGCGAATAACCGGCAAAGGCTCATCATTTAAGATCCCCACCGTGAATTCACGCCCCTCTACCCAGCTTTCTGCAATCACTGCTTTATCATATTGACAGGCTTGCCGATAAGCCGCTAAAAGCTCCCCATGATGGTGAACTTTAGACACTCCGATACTAGAACCCTCCCGAGAAGGTTTCACAACACACGGGAAACCGACATGCTTTTCAACCTCAAGGATTTCTTTTTCCCCTCGGAGTACAACATAAGACGGCGTGGGAAGCCCTATGCTAAACCACTGCTGCTTAGTCCGAATTTTGTCCATAGCCAGTGCCGAAGCGAGTACACCACTCCCTGTGTAAGGGATCCCCATTATTTCTAAAGCGCCCTGGAGAGAACCATCCTCTCCACCCTTGCCATGCAGTGCAATAAAGACGCGCTGAAACTTACCCTGTTGCAACTCGTTTAAACCATTGGGGCCGAGATCTATCCCTTCCGCCTGAACGCCTTCGCTCATAAGGGCCGCCAACACAGCCTTCCCTGATTTGAGAGAAATTTCCCGTTCAGCGGATTGCCCCCCCATCAAAACGGCTACTTTACCCAGTTTTGTTTTATCCACCTTCCACTCTTCTTTTGCTTCTAACACCTGACTGCCCCCAGAAACCCATCCCCTTCCTCCTCCCTGGTGCGCCAACATAACCAATGCAGAATACGGAGCACGGGAGTGCGGAATAAAAAACATTCCTTGTCTATTCGAAAATTTCTTCATTATTCCCAATTCCCCATTCTGCATTCCAAAATTGGTGGACCGCTCGCTTACGCTCGCTTTGTCCACCCTACATTAACTCCGCATTCCCCACCCTCCTGACTTCCGGGACCAAATAAATCCCGTACCGACGATTCACTTCTTCTTGAATTTTATTCATCAAACATGCAATATCGGATGCCTTAGCCTGCCCTTCATTGATAATAAAATTCGCGTGCTTTTCTGAAACTGCGGCGCCCCCTACCCGAATACCCTTTAAACCAGAAGCCTCTATCAACTGTGCAGCCGAATGGTGGGGAGGATTCTGAAAAACAGAGCCTGCACTTCGAAGGCCAATCGGTTGAGTCTCTCGTCGCCTTCTCAGCAGCTTTCGAATTTCACCCATAGAATGTTCAGGGTTTCCTTTGGCGAGCTTTAAGTGGGCCGCCACATACCATTCATCTGGATTACGAACGACTTCTCGATAACCAATCGTAAATTCTTTTGGAAACCGCGTGATGATTTTTCCTTTGCGGTCTATCATTTCAACCTTTGTCACCCACGCCCACATTTCCCCCCCAAATGCGCCTGCATTCATTTCAAGCGCTCCTCCCACTGTCCCTGGGATCCCCGCTAAAAATTCAACGCCGGTTAATCCCCACTTGGCACACAGTTTGGCAACGAGCGGACAAGGGATCCCCGCTTCTACACGCACACAACTGGGATCTGTTTTCTGTGCCTGCTTTAAAGCATTGTGCGTCATGACGACAGTCCCTCGGACACCGCTATCGCAAATAAGGACGTTGCTGCCTAACCCCAGCCAAAACAAAGGCTCTGTTTTCGGCAAGCCAGATAAAAACAGTCCAAGGTCGCTCAAGTTAAATGGCTTATAAATTCGATCCGCCAGCCCTCCAACATCCCACGTGGTGTAGGATGCAAGCAGAACGTTACTTTGATGTTTGCCTTTTAGCCCTGTATTCATTTATTCGCCCCAAAGTGCCGGCCACTAGAATTGGTGGACCGCTCGCTACGCTCGCTTTGTCCACCCTACATTACCCCTTAACCCTTACCCCTTACCCCTAATTCCTTCCCCACCTTCCCAATACTTCCCGCACCTTGCAAGAGTAAAACATCCCCGTCTTTTAACACCGTACCTAATTGATCAGGCAACCGTTCCAAGGAACCTACCCAAATGGGTTCCACTCCCCCTCGCCCGCGAATGCTCCGACTTAAATCTTTTGAATCCACTCCCGGAATGGGTTCTTCCCCTGCCGAATAAACCTCTAAAAGCAAAAGCACCTGGACTTTTGCCAGTACTTCAGAAAACTCATCCCAACAATCTCGCGTTCGGGTATATCGATGGGGTTGAAAGACCATCACTAACCTACGATCTGGCCAAATGGAACGAATGGTTTCAATCGTGACAGAAAGCTCAGTTGGATGATGGCCATAGTCGTCCACCAGTAGGACTTCTCGCCCATTCACTCTTAAATGGGGATGGATCTGAAAACGCCTAGCAATGCCCGCAAAAGAAGCCAAACCGGAAACGATAGCCGCCTCTTCCACCCCACATTCCATTGCAACCGTAATGGCCGCCAATGCATTTTGCACATTGTGCCTTCCAGGAAGATTCAACTTAACCTCTAAGGGCTTGGCAGGACTGCGAAGGCCATGCCGCGGCTTCCAGGTAACGGTAAACGTACTCTGTAATCCGTGATATTGAACCTCTGTTGCACACACATCAGCCCCTTTTTCAAATCCGTATCGAATGACGGGCCTCGTTACCTCTGGCAGAAGTTCCTTCATGACCGGATCGTCCACACACAACACCGCTAACCCGTAAAAAGGAAGATGATGCAAAAACTCCACAAAGGTTTTTTTTAACTTTCGAAAGTCGCCATCGTAGTGCGGTAAATGTTCTGCTTCTATATTCGTTACGACCGCTATCATCGGTTGCAAATATAAAAAAGAGGCGTCGCTTTCATCTGCCTCGACAACTAAATAATGACTTTCCCCACGCCCTGCATGTGTACCCGTGCTATTTAAGCGCCCCCCAATCACAAAAGTTGGATCTAAGCCTCCCTCAGTCAGAAGACTTGCAATTAAGCTTGTGGTTGTCGTTTTACCATGGCTTCCCGCTACCGCAATGCCATGACGAAAGCGCATGAGTTCAGAGAGCATTTCCGCCCGAGGAACAATTGGGATCCCTTGGGAAGCTGCCGCGACGAATTCTGGATTCTTAGGAGAAATCGCGGAAGAGACGACCAACACGTCCGCCCCTTGAACCTGCTCTGCCGCATGGCCGTAAAAAACGTTTATTCCCAGCTGTGATAAATGTTCTGTCACGCTCGTTTGATGAAGATCTGATCCAGAAATTTGATAGCCTTCTCGCCATAGAACTTCCGCAATACCACTCATCCCTCCCCCACCAATCCCAACAAAGTGGATATGATTAACACTCTGCATGTGCCGCGGTATATTGGGCTTCATGAACACCCCCCATTTAAAACCGCTAAACACTCACGAACGACACGTCGAGTAGCCAGAGTACGAAACCCTCTTCTCCCTGCGATGCCCATGGCAAATAAGCGTTCTGGATGTGTGTGGAAATAACGCAAAAGCTCTGCAAGTCGCCACGGCGTCAAGGTGCTTTGTTCTACTAAAAGACCCGCGCCTAAGCGCACAAAATAACGGGCATTGTAAGTTTGATGGTCATCCGCAGCATGAGGATAAGGCACTAAAATCGCTCCCCGCCCAGCGGCCATGAGCTCAGTCAAGGTAAGCGCTCCTGCGCGAGCGAGTACCAACGTCGCCCACTCATAGGCAGAAGCCATATTTTCTATAAAAGGTTCTAGGCGCCCTTCTTGCGCTGTCCGATGGTATCGTTCTTCTGTCCCATGAAATTTATTCTTCCCGGTTTGGTGCCACACGGATGGCTTTATCGAAGGCGGTAGCAATTTAAGCGCCTCTGGAACGGTGTAATTCAAACACTCTGCTCCCTGACTCCCACCCAATACTAACAAGCGAAGCGTATCGTGGGTTTTTCCTACTGCGAGGCTATGCTTGTTTCGGAATGTAACCGGCGAAAATCCGAGTTGCTCAATATCCGAACGCACGGGGTTACCCGTCCACGCGGTTTTCTCAAAAACATGGAAGGTGCCTGGAAACCCTTCCAAAATCCGCACCGCAAAAGGCGCTAGGCAGCGGTTGGTCAAACCCGCCAAAATATTTTGCTCGTGAATGACGAGGGGGATCCGAAGTACACTCGCAGCTAACCCACCCGGCCCAGAAACATATCCTCCCATTCCCAAAACAAGAGAGGGATGCCTTCGCCATAGAATGAAGAATGCTTGTATACAGGCGTAAGCGAGCACAAAGAGACTTTTGCAGATCTCAAGCAACGGTTTCCCATATAAAGAGGTCGATGCGATCACTTCTAAAGGAAATCCTGCCTCTTTAACTGGGAGGAGTGAAATGCCGTATTGGGTTCCCAACCACGAAACGGAAACTCCTTCCCTCTGCAAGGCCAAAGCAATGGCGAGGGCTGGAAATACATGCCCCCCGGTTCCCCCCGCCATGATAAGGACAGACTTATTAGGGCTAATTTTATTCATAATGCAACCTACCCAACTCACCACCCGCAATTCCCGGTACTTCGTCTTTCTTTTAGCTGGGTCCCGCGGTCAAGCCGCGGGACGACGAACTCAACACCCCAATCCCTAACCATTCCCCCTTATCCCTTCCCCCTATCTCAAAACTGATCCGAAACAAGAGACCCAACAACAGGCTATTTGCGACCAAACTGCTTCCCCCATAACTCATCAAGGGCAAGGTCAATCCTTTGGTCGGTAAAATGCCCATGTTAACGCCCATATTCACCAAAACTTCGATAGCAAGGAGTAAAGACAGTCCAAAAGCTAAATAGGCATGAAACCATTCTTCTTCCCGTACCGCTAAAAGAGAAAGACGGCATCCCCTTGCAACGACCATGCAAAATAAGACAATCACCAACAAAACACCTACGAGCCCAAATTCTTCAGCCAATACCGCTAAAAGAAAATCCGTATGGGCCTCTGGTAAATAGAAAAGTTTCTGGACGCCATTTCCAAGCCCTAACCCAAACCACTCGCCCCTCCCAAAAGCAATAAGAGACTGCGTCAGCTGATATCCCTCACTGAAAGCATCCCGCCAAGGATCTAAAAAGGACGTTAATCGCTCCATTCGATAAGGAGAAGCAAATGCTAAAAGTGATAACGCCAATGCAACAGCAACGAATAACAATAAAAATACCCTCAAACGTACTCCTGCTAAAAAGAGTATGGAAAGCGCCGTAATGGCGACCACAACAACCGCCCCAAAATCAGGTTCCCCCAACAAAAGAAGCATAACGAGCCCTACAAGAAAAAGAGGTTGTGTGATAGGAAGACTCTTCCCTCCCCGGTTTTTATGTTCTGCGACATAAGCCGCTAAATAGATCACCATGGCAAGTTTCATAAATTCTGAGACTTGAATATTGAGGCCAAAAAGGTTCAACCACCGTAGACTTCCATTGACTTCCTTCCCAATCCCAGGTATCAACACGCACGCCAAGAGCAGAAGCCCCCCCATAAATAGCGCCCCGCTTTTCTTTTGCCAAAAAGAAACCGGCGTCTGTAAAAAAATAAAGAGCCCAACTGCCCCCACCCCAAAATAAACAATCTGTCGGATAGAGTAATAAAAAGGGGACTGGTGCAGACTCTCTCCTAGGTTCATGGAAGCAGAAGCCAACATGACAACCCCTAAAGCAAGGAGCAAAAGTACAGAAAACCCAACCCATGGCTCATACCGAAGCACTTGCCACGTGCTTGCCGTTCTCATCCGCACTCACATTCCTCCTTCGCTTTAACCCCCATGGGTTCCCTTAGAATTTCCTCCTTCACACAGGCCATAAACACTTCTCCTCGATGCGCATAATTCTTAAACATGTCAAAACTTGCACAGGCGGGGGATAACACCACCTTATCCCCTGGCTTGGCAAGTCTCGCTGCCTCAAAAACAGCCTCTTGCATGCCCTCCGCAAAAAAGACAGGCGCACTCCTTGCCAAGGCTTTCGCTAATAGCACTCTGTCCCGTCCTAGGAGAACCACCGCTCGCACACATAGCCTCACCTCCTCGCTCAAATCATTAAAGTCTGAAGCTTTACTTTCTCCCCCTGCGATCAACACCAATTTACCCCGCCGGTTCCCCTCGAAGCCCTCACTTAAACTGCTGAGTGCAGCAACGGTTGCCCCCATGTTGGTTGCTTTGGAATCATTAATCCAATCCACCCCCTCTCTTGCTCCAACCCACTGACATCGATGGGGCAACCCTCCAAACGTTTTTAAAATTTGGAGCATCGACATCACGGGAAGCTCCAGAGCATGCCCTAAAGCCAAGGCGGCTAAAGCATTTTGTAAATTGTGCGCTTCTTTTCTGTACACATGTGCGACCGGCATCCATAAAACCTCCCCTTGCGCTAAGTACATCTCCCCCTTGTCAGTACGCAAGCCCCAATCGTTCTCCGTTTTGGGTTCATCACAACCGAAACTCCACACCTTTTCACACGGTGTAGACGGAAATGTTGTTTCATCCTGTCGATTAAAAACAGCAACCTCAGCATGAGAATAAACGCGCTGCTTGGCTGCAATATAGGCAGTCAGCGTTCCATGGCGGTCAAGATGGTCTGGCGTCACATTTAAAATCGTGGCGGCACGAGGCCTAAGAGAAAAAGTGGATTCCAACTGAAAACTCGAGAGCTCCAGAACAAAAAAATCAGGAGTTGACTTCTGTAACAAATCCAATACGGGGATCCCAACATTTCCACCCATCTCGACGTGCTTCTCCGCATATCTTGCCATGGCAGTTAAAAGATGCGTCACGGTTGTTTTACCATTTGCGCCTGTAATCGCGACCACGGGAGCGGCACACTCTCGCGCAAAGAGTTCAATATCCCCAATCGGTTGGATCCCACGCAGGCCGTGCAAGATCTCTGGGTGTTTTTGCGACACACCTGGGCTCACCACTATCTCTTTGGCGCGCTCCCAAATGGGGTGCTGCCATCCCCCTAAAAATACGGGAACTTCCGGGTATTCCGTTTTCAGGTTTTCTAAGCACGGAGGATTCTGGCGGCTGTCGATAACCGCCACTTCAATCCCTTTGGCACGTAAATAGCGCGCACAGGAAAACCCTGTTTTGCCAAGACCAACGATAAGATGTAGCCCAAAATTTTTTATCATCTAAGTTTCAAAGTTGATAATCCCAACAAAACTAACACAACGGTAATAATCCAAAATCGAACGATTACTCTAGGTTCTGGCCATCCTAAAAGTTCAAAATGGTGATGGAGTGGCGCCATCCGAAAAATACGTTTTCCTGTTAACTGATAAGACGCCACCTGCATGATCACCGAGACGGTTTCCATCACAAATATCCCTGCCATCAAACCATATACAATTTCCTGCCGTACCAGCACCGCGATAGTCCCCAAACCCGCTCCCAGTGCCAGTGAACCGGTATCCCCCATAAAAACTTGTGCCGGATAGGCGTTAAACCATAGAAAACCAAGTCCTGCCCCTACGAGGGCCGCACAAAATACCACTAATTCCCCAACCCCTGGGACATAAGGAATACCCAAGTACTGCGCAAATCCTGAGTGCCCGGTGACATAGGCAAAGATGGCAAGTGCGCCTCCCAATAAAACACTCGGCATAATGGCAAGCCCATCCAAACCGTCCGTTAAATTGACCGCATTAGAAGAACCCACAATCACGAAATAAGCGAGCACGATATAAAACCACCCTAAAGAGAACGTAAAGAATTTAAAAAAAGGCACAATAAGTGCTGTTTCTATAGGTGTTTGTGCAGTCACATAAAGAAAAAAAGCAAGGCTTAACCCCACAGCCGACTCTGCGCAATATTTCCACCGTGCCGATAACCCTTTACTGTTTCCTAAAACCAATTTTCGATAGTCATCCACCCATCCAATCCCTCCAAAAGCGACGGTAGAAAATAACACGACCCAAATGTAACGATTGGACAAATCTGCCCAAAGCAGCGTCGCCACCACAATGGCCACCAAAATAAGCGCCCCTCCCATGGTAGGGGTTCCTTCCTTACTTTTGTGAGAAAGAGGCCCAAAGGGCCGGATAACCTGATCGACTCGATGGGTCTTAAGATATCGAATCATGAAGGGCCCCACTACCAAGGCAATACCCAGCGCCGTCAATGTCCCTAACACAGCCCGAAGCGTGATATAGGCAAAGACATGAAACCCGCGATAGGTGTCGTCTGCAAGCTGTTCGGTTAACCAAAGCAACATGATGTGTTCTCTTGCTCTTGACAAATAGCCTTAACGACTTGTTCCATGTGCGCTCGCCGCGAGCCTTTTACTAAAACCGTGGTTTGGGGAGAGAGCTGGGTTCGCAAATGGCCTATCAACTGCTCAAGATTTTCAAAATGTTCTCCGCCCTGACCAAACTTTCTGCTTGCCCACTGGCTGTCAAACCCTACCGTAAACAACTGTGCAAACCCTTGTGCTTTTGCTTCTTCCCCCAGTGCCTCATGCAACACTTTTGATGCCTCACCCAATTCCGCTAAATCCCCTAACACCAATAACTTATCACCTTCATAGGCGGCCACCGTTTGAATCGCTGCACGGACAGAAGCCACATTGGCGTTGTACGTGTCATCAATGACCCTCGCTCCATCAATACCTTTACAAAAAACCATCCGCCCGGGTATTGGCTTCATGTGAAGAAGCGCCTCTTGAATAGAATCCAATGAAACTTGAAAGGGTGCTGCCGCTGCAACAGAGGTCAATACGTTCGAAACCTGATGCCAACCAGGTAAGGAACATTTCACATCAACCGTCTTGCCATAAACGCTTAACTTAAATTCCGCACACCCTTTTGAATCGAGCGTGCTGTGAAGCGCTTGAACGTCCGCATCCGCTCGCTCCCCAAACGTGATGACGCGATAAGCCCCGCATTCACGCCGCCAAGTGTCGATAAACGGATCATCCGCATTTAAAATGGCAATTCCCCCCGCATCCAACCCCCTAAAAATTTCTGCTTTAGCGCTTGCTACACCCTCGCAATTTAAAAACCCTTGTAAATGAGCAGGTGCTACATTCGTAATGACGGCAACGGTTGGAGAAACGACTGCGGTTAAACGCGCAATGTCCCCCGGTTTACTTGCCCCCATTTCTATCACTGCAAAACGATGTTTCTCCTGTAACCTGAAAAGCGTCAACGGAACACCGATCTCATTATTGAAATTACCTTGGGAACGAAGCACGGAGTCCCCTGTATCCTTCGCCTCTCCTCTTAAGCTCGTTGCCAATATCGATGCAATCATCTCTTTGACCGTCGTCTTTCCACAACTTCCTGTCACCCCTATAACGGGGATCTCAAAACGCCGCCTCCAAAACAGAGCCAGTTGCAATAAACCTTCTCGAGTATCCAAAACCTCACAAACGGGTAAAGCCGTTTTGACAGGCCGACTCACCATGACACACGCGGCACCCTTTTGCTCCGCTTCGTTGATAAAATCGTGCCCCTCAAAGTGCTCTCCAGAAATAGCCACAAACAAACTACCCGCTTCCAAAGTACGCGTGTCTGTGCTGACACCCTGAAAGGTCGCATTCTTGCCAATCATTTTTGCGCGCAAAAAGAGACTGGCCTCGGATAATGAAATAATGGGTTTAGACTCTGACATGTTCTAATTTCTAAAATTGGTGGACCGCTCGCTGCGCTCGCTTTGTCCACCCTACAATTAACTTTTTTTCCGGCCACGCTTGCGCTTAGGCCGGCCTACATTAATTTAAATCCTAATTGCTTACCCCTTATCCCTTACCCCTTTCTAACCATAACGACGATTTTTCCTATCCCCTAAAGCCTTCTCCGCCATTTGCACATCACAAAATCGAATCGCGTGCAGCTTGCCATCACGAGCTATTGTTTGGGTTTGCTCATGACCTTTGCCTGCAATCAATAGGATGTCTCCTTCGCTTGCGGAAGTAATCGATTCGAAAAGTGCTTTCCCCCTATCGGGTGCTAAATGAACGCGCTCGGGATGAATAAACCCTTTTAGAATGTCTTGGAGGATGGCTTGGGGATCTTCATTTCTTGGATTGTCACTCGTTAATGTCACAAAATCCGCATACTCCTCGGCAATAGCGCCCATTTTGGGACGCTTTGCTTTATCGCGTTCTCCCCCACATCCAAATACGCACCACAGCTTACCCTTGCACAGCTCCCGAAAGGTTTTTAACACTTGCTCTAATGCATCAGGGGTATGCGCATAATCCACAACAACGAGGGGTTCTCTTCCACCTCCTCGGAGCTCACAACGCCCTGGAACAGAATGAATAGACTCTAATGCATGCAATGCGGCCTGTAACTCCAGCCCTTCACCACACAATACCGATAAAGCCGCAAGCAGGTTACTCAAATTAAATCGACCCATCAGGGGACTTTTTAAGTGAGCCGTCCCCCAGGGCGTTTCTATCTTGGCGCGCAACCCTTCTCGGGAAAATAGAGCGGAGGAAACCGTTAGCAAATGGTCTACCTTTTTAGCCCATGACCCTACAGCGCTTCCTGTGGAATACCCTGTTACTAACTTGGCTGCATAACAATCGTTTAACAAAGATTGACCAAATGGATCATCGACATTCACAACAGCGTGTTGTAAGTCTGGCCACACAAAAAGACGCCGCTTGGCTTCCCCATAAGCCTCTAAAGAAGCATGATAATCCAGATGGTCATGCGTAAGATTCGTAAAAACAGCCGTTTTGAACTTCATCCCGTTGACTCGGCCCTGATCTAAACTGTGAGACGATACCTCCATCGCCACACGCTTAACGCCCCGGTTGGCAAAGGAAAGAAGAGTCCTAGACAACGTAATGGCATCGGGCGTTGTATTCATAAGACTTTCCGTTTCCCCGCCGCATACCCCTGCACCTAAAGTACCTATGAAAGCAGCAGGCTCACCTAATGCCCGCCAGGCATGTGCGATAAGAAAGGTCGTGGTTGTCTTACCATTCGTCCCGGTTACACCGACAAGACTTAAGGTTTTAGAAGGATGCTTATAAAATCGCTCTACCATCTCGCCAAACTTACCGATGAGGTTAGGAACCCATATCAAAGGTTTTTCATACTTTTCGGATAAAGCCTTGATATCCTCTTTACGTATAGCGCTATTCGCATCCTCTGCAACGATGGCAGCGGCTCCTTTTTTAAGCGCTTCCGCTATGTATAAACGACCATCCGAAGTGGCCCCTCGGTAAGCAAAAAATACATCTCCGGGCCGTATGGAACGCGTATCAGAAGACAAGCCAAAAATAGAGCAATTTTGTGCACTCTTCACTTCAAAAAGTTTGCCTAGGCATTCATTTAATTTCATCATTCTCGCCCTACAATCTTGCCACGCGCATGTCTGCCGGAACGTTATCTGGGGGTACGTTCAGAAAACGAAGCGCATTGCCCATCACACTTGAAAATACAGGCGCTGCGACCTGCCCACCGTAGTAAACACTTCCGCGAGGCTCCTCGATCACTACGACGAGTACCACTCTAGGCGCTTGTACAGGCGCCATTCCTGCAAATACGGCAATATAATTGTCTTCTGTATATCCTCCTTTGCCTGCTTTTCGAACCGTCCCTGTCTTACCGGCTACATGGTATCCAAAAACTTTTGCAAGAGATCCAGTCCCTTCTTGCGAAACGACGGAAGTCAACATCTGCTTTACGTCTTCAGCGAGAGGAGCAGATATCAATTGCTGCCCTTCTGGTACGTGTTCCATTCGAACAACAGAAATGGGAGTGCTCACGCCCCCGGATGCAATAACTGCATAAGCTCTAGATAACTGTAAGGCCGTCACCGACAAGCCATAGCCAAAGGCGAGCGTTGCTTGTTCGAGTTTTTGCCATTCCTGATACCCCGGTAAAACGCCTGAGTTTTCCCCCGGCAAACCACTTCCCGTAAAAGCGCCAAACCCCACATCGGAAAATATTTGCCATAGCGCTTTCGGCGGAAGCGTTAAAGCAATTTGCGTGATGCCAACATTGCTCGATTTTTGTACCACCTTTGTAACATCAATAAGCCCCAAGTTATGGTGATCTCGAATGACTTTTCCACTCACGGTAATCCATCCTGGATGGGTATTGATGGGGGTATGCGGCGTATATAAGCCACTCCCCAAAGCGGCGATTGCTGCAAAAGGTTTTATCGTAGAACCCGGCTCGAAAAGATCGGTGACTGCGCGATTTCTGTAGTGATCGCTTTGCCTATCTTGACGATTATTCGGATTAAAAGAAGGTTGGTTGGCCAACGCCAACACTTCACCACTTGCAACATCTAACATAACGACAGAGCCGGACTTTGCATGAAACGCTCTGACCGCTTCTTTCAGTTTTAAATACGCCACATACTGAAGACGGCGGTCTATGGAAAGCACCAGGTCCTGCCCTTCCCGAGGGATCTGTAAACTTTCTAAATCAGAAACCACACGACCGAGTCTATCTTGTAAGACTCTTTTGGCACCCATTTCACCACGAAGCCAGGTGTCGTATGCGAATTCTAGCCCTTCCAGCCCCCTGTCATCAATATTGGTAAACCCAACGAGATGGGAAGCAACTTCTCCCTCTGGGTAATACCGACGATATTCTTTTTTTAAAAACACGCCCGGGATCGCTACTGCTTTAATTTTTTTTGCAACTTCTGGCTCTACATGTCGCTTTAAATAGGCAAACTCCCGAGCCTTAGCTAGCTTGATGCGACTCATTACCTGCGATAGGGGGATGTCTATCGCTTGCGACAACGCGACTAGATTTTTACGAGGAACTTCCGAGAGCGCTGACAAAAGCACCTTAGGATTTACCCATACGGAATCGATAGGAACAGAAACCGCAAGGGGCTCTCCATTCCGGTCTAAAATCATGCCTCGAATCGCTGGGATCTCTATTTTACGAATAGTGCGTGCATCGCCTTGGTGCTGCAAAAATGCCGTATTCAACACGTGCAAATAAACGGCCCGCCCCACGACCAAAACAACTGCCACCATTAAAACGGCCGCTATCATCCAGAATCGTATAACCGTGTTTAAAGTGTGTGACGCTCTCATGGCTAACTATTCGGGAACCTCTATTATTTTTTGTTTGTCCGGAAAACCCATTCCTAATTTTTCTCTTGCCAAACGTTCAACTCTTGTCTGCGCAGTTAAAGTGCTTCTTTCCAATAGTAACTGTCCCCATTCTTCCTGGAGTCTTTCCTCCACTTTATTTTCAGCCTGAAGGGCAGCAAAATACTGTCGGTTTAGGTGCTTGCTATAGACAAGGAGCAAAGCAGATGCGATACAAATAAACCCTAAAACGATAGTTGCTTTTTGAAATCTCTTCTGGGTTCTCATGCTCTTTTTTCTGCCACCCGCATGAGCGCACTTCGCGCCCGGCGATTGTGGAGAACCTCCTCCTCGCTCGGCCGGAACTTACCTAATGCATCCAGCTCCCCGACTGCTTTCTTAGAATGTTCCCGTATAAAGGTCTTAACACACCTGTCTTCTAAAGAATGAAAGCTCACCACAACCAACCGCCCACCCGGTGCCAGAACTTCTAAGCTCTGATTAAGCCCTGCGGTTAACTCCTCACCTTCCTGGTTAATAAATATTCGTAGTGCTTGAAAACACCGAGTGGCTGGATGCTTATTCCGCTCGTGAAAAGGCTTCGCTTTCGAAATAACCGCCACCAAGTCCCTCGTTGTTTGAATGGGAGAATGCTTTCGACACGCGACAATGGCGCGTGCAATTCGACGCGCATATCGTTCTTCCCCGTATTCCTTAAAAACAAAAGTCAGTTCTTCTTCTTTTGCAAAACGAAGCCACTCGGAAACCGGCATGCCCTGTGTAGGGTCCATTCTCATATCCAAAGGCCCTTCTAAGTTAAAGCTAAACCCCCGATCGGGGCAGACAAGCTGTCCTGAACTCACCCCCAAATCAAACAAAATGCCATTGACTTTGCCCTGCCATCCCCTCATCGAAACTTGGGCTGAAAGGCAACTAAAAGCCACCCTCTCAAAATGAAATCGGTTGTCTTCTGCCTCTAAAATTCTGGCGATTTTTTCTGCTTGTCCGTCTCTGTCAAAAGCTAATACTTTTCCACGTCTCCCAAGCGCTGCCAAAATAGCCCGACTATGCCCCCCTTGCCCAAAAGTGGCATCGACATAAAAACCTGCGGACTGTATAGAAAGGCCCTGTAATACTTGCGTGACAAGAACAGGTTGATGAATTACAGAGAAAGGGATTGCATTTCTGGGGGTAATGCCCACTCTCCTTTAAATCCTTCTGTCAACCAGTTATCACGGCGGGCATTCCAATTCGCTTCGTCCCACAACTCAAATTTTTTACCTTGCCCTACCAGAATGCATCCCTTAGTCAATTTGCCATATTCCCGTAATAAGGGAGGGATAAGCACTCGGCCCGATTTGTCCATCTCTAAATCGGTTGCATAGCCTATTAAAAGTCTTTGAATTCTTCTTGCGATAGGATTAAAAGTAGGAAGGTTTTCAATTTTCTGTTGGATAAGATTCCATTCGGGAAGAGGATAGATCAATAAACAAGTTTCCTCTGTATCAATCGTGGCAACGAGTTGACTATTAAATTGGTCCCGCAAAAGATCTCGATAACGGCTCGGGATGGCCATTCGCCCTTTTTCGTCCAGGTACATGACGCTAATGCCCCGGAACACGATGGGGGTTGCTGATCTCTCGTTCATTTTTATTCGCCCGCTTCTTCCTTCTTTAGTCTCCTATAAAAAAGGGATGTGGAACATTCGCTCCACACCCCCACACTCAACAACCATCCCTCGAGCAGGGGAGGGAAACTCTACGGATGTCGGCAGGAGAGATTATTTTATTGAACAGGCAGTATCGTTCAATTTCCGACATCCAAGAGTTCAAACACACGACCCACTTTCAACTACCTTCTTCCACTTTTACCCACCTAACTACACTATAGTTAGCAAAGTAAAGTTTTGTCAAGTTTCATTTCCCACTCTTGTCGCTAGCACATCTAAAAATATACGAGGTGTCATCCCGTTCAAGCGCCGTGTGATAAGCTTATTCGAGAGAGGGGTGGTCACGGCGCGCGACCCGGGACGACAGTTCTTGGTTTTTAAAATGTGCTGAATAGATGCCTTATTTTTTTGTAGAAGATCTTATAACCTTTATACAGGTTATAAATTCCAATAAATTAACCTAAAAAGAGGTTATAGATGTTATCTTCACCTATTCTAAAAAAAGCATTGGATGATTGGACAGAATAGCTTCACATGGTGCAGAAGCAAGCGCTTCCCAGACAGCAAAAATTTACGCACCCGGTAGAACATGCTTTAGGCTTAGTGGGTGTTAGACGCTGCGGAAATTGCTTTTCCGATGAGAAGCGACTGGAGAGCATTATCACTTTATGCTAAACGAAAAAAGGCATTGTGATGAAATGTTCACCCTTCGAGACGGCGCTGCGCGCCTCCTCAGGGTGAACGGGCGGAAATTTTATCCTGTACAGATTTGTCATGTACAGAGGTGGGAATGAAAGAGCCTCCCCAGCTTCTGACACCAATTTTGGGTAAAGGTCAGGTGCTGCCCCCCCTCTTGGTTGCTCAAACCCCAGCGTGTATGTTCAATCATGAGTGAGGCAATAGAAGTTTCAGCAATGGCATAGGCAAACTTTCGCGCATTCGTCTCGATAAAATCAGTGGGTTGCGTTCTGGCTACTGTTAGAAATTCCACGAGTTTTTCCCAGGATTCTTTGGTCTTTCCGATACACTGATCTAATTCTGTATGCGTCTCCTGTGAAAGTTTTGCTAAAAAGAGCTTGACGAGCTGGTCGAATACATTTTGTTTTCCAATGGCTCTTAACATATCGAGACTCAAAATATTGGTCGTGCCTTCCCAGATAGAGAACACCTGCGTGTCGCGCAGGAGCGTGGGCAAGCGTGTGTCTTCGATATAGCCTGCACCACCAAAACATTCGATTGCCTCGCTGACAACACCAATAGCCTGTTTGGCAGTGTACAATTTTGCAATTGGGGTGAGTATTCTAAGCGCAGAGAGTTCTTCTTCGCTCGCTGTTTTGAGTTCTTCTTTGCCGAGCAGTGTTACAATGAAAAAAGCTAAATGGAAGGCGCCAGAAAACTCGACTTCAAGGTTGGTGAGCGTTTCGCGATGGAGGGCATGTTCCAAAAGATTTTTTCCAAAGGCATTGCGTATGGGTGCGTACTCGGTGGCAAGCGTAATTGCGCGACGCATGGAGGCTACAGCGCAAATCGTGTTATAGGTGCGCGTTATGTTGAGAACGGTTGAAATTTTTTTGACGCCGTTGCCTTTACCTCCCATTAAGTGCGCCTTGCAGCCTGTGAGAGTGATCTCTGCAGTTGGCAGGGCGCGGGTTCCGAGTTTATCCTTGAGACGAAGGATCTCAATTTGGTCCAGTTGCCCGCCGTCTTTATAAGCGCGTGTTGCAAAAAGACTGAGCCCTGAATCACGGTTATTGTGTCCGCCATATTCTTCCTCAATCTGTGCAAGCATCACTGCGGTTTGAGCTGTCACAGCCGAAGCAAACCATTTGGTGCCGTAGAGTCGATAGCCCTCTTTCTCCAAGCGTGCGATGGTTTGTGTGCCAGAAACATCTGAACCACCTGTGCGTTCAGTCATCCATTGCCCACAGGTCCAAAAGTGTTTGGGATCGCGTGAGATAAAGTGTTGGTAAAAAGTTTTCCGGAGAGTGTTCTCTTCCAAAACTTCAATCAAACGCGCAGCTCCATCTGTCATCGCGAGGGGACAGGTATAAATTGCCGAAGAAGGGTGAAAGAGGTACAGCTTGGCAAATTGATAAAGGCGCGACAGTGCTCCGTAAGTACGTTCATAGCCAATGGCCACCAAACCTTCGTTTGCAGATACTGTATCGAGAGCCCCCCAGCCGTGTGCAAGCTGAATTTTGTCAATACGCCTTCCCCAGGGATCGTACTGTATCAATCGCGGCAGGTTGTCTTCGGCATCGTGCCCCATCTCAAGGATATCTCCAACCACGCGTGCACCGAAGTTTTTTAGATCTGCTTCGATAACATTCAATAGATCAGGAGGTAACATACGACGCAAATAAGATTGGAGCAGCACATCACATTGATATGCATTACGCAATACGGGAGGATTTTGAAAAAAGTCAGGCATATTTGTCTCGTTCGTTGCTCTGAAAGTCAATTAGATCCACCAGGATAACCGGTTCGTTTATATCCTGATCTCAATCAGAGCACTTTTCAAGATCCTTTCAAAAATAAATGTATCTATTCGTGCACATCTAAAAATACACGAGGCGTCATCCCGTAGGAGGTATGAGAGAGGCTCTCCAAAAATGGGGGGGAGGAAGAAGAGATGGCCTCAAATCAAAAATAGGTCCCACAGGTAAAGTTTTGTTATGATGGCTACTCTAAAAGACTGTAAAAAGTAGGAATTTTTTATATATTATTGTTTTTGAGAGAGAGGGTTTGTGAACATATTCAATAGACTAGAGAGCAAGGGGCATGAACAGGTTGTTTTCTGCCAAGATAAAACCGTTGGGTTAAAGGCGATTATTGCCGTTCATAGTACTGCTTTAGGACCTGCGTTGGGGGGCACACGTTTATGGCCTTATGAGGATGACGAAGCGGCTTTGGTGGATGTACTTCGTCTTGCGCGGGGAATGACCTATAAAAACGCCGCAGCCGGTCTTGCTTTTGGGGGGGGGAAAGCGGTCGTCATAGCTTCCCCGCATTTGAAGACGCATGAATTATTGTTGGCATATGGACGATTTGTGCATCGGCTAGGAGGGAATTATATCACCGCTGCCGATGTGAACACGAATGAAAATGACATGGTGGATATTCGAAAAGCAACTCCTTTTGTCACGGGGTTACCTGAAAGCAAAGGGGGAAGCGGTGAGCCTTCTCCTTTTACAGCATTAGGCGTGTTTGAAGGGATAAAAGCCGCGGTCTTCTATCGATTGGGTCACAAAACTCTAAAAGGGCTTCGTGTGGCAGTGCAAGGGCTCGGATCGGTAGGATCGGAGCTTTGTAAATTATTGTACCAAGAAGGCGTAAAACTTTTTGTAAACGATATGAACTGTGAGAAGATGCATCGTATTGCACAGATTTATCAGGCGGAAGCGGTTCCTGAAAACATTCATCGTTTGGAGGTCGATATTTTTTCTCCTTGTGCATTGGGGGGTGTCCTCCGGGATGAAACCTTACCCGAACTTCAGTGCAAAATGATTGTAGGTGCTGCAAACAACCAATTATGGGATGAAGACAAGCATGGAGCATTACTGGCTAAGCGGGGCATTCTCTATGCACCAGATTATGTGGTCAATGCAGGCGGTGTGATTAATATCTCTTTTGAAGTCAATCGTTCTTATAAAAGAGAAGAAGCAACAGAAAAAGTCAAAGCGATTTATCACACACTGATGCAAGTATTTCAGCTTGCAGAAAGTGAGCGGTGTTTACCACACCAAGCTGCGAAACTGCTTGCAGAGAAGCGGCTAATAAATCAAAAGAGGACTTTGTTATGAATAAAAATACGCAGCAGCCAAGAGGAGGAGATGACCGTCCGGGAAGGATTTTAGGATCTGCGCATTTAAAAATTCAAACCCGGCAAGCACAGAGACTGGTTTATGGGCGTCGTAAATCAGGGGAGAAAAATCAGATTATTGGGATGCTTCAATTTGGTTTTTTTGTGCAAAAAATTTGGTCGGGTGCCGCAGTCGATGATCCTTACGCCGATTGGTTTTTATTACGCATCCATGATGCGTTAGAGCGAGGAAGAGAGGAAATTGCAGAGATCAGAAAGGGTATCGAAGAGCAACTGAAAGCGCTGGTGAGCATTAAAATTGAAATTGCGCATTCGGTAGAACCCATTTTGATCCCCATTCAGTTCCCCAATCCTTATGGGTATATGGGAGCCTACTTAATTGCAGACTTTGATGATTTATGTATTGCTCTTTTGACGGCTCGGCATTTTGGCTTATCGGACAGAACCACCGTAGAAAAGCAATTAGCCAGAGCAGCCAGTGTCGTTAGACGGACTTTTATGTCTTCTGCAGGGTGGAAAAGTGTTGGGATTGCCCGCGCGGATTTTGTGCTTCCCACTGCAGATAGCAAAGCGAGGATTGAGAAAGCAATAGAACTCATGGGGCAGTGTCCACCTAAAATATTAGAAGGTTCCCTGCGTTCTTCCATGGCGCCTCAAATTCATAGGTCTTCTGTTGACCATGCAAAGCGGAAAGGTGAGCATTCGGATGAAGTCAAGGTAGATCTGCTCATTCCTCCCAAACAGAAAACCAAGGTCGTCACCAAGAAGGCAAAAAATCTGACCGTTGTACCTTCTGAACAACGGCTGGTGGATGAGAAAGCGGTTGCTTCTTAAAAAAATTCATGGGAATGGATTACGCCCAACTGATCAAACCACTCTCTTCCATCATTCAAAAAAGAGTACCCTCTCTTGTAGCTATTTACTGGTTTGGTAGCACGAGAAATGGGTGTGCCAATCGAGAGAGTGATATCGATTTAGCCCTCCTCGGGAAGAAAAAATTCCCCCTCCCTGTTTTGTATAAGATTAAGCAAGTTTTGGAGCGTGCCTCCCCTTTACCCGTGGATTTACTCGATCTTCGCGCGCTTCCCACTGTGGTACAGTTTGAAATTATTCAAGACAGTACAGTGGTTTTTTGTAAAGAGAATGATGCGGAAAGTGCCTTTGAAGACTATGTATGGCTTTTGTATCTTCGCTTAATAGACTTCAGAAAACCGTTTTTAGACGCCCAAAGGAAAAGATATGCAGGATAATATCATTGCTAAAAAAATAGATACAATTGAGCGATGTTTAGAACGCATTCGGGACAAATATGAATCCGCTCAGTTTGAGAACGATTTAGATATGCAAGATGTCATTATCTTGAATTTACAACGTACTTGCGAAGCGGCCATCGACATTGCAGGACATGTGGCGCGTTTGAAGCAACTTGAAATCCCTCAAGCGACTAAAGAGGTATTTGTTTCTCTCGAACAAAAAAAACTGCTTTCGAAGAGCACATCCCAAGTGATGCAGGATATGGTGGGATTTAGAAATATCGCTATTCATGAATATCAAGATTTAGATTTACTCATTGTGAAAAACATTTTGAAAAATCACCTTAAGGATTTTCAAAAATTTATTCAAGAAATTCTGGCAGTATGATGGATAATGAAATTTGAAATCCAGTGTACTCGCCATGCTGCGAGACGAGCGCGCCTGTATTGCGAGCACGGGCTTGTGGATACTCCCGCTTTTATGCCGGTTGGAACTTATGGTGCTGTAAAAGGGATGCAGCCTTCGATCTTAGAAGCCTTGGGCACCCAAATTATTTTGGCCAATACCTTTCACTTAATGTTAAGGCCCGGTGCAAAACTGATTGAAGCACAGGGAGGATTGCATGGCTTTATGCAGTGGAGGCGGCCCATTTTAACGGACTCCGGTGGGTTTCAGATATTTAGTTTGGGAGCACTTCGAACTATCACAGAAGAAGGGGTTCACTTTCGTTCGCCTTTAACGGGGGAATCTATTTTTTTAACACCGGAGATCTCTGTAGAAGTTCAGAAGCAACTCCAATCCGATATCGTGATGGTTTTAGATGACTGTACCCCATATCCGGCTTCTGAGAAGGTAGTAAGGCAATCTATGGCGCTTTCTTTACGATGGGCCAAGCGGTGTCATTGTGCGCATCAGGCAGGAGGCTCGCAAGCGGCCCTATTTGGGATTGTACAAGGAGGAATGTATGAAAAAGAAAGGCAGGCTTCTTTAGAAGGACTATTGAACATTGGTTTTGACGGGTATGCCATGGGGGGACTTTCCGTTGGAGAACCGAAGGATTTAATGTTTGAGGTGTTGGAGAAGACGCTTCCTTTACTCCCTGCCCACCACCCTCGGTATTTAATGGGGGTTGGGACACCTTCGGATATTGCTCGTGCGGTAGCCCTTGGAGCAGATCTCTTTGATTGTGTACTTCCAACGCGTCATGCACGGAATGGTCATTTGTTTACATCAGAGGGAGTAGTACGCATTCGAAATGCAGTGCATAAAAATGCCAAGAGGCCTTTAGATGAGCGTTGTGCGTGTTCTACCTGCCAGCACTATAGCCGAGCATATTTACACCACTTGGACCGCTGCAAAGATCCCTTGGGTGTTGTTTTGAATACGTTGCATAATCTACACACCTATCAAACGCTCATGAAAGATTTGCAGAGGCACATTGAACACGGTACATTAAGTTCCTTTGTAAAAGATATTTTTTAAAATACGAGGTCTTTCATGAATGTATTTGATTTTTTAATAGCGCCTGTTTTTGCAAATTCACCTGCCCCACAAGCCGCCGGTGGCGGCATGACACAAATTATCTTATTTGGCGCCATTCTTGCGGTCTTTTATTTTTTACTTATTCGCCCGCAAAGTAAGCGTGCCAAGGAACACCGAAACATGGTCAGTGCGCTTGTTCAAGGGAACGAAATCATTACCACAGGAGGCATGGCAGGGAAAATTGTTAAAGTGTCGGATGACTTTATAACCCTTAAAATTAGTGAAAACGTCGATATTTTGCTTCAGAAGCAAGCGGTAGGCGTTTTACTTCCTAATGGAACCCTTCAGGCGACATCCAGTTCCTCCGAGAAGAACGGGGGAAAGAAAAAAGCAAGTTCTTAAAAAGGTATGCTCAATCGAACACCGCTATGGAAGGCTCTACTGATTGGAATCGCTTTAGTTCTGGGCGTACTTTTTTTCCTACCTAACTTATACGGAGAAGATCCAGCCATTCAAATTACCGGGGGACCTCGCAGCCCCATTACGGATGCAACCTTAGAAAAGGTTAAAGCCGTATTGCAGACAGCAGGGTTTTCTTTTTTAAAGGCCGAGCACAAAGCCAATAACATTCTTATTCGATTTTCAGACGAAAGCATTCAGCTATCCGCTCAAGGTGTGCTTCAAAGCGCTTTGGAAGATGGATTTACGGTAGCTTTAAACCTCGCGCCAGCAACCCCAATTTGGATGCAAAAGATAGGGTTAAAGCCCATGAAACTTGGGCTTGACTTAAGAGGAGGGGTACATTTTCTGATTGAAGTGGATATGGCGACGGCTTTATCCCACCGTGTTCTTCAAGCCGTCGATGACTTTCGAACGTTCTTACGCACTGAAAAAATTCGTTACAGTGGGGTTATTGCCTTGCCTGATGGGGAAATCTCGTTGACCTTTCGGGAGGCAGAAAACCTTATCGATGCAAAACGTTTGCTGTCCAGACAATTTGGGGACTTGCTACTGGAAGAAAAGAATACGACTACCCTCTTCGCTCGTTTTTCGGACAATAGTCTAAAAGAAGTCCGCGATTATGCCATTTCTCAAAATATTATCATTTTACGCAATCGAACCAATGAACTGGGGGTGGCGGATGCGATTGTACAAAGGCAAGGCGCTTCTCGAATTGTGGTGGAGTTGCCGGGCATTCAAGACACCGCGCTTGCCAAACGTATTTTGGGGGCAACCGCTTCTGTCGAGTTTCACGCGGTGGATTATGAGCACAGTGTGGAACAAGGGCTTCCTGAATTTATTCCTGGAGACTCTGCAGTCTATTATTGGCGGAATGGAAAACCAGAATTATTGAAGAAACGTGTGGTGATTTCAGGTGAGCATGTAACGGGAGCTATGACGGGGTTGGATGAATATAATCGACCTACGGTTAACATCACTTTAAATGCGCCAGGAGGACGGAAGTTTAGCGAGTTTACAGGCGAGCACATTAAAAAACCCATGGCGGTCGTGTTTGTAGAGCATAAAAGTGGAATAGGAGCCCCTGAAACGGAAGGGGTGATCGCAAGTCGAAAAGTTGAGAATGTCATCAACGTCGCAACCATTCAGGAAAAACTCGGCCAGCGGTTTAGGATTCAAGGCCTAGACAGCCATGGGGAAGCCAGAGAATTGGCGTTGCTGTTAAGAGCGGGATCTTTGGCTGCGCCCATTCAGATTATCGAAGAACGAACGATAGGCCCAAGTCTAGGGCAGGATAATATTGCAAAAGGGGTGTTAGCTGCCAAGATCGGATTTATTTTAGTGATTCTATTTATGGCGCTCTATTACAAGTTATTCGGTCTTATTGCCAACTTTGCATTGTTTTTAAATTTTATTTTAATTGTGGCGTTAATGTCTTCTATTGCGGGGGCAACGCTGACCATGCCGGGTATAGCGGGTATTGTACTGACCTTGGGTATGGCAGTGGATGCGAATGTCATTATCTTTGAACGCATTAAAGAAGAATTGAAGCGAGGTAATAGTCCTCAGGCGAGTATTCATGCAGGATTTGAACGTGCTTGGACGACCATTGCAGATTCCAATATTACAACGGTATTGGCAGCCCTCGTGTTATTTGCGGTAGGAACGGGCCCTGTGAAAGGATTTGCACTGACATTGACGTTGGGTATTCTTACTTCCATGTTTACGGCAGTGATGGTGAGCCGTGCCCTCATCAACTTTATATATGGAGGGAAGCGCCTTGAGAAAATCAGTGTGTAAATATTGTTTTCTATGAACCGATTCAACATTAACTTTATTGGTAAACGAAAAGTATCTGCTATGCTGTCTGGCGTTTTAGTTCTGGGTGCGGTCGTTTCTCTTATTGGGCAAGGTCTTAACTTAGGGCTGGATTATACAGGAGGACTACTGATTGAATTCCGCTTTGAACACCCGGTTGTTCAGTCAGAAATCAGAACACTCTTAAATCAGTCTGATTTTGAAGATGCGGTTCTTCAGCAATATGGTACAGACAAAGAAATTCTCATTCGGATCCCAACTCGAGCGGGGCGAGTGGATAGTCAAGTTAGGGACAAGCTTCTTTCTGTCTTCCAAGTGCCTGACCAAAAAGTGACGCTTCGCCGTATCGAGTATGTAGGTCCGAGTGTGGGTAAAGAGCTTTTGGAGCAGGGGATGCTAGGTCTAATCGTGGCACTCCTCGGTATTTTAATCTACGTAATGGTTCGGTATGAGTATCGCTTTGCCACTGGGGCAGTCGTTGCCTTAATTCATGATGCGCTTATTACGTTTGGTATATTTTCTTGGTTTAGCCTGGAATTTGATTTAACAGGGCTAGCTGCCATTTTAACTATCATAGGATATTCCATTAACGACACCATTGTCGTGTATGACCGGATCCGAGAAAACTTTAGAAAATTTAGAAACATGCCTTCAGAGACCATCGTCAATATCTCACTCAATGAAACCCTAGCCAGAACGATTAATACTTCCTTTACAACTTTGTTGGTCGTGATTGCGCTTTATTTCTGGGGGGGAGCGCTCATTCATAATTTCGCGATTGCGATGGGTGTGGGTATTGTTGTGGGAACCTATTCTTCTATTTACATTGCAAGTTCTATTGCACTGGCGATGGGCGTTAAAAGCGTGCATCTTGCGGTAAGTGAGAAAAAAGAAGAGGAAGTGATTTGAATAGTAGGGTGCGCTTTAGGGAGGGAAAGTTATTCTTTTACAGGCCCTTATTCTTTTACGGACCCTTACCGTTCTATCAGTTCTCGCGTCATCGTTCTCGCAAGAAGATCAGCAGCTAAGACTTCTTGGAGGGTAGTCATCGATCTCACCGGCAGTTTTTCTATGGCACGATGAACAACAGTAGAAATATTCATAAAGGAAAGTTTCCTTGCTAAAAAGGCTTCCACTGCGATTTCATTCGCTGCATTCAAAGAAACCGGTGCGGTTCCTTTTTCTTCCAGTACCGCATACGCCAAAGATAAAAGGGGAAAACGCTTTCGATCGATGGGTAAAAATTGGAGTGTATTGAGTTCCGTGATCTCTAAAGAGGGAATAGGGGAAACCATACGGTTGGGCCAAGCCAGTGCTGCTCTAATGGGGATCTGCATGTCCGGTTGACTCAATTCCGCCAAAATCGCTCCATCGATGCAATGAACAAAAGAATGCACAATGCTCTCTGGATGAATGACCACTTGAATGCTTGAGGGGGGCATATCAAACAACCAGTGGGCTTCTATCACTTCAAACCCTTTATTCATCATGGTGGCAGAATCAACCGAAATTTTTTTGCCCATGGACCACTTGGGGTGAGCAGAGGCTTCTTCAGGCGTTACAGAAGCCAGTTTTTCAATGGGTGTATGCAGAAAAGGGCCTCCAGAAGCCGTTAAAGTCAAGCGAGCAATTCCCTCTGGTTTACACCCCACTGAAAAAGAAGAAGGCAGACACTGAAAAATAGCATTGTGTTCGCTATCCACTGGGATGAGGGTGGCATGATTCTTTTGTGCTTCTTGGATAAAAAGGCTCCCTGCCATGACTAAGGCTTCTTTATTCGCCAACAATACCGTTTTACCGTGTGATAGCGCAGAAAAACTGGGGATAAGTCCCGCCGCACCCACAATGGCCGCCATCACGGTATCTACTTCTTGCAAGCTAGCCACGTGTGTCAGCCCTTTTTGTCCATAAAGCACTGTCGTATCTAATCCTTCGGTTTTAAGCGTTTTTTCTAAGTGCCCAACCGCTTGTTCTTCCGTGAGCACGGCATATTTTGGTTTGAAGCGCTGACACTGCTTGGCCAGTAACTCCCAGTTGGAGGAGGCGGTGAGGGCAACCACTTCAAAGCGGTCTCTGTGTTGTTCGATGAGGGCCAGAGTGCTCTGGCCAATAGAACCGGTTGAGCCTAAGATGGTTAACTTCATATGCGTTGAATGCATGCTGGGTTGGCATGCTTTTACTCCCTCCGTCATACTGCTATTTAACTGCAGTATCCCAATTCTACCTGATCTAATGAAAGGATTTCGAATGGGAAAAAAATTTCTCCTATTAGCCATCCTCCTGTTTACAGGCTGTGCCCCTCACGGCCTAGAACCTCTCCGCGAACATTTGGCGAGTTTTGGATATGCGATGTTCGAAGCGCCTAGAGATTTTAATGGTCCTGGGACCATTATCCGTTTTGACGAAGAAGGCGTAGAGCGCATTGTGGCACACGCAGGGGAAGTTCTCCCCAATGGAACCGTTAAAATCATAAAGGGTACTGTAAAAATACCCGATTATGGAAAGACGGTCCTCTGTGAACTCAAAGCCGGAGTTTATTTTGTTAAGGCGCCCGTTCAGCTTAAAGGGGAATACCAAAACGTGCATGAGATCAAAATGCACTTTGGACCCTTTGAAAACGAAGTAATCAGCGAATGGGCGCTGATCGCGTGGCTTGAGAATAATCAGGAGGCGTATCAGCGCCTCCAAAACGGGTGGATTATTACAGACACTCTTAAATCCACAACCATTGATTACCAATTTATCAGTGCGAGTGGGACCACGCTTAAAATAACTCTAGACAAACTTCCCGATGTACTCGGCTCTGTTGGCTTAGAAGGCCAATGGAAAGTAAAAGACGAGTATACGCTGCAGTACACGGGGAGCTTGTACTTGGGGTACAAAAGAGTTCGGGTAACCGAACTTGCCTCTCCAAGTTCTGAAGATGCGCCCCAATTTGAAATCGAGAGGGCTAATAGTTTTAAATAACGGCTTGGGCGCCCCTGGCCGGCTACGCTTCGCTTAAGCCGGCCTACAGTTTAATGCGGAAGCCCTCTTCTGGTGAACCTCTACTACACTATAAATAAGGAGGCCCCAGATTATGAAAAAATACATGGTAACTTTTATCGTATTGTGGACAATGGTTGAAGCAATGGCAGGGGAACCTGAAACGGTTTCGTTTCTAAGCCGTGATGGAAAAACATCTCTGATAGGTTATTTATTTACGCCAGAGGGAGCAGGGCCTCATCCAGGCGTTGTTATGCTGCATGGGCGTGCAGGCGCTTATGCTGCAAAAGTAACAACATTTTCTGCCAAAACACTGAGCGAACGTCATAAAATGTGGGGGGAGTTTTGGGCGAAAGAAGGATACTCGGCTCTTCTGGTCGATAGTTTTACCCCCCGCGGCTTTCCCAAAGGATTTTCAAAGGGTTCCTACAAGGATCGTCCAAAAACAGTCAGCGACCAATTGGTACGACCATTGGATGCGTATGGGGCGCTGGGTTTTCTACGTCAAATGACCGATAAGCCTATTGGGTTACAAGGCTGGTCGAATGGAGGGATGACCGTGCTCGCATCCCTCACCTCGAAGCGGAAAGGGGGAAGCGCTATCCCCACATCAGGCTTTGGTGCTGCGCTTGCGCTTTACCCTGGCTGCATTCCACAAACAAAACAACCAGGTTACAAACCTTATGCACCGCTTTTCATTTTCGTTGCTTCTTTAGATGATGAAGTATCCCCAAAAGCATGCAAGGAACTTGTGGGGAGAATTGGCGGAGAAATTCAATTGATTTCCTATGAAGGTGCCCAGCATGCCTATGATTTGCTCCCCATCAAAACCATCCCCAATCTTAATGCCACCAAAGACTCTTTTGACAACGCCAAGGCGTTTTTTGGACGGCATTTGAAATAGGATTTAGTAGGATGGACAAAGCGAGCGGTCCACCTTACTAGGATTTAGGATTTCAGAATACTTACCCATATATAGAACATGAGAATAAAACTCATCATAACAGCGGCAGAGCTTAAGTCTTTGGAGAGTTTAGAAAGGCTATGATGTTCAAGACCGATTCGGTCAATAGCGGTTTCAATGCTTGAGTTTAAGAGTTCAATTATGAGAATCCACAACATTGAAGCGACCAATAAGATTCGTTCTAGCTGGCTCACTTCCAACCAAAAAGCAATAGGAATCAAAACAGCTGCCAGCATCAATTCTTGCTGAAAAGCACGCTCCCGTTTTAAAGCATACAAAAGTCCTTGGCAGGAAAAGGTGAATGCATGGATAATTTGAGTCCAGTATTTTTTATTCATATTCGCTAATCCTAAATCCTATCTCCCCCCTTGCTATTCCAAACACCAAACGCTAGCATGGCGAGATCATGATAACCGGTAGTATAGTGGCATTGACAACCCCTTTCACCCAACAAGGGGAGCTGGACAAACGAGCTTTTGAAACGCTCATTCGTTTTCATCTTGACAATGGCACAGACGCCATCGTTGTCGCAGGGACCACCGGCGAAAGTCCAACCCTGACACAAGAAGAACAAGAACAACTCATCGATTGGGCCCTCAGCATGACTGCAAAGCAAGTTCCCATCATTGCCGGAACTGGCTGCAACTGTACTCGAAAAACCATCGAGTGCACAAAGCGGGCAGAAAAGCTCGGTGCCTATGCCGCTCTACTGGTTGCCCCTTACTACAACAAGCCCACACAAGAGGGACTCTACCATCATTACAAAGCCATCCACGATGCCGTAGACATTCCGCTCATTTTATATAATGTTCCAGGAAGAACGGCATCCGATATTCTCCCTGACACGGTTGCACGTCTCTCGCTCCTTCCTCGCATCATAGGGTCTAAAGAAGCGACTGGAGATCTCAACCGAGTGCCCCCACTCCTAAAAAAATGTAAGAATACTTTTTTACTCTTCTCTGGAGATGACGCCACGGCAAAAGATTTTATTTTGATGGGGGGACATGGCGTCATTTCCGTAACGGCAAATTGTGCCCCTAGGCTTATGAAGGCTATGGTAGAAAGTGCTAAAAAAGGAGCGGGGGAAGCGGCAACCGCTTATAACCGCCAGATCTTGGATTTACATAGGGCCTTGTTTTTAGAATCCAATCCCATCCCTGTCAAATGGGCGCTTTCTGAAATGGGTTTGATTCACAACATTTTAAGATTGCCCCTTCTTCCACTTTCTTCGCAGCACCATAGTGCGGTTAAACATGCGCTTGAAATGGCAGGCGCGTTTCCCATATCTCCATGAGCGCTCGGACTGTCACACTCTGTTGCTGTCTGATATTTTTCGTAAATGGCTGTTCTTCTTTGAAGCATGCTTTTCGAGATAGAGCAGAAGATTATAAAAAAAGCACTCTGACCCAATCACTCGCAGTCCCAAGCGATATAAAAGCTCCTAAGAATGAACCGCTATTTCCGATTCCGGGAGACGATGGGGTTAGGGATTAGGAGAAATAATATGTTCTGCAAAACCCAAGAATTAAAATCCGGCAAATCTAAAACACTTTTTTGCACGGAGAGTCCTCACCACCTTATCATGCTGTTTCGAGATGATGCCACTGCTTTTAACGCCCAAAAAAAAGCAACGTTTGCCCGGAAAGGCCTTGTTAACAACCACTTTAATGCCTTTATAATGCAAAAACTTCAAGCATCGGGCATACCGTGTCACTTCGAAAAGATCCTTTCCAATACGGAAAGTCTTGTAAAACGCCTAGAGATGATTCCAATCGAATGCGTCATCCGAAATATCGCAACAGGAAGTTTATGCAAGCGGCTTCAAATTCCAGAAGGGATGGAGCTTTCCCCTCCCATTTTTGAATTTTTCTATAAAAGTGATCTCTTAGGGGATCCAATGATAAACGACTCTCACATCTTAACCTTCCAGTGGGCGAGTGAAGAAGCCATCACAACTTTAAAAACCCTAACGGCACGCACCAATGCTATTCTGAAGCCCCTCTTCCTACAAGCAGGCTTGTTGCTGGTGGATTACAAACTGGAATTTGGATATGACCAAGGAAAACTTGTCTTAGGAGATGAATTTACGCCCGACGGTTGCCGCATTTGGGATATCAAAACACGGAAAAAACTAGACAAAGACAGGTTCAGGCAAGATCTGGGAGAGGTTATAGAAGCTTATGAGGAAGTTGCAAGAAGGCTAAACTGCCCGTTACCATAGAATTTAGGATTTGGAGTTTTGGATTACAAAAATTTCTGGGAATTCCATAGGGTTTACGTTACTAGAATGTCTTGTCGTACTCGGTCTCATTTCACTTTTGGTTGCACTGATCCTCCCCTCTTTTGCCCCCCTCATTCATGCTTTCGAAATAGAGTCCCAAACCTATGCCTTTGCCAATAGTCTGTATTATGCGAAGAGTGAAGCCATTAGACGAAACGCTTTCATCACTTTTTGCCCTAAACCCAATTGCTCCGAAGACTGGAATGAAGGATGGATTATCTTTGTGGATAACAATAGAAACCATAAAAAAGAGGATTCAGAGATTTTACTCTATGATCACACCCACACTCCCAGAGACTTAAAAATAACATGGACCGGAAAGACGCCGATTCAATTCAACTCTACAGGTTTCATTGTAGGTTTTGACAATGGTTCTTTTTTCGTTTGCTCTTCTGCTCATACCGGACGTGCAGTTGTTTTAAATCGAGTGGGTAGAGTTAAGTTCAATGAAATCACAAAAAAAGATTGCCCAGAAATGCGCGTGTGATGGAAATATCCACCGAATCAGAACCAAAAATCCAACTCCCTCCCTCTTGGAAAGAACATCTCCTGGATGAATTTAAGCAGCCTTATTTGGCAGAGCTCAAGCAGTTTCTTATCGAAGAGAAAAAAGCCAACAAAATAATCTGTCCAAAAGGGAGTGAGTATTTTAACGCCTTCCATTACACACCTTTTGATGCTGTCAAAGTGGTGTTGCTGGGGCAAGATCCTTATCATGGAAAAAATCAAGCCCATGGACTTTCTTTCTCAGTAAGGCCTCATCAAGCCATCCCTCCCTCACTTAAAAATATCTACCGCGAACTGAAAGCTGATCTCTGCCTTCCTCCTGCCAAACATGGGCACTTGGTATCTTGGGCACAGCAGGGCATTCTGTTGTTAAACAGTGTATTAACAGTTGAACTCGGGAAACCGGGTTCGCATCAAGGACATGGCTGGGAAATTTTTACAGACAAAGTCATCGAATGCCTTAACGCCCAAAAAGACCACTTGGTTTTTCTGTTATGGGGCAGTTACGCGCATAAAAAAGGACAATTTATTGATGACCAGCGACATTTGGTCTTAAAAGCAGCTCACCCTTCCCCCTTCTCCGCCCATAATGGATTCTTTGGATGCCAGCATTTTTCTAAGACCAATGCGTATCTTATCAAACAGGGGAAAACGCCTATTAACTGGCAGCTGCCAGAGATTAGGATTTAGGATTTCTGAAGATTTTGAGGCCAAGTGAGAATCAGTTTAGCACCCCCCAGGGAACTATTTTCAATCCAAACGCGTCCAGAGTGCCAGCGAATAATGCGTCGAACAATAGCAAGCCCCAAACCATGTCCCCCTGTTTGTCGGGTTCTGCTGTCATCCAATCGCGCAAAAGGAGAAAACACCCGTTCCCGCTCTTCGACAGGAATGCCAGGGCCATCATCTTCAACTTCTAACACCCAATGGTCTCCTTTCTCAAAAAGGATGATTTTAACGATAGAACTCGCATATCGACTCGCATTGACCACCACATTTTGAATAGCCCTTTGCAAGTAATAAGGTTCTGCTACCACTGTCACAACCGTTGCCAGTGGCTTCCATTCGTAAGAAATTTCAGGATACAGCTCTTTCACCTTTTCACAACACTCAGAGATCATGGCACTGAACAGCACCTCTTTAAAATGCATCTCTGGGCCGCCTGCCCCTAACCTGGCATAGACGAGCAATTCCTCAATAAGGTCACTCAATTCTTTTAAGTCTTCTTCAATGGCAATCATTTGCCTCTCTTGCTCTTCATGACTCATGGCCATATTGACCATTTCTAACTCAAAGCAAATACGTGCAATAGGTGTTCGAAGTTCATGCGAAATCGCGTTGGTGAGTTCTTGCTGAGACCGAATGAGGGATTCGATGCGCTCAGCCATGTAGTTAAAAGCTTCTGATACATGCGAAACGCTATCATGCCCACCTGTTCTCGCACGCACCTCTAAGCGGCCATAGGCCAATTGCCGAGCTGTTTGCTCAAGTTCACGGAGGCGTTTCTCAATAGGCCTAAGCACAGCGAAGAGAGAAACCGCTAAAAGAGAAAATACAATGGCGAGTTCACTATAAACATTTTTATCCGGCAAAAACGTGCCCACCCAATAGGTGAATACAATGGCACACATCGCCACCAAATAGATCCGCCAAAAAAGAAGGGTCATATCTTTACTCCCCCCCCACACCTCATATTCCTAAATCCTATTCTTAATCTCTCACAAAAATATACCCTCTCCCCCGAACGGTTTTAATCAGCATAGGATTCAGCATGTCATCCCCTATTTTGCTGCGGATCTTAGAAATGCGTACATCGATGCTCCGGTCAACCCCATCATAGGGAATACCACGCATAGATTCCAAAATGTCATCTCTTGTCAAGATCTCGCCACTTTTGGACATTAAAAACCATAGGAGATCGAATTCAGAACTGCTGAGAGGAACGAGTGTGTTTTTTACTCGTACTTCACGCTTTTTTGCGTTCGCTTGAATATTGCCAATTTTAAGACTATCGACTTCTGCCTTCTTTAGGCTTCCTTCTACTCGCCGCAATAAAGCTCGAATGCGTGCGAACAAAACCTCAGGGTGAACAGGCTTCATGACATAATCATCGGCACCCATTTCAAGACCCACAATCTGGTTGGCGTCCTCCTTATGCGCTGTAAGGATGAGAATAGGGCCTTTGTAGTTGACGCGTACACGCCGACAAATAGAAAGGCCATCCTCGCCTGGTAGCATCAAGTCTAAAATGACGAGATCGGGTTGTTCATTTAAAATTCTTTTTACAGCTCTTGCGCCATTTTCTTCAATTTTCACCATGCAGCCTCTTTTTCCCAAGTACATTTGAATTAAATTAGCTAGCCTTTTGTCATCCTCCACACATAAAATAGAGACCGGTTTTCGCACCAACGTTTTCGGTTGCATATTTTTTCCTCGCCTTCAATTGAAATATAGCAAAAATTAGAGAAAACGCTTACTTAAACAAGGCTAGCCTGTTATGACAAAAAATGTAGGCCGGATTAAGCGAGCTTTAATTGGATAAAACCAATGCGCAATAAATAACCGCTTCATTGACTTTAACTTTACCGCGGCAAAGAGCGCCTCCGCCAAGGGGACGTTCTTTGTTTGCCCTGAGGAGGCGCGCAGAGCGTCGTTACTTTGAATCCAAGTCCCACGCCTTCCATCCTATTGGTTTGGGACGACTTCCTTTGCTTGTCTCCTTTGGTTGCCGACTTATCGCATCATAGTCAACTTGCTGCCAAGCAAGGGTCCCATCTGGCCACACATGCCAGCCATGCAAACAAGCCATCACATCATTATTGGCTTTTTTACCCGGACCAGCCTCCCGACCAGAAAACCCAGAAATAGGGGGTTTAATTACACCTAGCTCTAGGCCTCTTGCAAATTCCTCCACGGGCTTTGCAACTAATTCCCTAAATGCATCAAAATCCTTGGTATCGTCTTCATATATTATCACCTGAGGGTTAGCTATATGAAGGACCTGTAAATTGGCTATCACATTGTCTCTGTACTTCTCTAGATTTCTTCGTGCAAGCCGCTCTGACTTGTTGACACTATATCGCAAATTAAGTATCTCCCATCTTTTGCTGGATTGCGCAACAATATCTTCAGCAGCTAATTGAGCAAGCTTGAAACCTTTAGGCCATCCCGCTGTCGTGACGAAAATCATTTTGTTTTGTGAGGAGGTCAGGGCTCGAACGGCATCACCAAAATGTGCTGGCGTTCCGTTTTTATGTAAAAAATTGCTATCACGATAGTCAAAAGGGTCGCTATCATAGTAGTTATAAAGATGTCCGCGCAAATGGTGGTTTACAGGTCCGACTAATCTTTTTTTCAGAGCTTCCTTACAAAAAATGTTTTGTAAGGTATGAGATTCGAAAGATGAAAAAATGTAATCGCGAACTAACCGATGCAAAGGAAGCTGCATTTTATATAGTACGATAAGACTGTCAGTAGCTTGCGTATGGTTCTCGAGGAACTTTAAGAAATCCTCTCTTTCGTGGTCATTTTGGATGTCCACCCCAAATTCGGATTGAATATCGTTAACCCATTTGTCCCAAGCCTGGTCGAACTTTAGCCACAGATTCTTCTGGAAGATTTCTGCGAATTTTAACACTGCTGGAAACGGCATAAACTGAATTTTCGGCCCTGCGCTCACTGCACAAAAACCACATTGATGCGAACATCCTTTTGTAAGCTGTATGTTAGTAAAATCGTCAAGAGAGACATATGATGGAATATTCAAGTCCCGAAAAAGATCTAATCTTGGCTCTTCAACAGTTGGGAGTTCTTCTGAAGCCAATTTTAAAAGTTCATCATTGCTGGCATTTCGAACCCTTGCGCTTAGCTCTTCTCCTTTTTCACTTAAAGGGAATCTTGAATTTATAAAGCCATAAGCAATTTTTTTAGCAATACCCAACTCCATTTTGTGTTCGGAAGAAGATTGATTCGAAGAAATATCGGCAAAATAGGTTACCCCAGAATGCTCTCCATATCTCTCCTTAGCACGTGTGAGAGAAACCTCGAGCTGTCCTTCTATCTTTGCTCTTTTTTCAGGAGACAAAGTCTTCAGCAAATCCTCAGGAGATAGCGCTTGAAATTGTTGAATGTCTGCTTCGGTGACTCCTGGAGGCAGGATATTAAAGTCCTGGCGGGACGACGGACCGTCATTCTGTCCCCATTCCCTCAAAATTTGAGAATTTATAAACTGACTGCGTAAGTGTGAGAGATTTTTTACAATTCCAGAAAGAGAAACATCAAAGGTATCTACAAAATTAGCGCCAGCAATGATCGACGCACCTATCCACTTCTGCCAAGTATCTGCCACCTTAAACGCAGTGGCAGTGTCTTGAAGCCCTCCCAAACCTTCAACCACATCCACGCCACGTGTAAATGTTTGGGCTCTCGAGATCGATGCTAAGGTAATGGCCTCCCCTTGCCCGGCAATCACTTTCGCTGCTTTTGCAAGCCCTCCCATAAACAACAGACTGCCAGAAGTGGACTCGCCGGCTGTAGAGAGCAGTCTCTTTATGTCGAACGTTCCGTTTTGGTCCCCGGACAAAATCAATTCTTGACCCAAAGCTGTCGCACCGCTTAATCCCCCCGCAACCGACAGCACTCTGGTTGCAGATTTGAGCTGCGCCAGCCAAGCTAGATTGGAAGTAGGCATGGACAGCGCAAGCCCCATTGACGCCTGCGCGATGTAAAAGGAGGCTTCCCCAGCTTTGAGTAACGGATCGTGCTGCAACCGTTCGCGGTACTGCTTGTCACTTAATCCGGTTACCGTTTTGGCATACCATTCATAGGTCTCATGGACGCCTTCGATAAGAGGATTGAACCCTTGCCCCAGTTGAGCAACCGGAAACACTCTTGCAAATAATTCAAACTGTGTGGCATTCATGAGTTCATGTTCGGAGCCAAGAATGGAACCTCCAAACACCTTGTTCATGACTTCTCTGTTTGCAACAATCCAATCCACCGCAAGATTGGGAAATCCAGTCCAATACAGCAGATTGGCAACTGTGATATCGGAAACACTTTCTGCAACTTTTGGAATGACCTTTAAGAGCTTGATAAACCACATGTCTTGCTCTTGCTCCTGCAGTGAACGACCGGTATTCAAAGCTTCTTTTCTAGCTCGACGACCCTCGTCTCGCGCACGGTCGAGCATCTCTTGCACCTTGTTGTCTGCAATAACGCCTGGGAAGAGTTTATTAACCTTGGAGTAAAGAAGAGAAATTTTGTGATGGTTGTTTGAAACAAGAGCCGCAAGCGTTCCATCTTGGGAGGGGTAATTGAGATATCCAAGCTGCCAAGTAACCTCTGCCCACTTTAGAATAGTCCGCTCTGCCAGGCGTGCCATGATCTTCTTCCGCAGGGTTTCATCTTTAACTTCACGTTTTATAAAATCGATAATCCCAGAAATAATTGCAAAACTGGCTTGTTGCTTTTCAGGTTCGCTGTTAGCTAAGAGTTTGCTTGCATATCGCAATTCAACTTCTGCAGGGTCTAAAAACGGCGCGAGCTCGGCAGGGACTTCCTCCCAAGTGAAAGGGACTTCCCCTATAGCCTTTGTGACCGCTTCTTTGATGTGCTCTAACTGGGAAATTCTCTTATCCCATAATCTCTTAGCTTCTTGAAACCCCAGAGAAGACCGCTTCAGAAAGTTGTCTCTTTCCTCATCTAAGGCTCTCTTCTCCCCGAGGTTTTTTTGGGTGAGTTTCCAATTGTCTTCAAAGAACAAGCCTTGCCCGCCCGTCTTTAAGACTTGCTGCCATTTTAACCAATACTCTGTGGCTTTAATTTGAATATTCGTTGTATCAAATGAATTCCAGAGTGCCTGTGTATTCTGCACGTGACGTAAAAGAAGCTCCGGAGGAATTCCCTGTTTTGCCCATTTTTCGATGATGAGGAAAGATAGATCTGGTTTATTTTCAATGGCGAGCATGGCCACTTCATTCAGCGCATCCAGATATAAAGAAAAGTGTTTGCCAACTAAGCCCTTGAGCGCTGTCCAATCAGACCGCGTTGGGTTCGTATCAATAGTGTGTACAAGCAACTGGCCAATAAAATCAGGCAATTGATGCAGCAATGGTTTGAGGAGAGTGACTATTTTATCGGCAGGTGTGGTTTGGATGCTTTTAAACGCATCCTCCATGCGCTCGTTCAGTTTCCTGACTATTTTTTCTTTTTCTGAAAAATAGGCAAAGAACGCAGAGAGTTTTTCATCATTATGGATAAGAAAGTTTGTGTAATTAGGGAAATCACTAGTCGTAAATGCATGACAAGCCTGGTAAACACGTTCTCCAAATAGGGGATGTGCATAAAGGTTATTTAAATTCAGAATGCTCTCGACTGTTTTTTTTGCGAGAGACACATAATCCGAGATCAGACAAAGAGATGTTTGAGGCGGCGTGAGAGATGAACAGCGGTTTTGGATGTATTCTAACTCATTCAGTTTATTGAGTATTGGCTGATATTCTGGAACCTCCAGTTTTTTAGCATTATAAGCAGCATTCAAATTCTCCCGAATGGTTGCCATTTCATTCACGAGCACGTCTTCGCGAGCGGTAAGTTGATTCAGGAGCTCGGTATTGATAGGAGAAGGAGGTAGAGCAAAAAGCAGGGAAGAAAAGAAAAAGCTAAAACACGCGGCCAGGGCTTTGAGACCGTTGCTGTGAAAATGAATTCTCATCGATACCCTCTTTTGTAAATGAATAGAATGGGAATACCCATCCTGAAATTAAATGATCCAACCTACAAAAAATTAGGATTAAGGAAACGGTGTCTATTCTTTATAATCCGCAATTCCTGAGGACTGACAGAGTTTGACTAAATTTTAATCAATATTCAACAGGCTTATTGTAAAGGTTTGTAGCAAAGATGGACCCAATTCTCTGCGCCAAAAAGAGCAGTTATTTCTGTAAACATTCGGTTAACACGTTTCCGTCGTTGAGAACAGCCCCAGCCCATTCGAGGCTAATACGTTTACCCTTTGCGCTTCGGGTTTCTGGTTTCGGCTCGCCAGTTTCGCTGTCTTAAGCTTCGTCACATTCGTTGCCTACAATGACACAAGACTCACTACATGGCAGGACTTTCACCTGCAAGATCAGTTAGACTTCTCTTGGCGCACGAATAATTGCGAATTTTGACGACAAGTTGAAGGAGTTCTATCTATCATCTATCATGCATTTAAAACTCAAGGAGAAAAACCATGCAAGGAAAGCGAGATTGGAAAAGGTTAGGGTATTATTTTATCTTGGTAATCATGAGTTTTATATCTTTAAAAGGGATGGCAGGAGAGCTCCCCAATGGACAGTTATGTTCCCAAGCGGCAGACTGTCTTTCCGATTCTTGCCAAGTAGGCCCTGAAAACAAATACTATTGCACTTCAGAAGACAAGGCCTGCCCACAACCAGGAGGTTCTGGTGTAATATTTGGCGAGGATTATCTTCACAAAGGGGTGGAATATTACTGTAAAAGAGAAGGCATTGTGGAAGTCCCAAGTGGAGGTCAATTAGAAAATGGCCGCCTATGCGCCCTATCGAGCGATTGTTCTTCTGGATATTGCTACCCTGGTGACCTTAGGGAAAAAAAATATTGTATTGCACCTGAAAAAAATTGCCCTCTACCAGGAAACTCGGGTGTGATGTTTGATGAGAGCTATACCCACAATGGAAGGTATTATATCTGCAAACAAGGGCGAGGCCTGGTTCCTGGCAAATTAATAGATGGACAACCGTGCGCCAACGCCACTGATTGTGGATCCGGATATTGTTATGCCGGTCCCGACAACATGCGTTATTGCCTTGCAGCAAATATGCACTGTGCACGACCCTGGCATGGGGGTATATTTTTTGGACAAAACTATTCTTATCACGATAGAAGATATTACTGTAAGCAAGGAGTAGGCCTTATTCCAGAACGCCTTTCAAAAGATGGCCAGCTGTGTAGCTCTTCAGGACAATGCAAGTCAAATTCTTGCCGAGGAGGACCTGAAAATAAGAAGTTCTGTATTGGAGAAGAAATGCATTGCCCAGAACCAGGGCGCTCGGGCATAAAAATGGGTAGCTCATACGTTTACGAAGGCATAAAGTACTATTGCACAAAAGAAAAGCGTCTTGTCAAATATTAAAAAAATGAACCACATAGGCACGCCTGAAAATAAATCCGTTCTCTCCAAAAAAGCCGACTGGCAACCTGGTAGTCTTGGCGTTATCAAACGGAACAATGCCATGGTGCACTTTGAAAAAAATAAAATTGCTATTGCCGTTACGAAGGCTTTCCTGGCCGTAGAAGGAGAAGGCGCTAAAACTTCCAACCGTATACATGAAAAAGTAGAAAAGTTAACCGCACAAATCGTACAGACACTCCAAAAAAAGCTTCCGAACGGTGGCATGCTCCACATTGAGGACATTCAAGACCAAGTGGAACTCGCTTTAATGTGTGCAGGCGAACATAAAGTCGCCCGTGCCTATGTACTCTACCGAGAAGAACGCACAAAAAATCGGCACGAAGCACGCAAAAGGCAACAAAAGCTTGTCATCCACGTGACAAATCAGAATGGCGAGCGTACTCCGCTTGACATAGAAAAGCTTCAAGCCCTTGTGGATGAAGCCTGCATGGATCTCGAAGACGTCAAACCAGAAGCCCTTATTGAAGATGCACTTCATAACTTATACGATGGCGTCGCGAAGCAAGAAGTGATCCGCGCTTTAATTATGTCTACGCGTGCCTGGGTTGAGCGAGAACCCAACTATAGTTACGTCGCCGCACGACTTCTACTGGATGAACTCCGCCAAGAGGCTCTGCCCTTCCTGGGGCTTGCCTCCCAACCTTCTCAAAAAGCTATGAACAGCTATTATCCTACCTGTCTTGTGGCTTTTATCCGAAAAGGCATAGAACTTGAACACCTCGATCCCCGCCTGGAAACCTTTAACCTTCAAAAACTAGGGGAAGCCATTTGTGGCGAGCGAGATCAGCAGTTCACCTTTTTAGGACTGCAAACTTTGTATGACCGTTACTTTCTGCATCATCAAGAAATACGCTTTGAACTCCCACAAGTTTTCTTTATGCGAGTGGCTATGGGGCTTGCGCTAAATGAGCGAGAAAAAGAAGAAAAAGCTATTCTTTTTTATCATGTCCTCTCTTCGTTTGATTTTATGAGTTCAACTCCAACGCTTTTTAATTCTGGAACGCTGCGATCTCAACTATCAAGCTGCTACCTCACGACAGTTCCCGATGACCTCACGGGAATTTATGGCGCACTCCAGGACAACGCTCTTTTATCAAAATATGCAGGGGGGCTGGGTAACGACTGGACGCCCGTTCGAGCGATGGGCGCTCATATTAAAGGCACAAATGGGAAGTCTCAGGGGGTCGTCCCCTTCTTAAAAGTGGCCAGTGATACGGCAGTAGCCGTTAATCAGGGGGGGAAAAGAAAGGGAGCTGTTTGCGCCTATTTAGAAACTTGGCATCTCGATATCGAAGACTTTCTGGAGCTTAGAAAAAATACGGGGGACGACAGAAGACGCACGCACGACATGAACACCGCCAACTGGATCCCCGATCTCTTTATGAAGCGAGTCATCAAACAAAAAGATTGGACATTATTTTCACCCGACGAGGTTCCTGCCCTCCATGATCTCACTGGCGACCTCTTTGAAAAAGCTTATGTGTCTTATGAAGCTAAAGCCGCACAGGGAGGAATAAAACTTTTTAAAGTGGTTCCTGCCACTCACCTTTGGCGAAAAATGCTGACCATGCTGTATGAGACCGGCCACCCGTGGATAACCTTTAAAGATCCCTGCAATCTCCGTTCTCCCCAGCAACACGTCGGAGCGATTCATAGTTCCAATTTGTGTACAGAAATTACGCTCAACACCTCCTCTGAAGAAATTGCCGTGTGCAATTTAGGCAGCATTAACTTGGCTACCCACATGGAAAGACAGACGCTCAATCACTCTAAACTCCAAAAGACCATAGAGACGGCTATTCGAATGTTGGATAACGTTATCGACATCAATTACTACTCGGTACAAAAAGCCCGTCATTCTAATTTAAAACATAGACCGATAGGGTTGGGGATCATGGGCTTTCAAGATGCCCTTTATAAACTAAATATTCCCTACGCTTCTGATGAAGCCGTTCTATTCGCTGACCGTTCCATGGAAGAAATCAGCTACTATGCTATTCTCGCTTCCACAGAGCTTGCCAAAGAACGAGGGGCCTATGAAACCTTTAAAGGTTCCTTGTGGAGCCAAGGCATACTCCCAATTGACTCTATTGTCTTGCTTGCAAAAAACCGTGAAGGATATACTCACGAACCAGACTGCAGGTCAACCTTAGACTGGGAACCTCTGCGCGAGCGCGTCAAACAGGATGGAATGCGCAATTCCAACTGCTTGGCTATCGCACCCACCGCCACCATTTCTAACATTTGTGGGGTGAGTCAGTCCATTGAGCCCACCTATCAAAATCTTTTTGTAAAATCGAACTTATCGGGCGAGTTTACGGTCATTAACCCCTACCTTGTTCAAGAGTTAAAGCGCCATAACCTGTGGGATGAAGTTATGGTCCACGACTTAAAATATTACAATGGGAGCGTTCAAAAAATCACACGGATCCCAGAAGACATTAAACAGCGTTTTAAAACAGCATTCGAAATTGACCCGACTTGGCTGATAGAAGCAGCTTCCAGGCGACAAAAATGGATAGACCAAGCCCAGTCTTTAAATCTCTACATGGCTGAAGCCTCTGGTAAAAAGCTCGATGCACTCTATCGCCTGGCTTGGCAAAAGGGATTAAAAACGACTTACTACCTGAGAAGTTTGGGGGCGACTTCTACTGAAAAAGCCACCCTTGAAGACAGCAGCTTGAATAAAGTAGCGTGCTCTATGACGGATGCGAGTTGTGAGGTGTGTCAGTGATAGGGGTTAGGATTTAGGATTTAGTTTTTGCAGGGTGGACTTGCGCGAGCGTTTTTTGCGAGCGGTCCACCATAAAGCTGGTTCGGAGAAATTAAACTATGGAACAAACACTCGAATTACTCTCATCACAAACCAAAAAAAAACGCTCTTCACCTACAACCGGGGCGACAGGCTTAGAAGCCCTTAAAAGAGGCGCTCGTCGCATCACCGTCGATGATAAAGCCATGATTAATTGTCGAGCCGATCTCAATCAACTGGTTCCTTTCAAATACCAATGGGCTTGGCAAAAATATCTGGATGCTTGTGCCAATCATTGGATGCCACAAGAAATTAACATGTCTGCCGATATCGCCTTGTGGAAAAATCCGAATGGTTTAACCGAAGATGAGCGAACCATTGTAAAAAGAAACTTAGGCTTTTTTTCGACTGCAGATTCTTTAGTTGCCAATAACTTGGTATTAGCCGTCTATCGACACATTACGAATCCTGAATGCCGCCAATACTTGCTACGACAAGCCTTCGAAGAAGCCTTGCATACGCATGCGTATCAATATTGCATAGAAAGTTTAAGTCTGGATGAAGCTGAAACCTTTAACATGTATCGTGAAGTACCCTCTGTGGCTGATAAAGCATCCTGGGCTTTAGAGTTTACTCAAAGTTTAGGAGACCGCCGTTTTAAAACGGGTACCGTGGAAAACGACCAGCGTCTACTCCGTGACCTTATTGCGTTTTATGTCGTGTTTGAAGGGATCTTTTTTTATGTTGGGTTTACGCAAATCCTTTCCATGGGGCGGCGTAACAAAATGGTGGGTGTTTCAGAACAGTTTCAATATATCCTGCGGGATGAGTCTATGCACTTAAATTTTGGAATTGATGCCATTAATCAAATTAAACTCGAAAATCCTCATTTATGGACAGAAGATTTCCAAGCACGCATCCTTAAAATAATTCGAGAAGGGGTCGAACTCGAAATTGCATACGCGCGTGATACCATGCCGCATGGCATATTAGGCATGAATGCCGCTCTCTTTGAGGATTATCTCCAAGGTATTGCCAACCGACGTTTGATTCAAATTGGCCTCGCCGCCTACTATCCCCCCAAAGACAACCCCTTTCCGTGGATGAGCGAAATCATGGACTTAAAAAAAGAAAAAAACTTCTTCGAAACACGTGTCACAGAATATCAAACAGGGGGCACGTTGAACTGGGAATGAGGTAAACCAAAAAGCTCGGTAGTTAATTGAGTGGCTGCTTTATAAAAGCAGCCTGCTTTTTCATTCCACTGTCTTAACGCTTGTTCATGTGTCTCAACAATAGAATGCTCTCCCCGCTTCAGTGGCCCTGTTAAAGCAGCTGAAGCCCCAAGCGTTGTAACATTCTTCACGGCATTATTCACCAAAGAACTCACAATTTTTTCTGCCAGACAATGGTCTACCCCTGATCTTTGATAAGCCTGACAGGCCGCTTCCATGAGTGTGACGACATAATTAGAAGCCAGAACACTGGCTGCGTGATAGAGCGTCTTATGCTCATGCGAAATAGTAAACACCTGCCCCCCAATTTTCTGAAAAGCGCCTTCTAATACAGCACATGCAAAAGCATTTCCTTCCATACAGCAATAGGATCCAGGAAAAGAAGCCATAGAGAGTTTTAGATCTGCAAAACTCATCAAAGGATGTACGCTCGCAACGAACGCACCCTTATCTTCTGAAATTTTCAAGATGCGGGAGGAAAGCGCACCACTCGTATGAAACACAATCATCTCTTTTCGCACTTTCCCTGCTTCTACCAGTTTTTTTGCCACAAGAGAAATAGCTTCGTCTGTTGTTGCAATTAAAGTCACCTCCGCATCGCCAAGTGCATCGTATGCATGGATAGCGTTTCCTTGGCCAATAAACTCTACCGCTTGATGAGATGAGGAGAACGAACGTGTCAGCACATCTTGAATTTCAAAAACGTTTGCTTCATGCCATAAGCGCGCTAATGTTCGCCCTACCCTGCCACACCCTATTATGTTCAGCGTTTTCATTACGAGATCTCCTAGAGTAATTCCTCTACTCGAATGGTGGAAAAGGTGGTTTACTGTGTATTTTCTGCTGCCTTTGCGAGCGTCCCCGAGCGACGTAGAATTTTTCAGGTAAAAATGCAGGATGCATTTTTACCTGAAAAATTCTAGGAGCGCAGGGGACTTTTAGCGAGCAACAGGCAGCAGAAAATACACAGTAAACCACCTATCAGCGAGGGATTACCTCCCTGAAGCTCAGTCACCCAAAAATATATCGTGCTTTTTTTAGAAGAAACTTTATAATGCGCCCCAATCTTGCGGTATTTTGCAAGAGAAGGTTATTCATTCAAACTTAACTTAATTCTTAAGGAGTCTATTATGAACGCTATTCGTCTTATGGTGATAGGTCTTTTGTCACTGATTTTTTCTGCCGCTTATGCCGCAGTTAATATCAATACGGCTGACCAAAAAACATTAGAAGCTCTAACCGGTATTGGCCCTTCTAAGGCACAAGCCATTGTTCAATACAGAGAAAAAAATGGTCCATTTAAAACCGTACAAGATCTTGCAAAGGTAAAAGGTATTGGCGACAAATTTGTAAATGCCAATCTTGCCAATCTTACTGTTGAACCTTCCACCACAACCAAATCTGTTCAGTAAGGGGGAAAGGGATAAGGGGTAAGGGATAAGTGAAGCATGCCTTCCCCATTACCCCGATTTCCCTTCTCCCTTTTCCCTTCCCCCTTATCCCTTTCCCCTTCCCCCTTATGATAAACTATCCAAATGACAACGCCTTCCCCTCCTGCCCCTGCCCAAGAAATCATCGCTATCCCTATCGAAGAAGAACTACAACGTTCTTATCTCGATTACGCCATGAGCGTTATCATTGGGCGTGCACTCCCTGATGTTCGAGACGGCTTAAAACCTGTCCATCGGCGCATTTTGTATGCCATGCAACAAATGGGAAATGACTGGAATAAGCCCTATAAAAAATCTGCAAGAGTCGTTGGGAATGTCATCGGGCAGTTCCATCCACACGGAGATGTTGCTGTATATGACAGCATTGTCCGCATGGCCCAACCTTTCTCACTTCGCTATCCCCTCATCAATGGCCAAGGAAATTTTGGCTCCATCGATGGAGATCGTCCCGCTGCCATGCGTTATACAGAAGTCCGTATGTCGCGTATTACCCATGAGCTGCTCGCAGACTTAGATAAGGAAACGGTTGATTTTATTCCCAATTACGACGGCAACGAACAAGAACCCACCGTACTCCCCACCAAAATCCCCAATTTGCTCATTAATGGTTCCTCAGGCATTGCCGTCGGTATGGCAACCAATATCCCTCCCCATAATGTAAAAGAAGTCCTGGATGCCTGTTTTTTACTGATCGAAAAACCTTCTGCTACTGTTGAAGAGCTGCTGACCCTATTACCGGGGCCTGACTTTCCAACCGCCGCCATCATTACCGGCAGAGCCGGTATTCTGGAAGCTTACAAAACAGGAAAAGGAAAAATTACGATCCGAGCCAAAACCGAAATTGAAACCGACGAAAAAACAGGGAAGCAAACCCTCTTGGTGAAAGAGCTGCCCTTTCAAGTCAATAAAGCACTTTTGATTGCAAAGATAGCAGAACTGCTTAAAGACAAAAAAATAGAAGGTATTTCTAGTCTAAGAGATGAATCCGACAAAGATGGACTACGGGTTGTCATCGAGTTAAAACGAGGAGAACACGCGGAAGTACTTCAGAATAATCTTTTATCGCTTACCCAGCTCCAAATTTCGTTCGGAATAAACATGGTGGCCTTGATAGACGGCCAGCCTCGCTTACTTCCCCTCAAAAATATCCTCGAAGCCTTTCTTGCACACCGCCGCCAAATCGTTACTCGGCGAACCTTGTTTGAGCTCAAAAAAGCGCGGGAACGGGCGCACATTTTAGAAAGTCTGGCCGTTGCGCTCTCTAATATTGACGCCATCATCACGCTCATCAAACAAGCTAAGACACCTGCGGAAGCAAAAGAACACCTTCTGGCAAGCACCTGGCCACCCGGCACAGTTACCCAAATGCTGCACAATCGAGAAGCCGCGCTCACAAAACCTAAAGATTTAAGCCCGTCATTCGGGTTATTGGATGAAAAACGTTACCAAATGACTCCCGTTCAGGCACAAGCCATTCTAGATCTCCGCCTTCACCGCTTAACCAGTTTAGAACGTGAAAAAATCTTAAAAGAATATGGGGAAATTATTCTTTCTATTCAAACTCTGCTTTCTATTCTGGCATCCCCAGAAAAACTGATGGCCGTTGTTCGCGAAGAGCTTCAACTGATCAAAACACAATACCAAGACAAGCGCAGAACTGAAATTATCTCCACAGGACAAGATCTTTCCATCGAAGACTTAATAGAACAGGAAGAAGTGGCAGTGACTTTGTCGCACACGGGGTATATCAAAGCACAGCCCATCCACCAGTATGAAAGCCAACACAGAGGGGGCAAAGGACGGTCAGCTACTCAAGTCAAAACGGATGATTTTATTGAGCGCCTATTGGTTGCGAATACACACGATACTATTCTGTGCTTTTCAAACCTGGGTAAAGCGTATTGGCTAAAAGTGTATCAACTCCCCCAGGGAAGTTCCGTTTCAAAAGGAAAGCCCATCGTCAATTTATTGTCTCTTTCAGAAGGGGAAAGAATCACCACCATTTTACCTATTAAAGAATATACCCCTGACCAATTTATTGTAATGGCAACAGGAAAGGGACTTATTAAAAAAACGGCACTATCTGATTTTTCTAACCCCAGAGCAAACGGCATTATCGCCATCCATTTGCAAACGGACGATATGCTGATAGGCGCGCATATCACGAATGGTGAACGCGACCTTATGTTATTTACAGATCAAGGAAAAGTAATTCGATTCCACGAAAAGAAACTGAGAGCCACAGGGAGAACGAGCCAAGGCGTCCGAGGGATTCGATTGCCCCAAAAACATAAAGTCATCGCCCTTTTAATTGCAGAGCCAGAAGGTGAAGTGCTCACCGTTACGCGTCATGGATATGGGAAAAGAACCGCTATTCGTGAGTACCGCCTACAAGGCCGAGGAGGAAGCGGCGTTATTTCCATTCAAGTTCATGAACGAAATGGCCCTGTTGTCTCTGCCATTGCCGTCCAAGAGACCGATGACGTGATGCTTGTCAGTGACCAAGGTAAACTGGTCAGAACTCCTGTCCAAGAAATCTCTGTGGTTAGCCGCAACACGAAGGGTGTACGGCTCATTCAATTGTCGGATACGGAGTCCCTCGTTGCCGTAGAACGGATTGAGGAGGGGTAAGGGGTAAGTTAAAGTAGGGTGGACAAAGCGAGCGTTTTTTGCGAGCGGTCCACCGAATTCGGAATGCGGAATAACAAGAGGAGATGGGTAGTACGTAAGTTGGGTTGAGCGAGCGGGAATCACGAAAACCCACCAGAAAACGAGTTTTTATCCTTTCTCTGCCATCCTAAAAAAGTCTGTTTTTAAAAATTCCTTGAGTACCCGGCGGTAAACCGCTCGTTTAAATGGGATCACATACCGTAAGGGATACCAGTAACTCACCCAGATCCAATGATCTAATTCTGGATGCGCATGTTTATCCAACCGAATGGCTTCGTCTCCCACAAGAAGTTGCAATAAAAACCACTTTTGTTTTTGTCCTGTAAAATTCAAGGTGGGATTACGACGTTTTAAATATTCTGGGAATCGGTAATTGAGCCACCCCATCGTCCGATTTAAAACCTTGACGTCTTGTGGAGAGAGCCCAATTTCTTCTTCTAATTCTCGATAGAGCGCATCTAAAATACTTTCCTTTTCTTGAATGCCTCCCTGTGGAAATTGCCAGGCTTCATATCCTATTCTCTTCGCCCAAAATAACTGACGGGCGTCATTCACCAACACAATTCCAACGCTCGACCGATAACCCTCGGAGTCCAATACGGGTTTTTCATCCATTTGATCATGCATTGTATTCATCCCTTTGGAAAAGATATTATTGCGACTGTGTGCGAAATGTCCATTTCTCGCTCCTATCAAAAACATTGGGTGTATATCCTATCACTTTACAGGGCCGTCGGGGTGTACTATGGTCGAGTCAACGTTGCCGATCTCCACCCAGGTAAAATACTAAAGAGAAAAGTTCTATGGAAATAGAAATCATTCGAAAAAGACAACAAGAATTATTGGATCTTTTTGATACAGCGCCAATCAAACGAGCATACAACATGCAGTTTCACTATACTGAACAGGGCAATGCTGTTTTTACTTTGCCTTATAATCCCAATTTCGATCATGCCTTGGGAGGCATCCACGGAGGAGTGCTGGCCACCATGCTGGACAATGCAGGCTGGTTTACTGCTGCGACTCGGTATAACTTCTGGATTGCAACCTCAGATTTACAGGTGCGCCTGCTCCTGCCCGCGATTAAAACTACTTTAATGGCAACGGGGCGACTCCTCAAAGCTGGTAGCCGAATGGCCGTATCGGAAATGGAGGTAAAATCAGAAAATGGGGATCTGATCTCCATCGGATCGGGTAGTTTTGTCGTCACTTCACAAAAATGTTGAATCCCAAGCAATGTAGTCTCCGCTTTAGGCCGGGGTGCGGCACTCCTCCCCGCCTAAAGGACAGAGAAGATGTTAATTTAATAGGACCATGAATTTTTCTATAATTTCCTCCAATTGATTAGAGGAAAGTTTAGTAATATATCGTGCGTCTCGCTCTTTCCAATCAAGAGATTTTGTCTGATCACAGAGAACTGCACCTTTGACATGTTTTGTCTGAACTACAAACTCAAAAGGATAGCCTTTTATTTGACTGGTAATAGGCATGCATAAAGCCAAGTGGGTCTTTGCATTATAAGAATGGGGGGAAATAATCAAAGCAGGACGTGTTTTTTGAATTTCTTTTCCTGTTTGTGGATTAAAGTTCAACCAAACAATGTCTCCTCGTTTTGGAATATAGATCACCATTCCTCAGCCCCCCTGGGCAAATCTTCGAATAGAGGGTTATGTCTATTGTGGGGTGTTATTTTTTTTAGCATTTCTTCTAGAGAATGTTTTTTTGGCTGAACAACTAAATGTTCATCTTCTAAAGCAAGTTCAACAATACTACCCGCATGTAAATGTAGCTCATAACACAAGCTGACTGGAATTCTAACCCCCAAACTGTTCCCCCATTTTTGAATTTGTGTTTGCATAAATGTTCTCCGTCTCCGATGTATATACAAAGTATATACTTCCCCTCCCCTTGGCGTCAAGTGGCGGGTTTGTGCAGCAAAACCTCCCAACCGATAAAGCACATAGGCATCAAATTGAAAATAGGGTCTCCTGACCCTCATACCCGCATACCTTTTTGCTCATACCCTTTTCCGTTTTTGATTCTTCATCCATGAGGTATTATGCTTGAAGTGTCAGATATCAAAGCAAAAGCATTGCCCATCAAGAAAAAATAGCGAATCTTCAGGGGGTTGCTGCGAAAGCCCAATGCCCGACTGTCATTCTTCTTTACTCAAACGAAAGATTATCCATTTTGATATGGATGCTTTCTATGCTGCGATAGAGATCCGCGATAATCCTGCCTTGCGAGGCAAGCCGGTGGTAGTTGGAGGCTCGCCCAATTCCAGAGCCGTTGTTTGTACGGCGAGCTATGAAGCTAGAAAATATGGTATTCACTCGGCCATGGCGTGTTCAAAAGCGGCGCGCTTGTGCAGGGAGGCGATTTTTATTGATCCCCATTTTGAAAAATACCAAGCAGCCTCATCTCACATACGAGAAATTTTTAAACAATACACTGCACTTATAGAACCGCTTTCTTTAGATGAAGCTTTTCTCGATGTTACCCATAATGCAGCAAGACTGTATGCGGTAACCATTGCCAAACGCATCCAAAAAGAAGTTCAGAATACTCTAGAGTTAACTGGCTCTGCAGGGGTTGCCCCGAATAAGTTGGTAGCTAAAATTGCCTCGGATATGAAAAAACCAAATGGTTTAACTGTTGTGTTGCCAGATCAGGTGACTTCATTTATGCAGAATTTGCCCTTGCGAAAGATTCATGGCATTGGCCCTGTCACCGAAAAACGACTGACCGCGTTGGGCTTAAAAGTGTGTAGTGACGTTTGGAAATACTCGAAAGCAGCTTTGTCTCTTCACCTTGGAAACATGGCAACCTGGTTGTATGAGCGCTCTCAAGGAATTGATGAGCAACCAGTTGAAACAGAGCGGGTGCGAAAATCATTGGGAAAAGAAGAAACTTTTCCAATCGATTTATTGGAACTCTCTTCCCTCCGAGAGGAGCTCGCCAAGCTTACTCACGCGGTTGCAAGACACCTCACAGAAGCGGATTTAAAAGGGAAAACGATTACATTGAAAGTGAAGTATGACAATTTTGAACACATTACAAGAAGTCAAACGATAGAACACTTTACGAGAGATGAACACGTTATTCTTGAAGTTACCACAAATCTCCTGAGCAAAACGGAAGCAGGGAGGCGCAGAATAAGATTGCTTGGGATTTCCGTTTCAAATTTTTAAACAAAGTAAGTATTGACAAAGAGAACCCATTCGCTCTACATTCATCCTCGATGAGAATGTCTTGTGTTTTCTCAAAGAACCACGTTAGCATAAGGGGTTGCTAAGGATGGATGTCGGTAAAACCGCACTTTTACTCTACCTTCGGTGGAACTGACAACTCAACAATTCTAAAACAAAAAAGGAGAAACTCGTGAATAAATCTGAACTTATTAATAGCATTGCAAAGTCCGCTGGCCTTTCTAAAGAAGCTGCGGGAAGAGCCGTAGGCGCTTTTGTGAAGTCTATTTCGACAGCGCTAAAAAAGGGTGAGCAGGTGACGCTCGTTGGCTTTGGTTCCTTTCAAGTGAGAAACCGAGCTGCGAGAAAAGGCCGTAACCCTCAAACGGGGCAAACGATTCAAATTAAAGCAACTAAAGTACCCGTATTTAGAGCTGGTAAAGTTTTAAAGAAAGCGGTTCACTAAACAATCCGATGTTGGGTGCTTAGCTCAGTTGGAAGAGCGTCGCCTTTACACGGCGAAGGTCGGGGGTTCAAACCCCTCAGCACCCACCAGTTAAGCGGGAGTTTCAAGAGATCTCACCCGCTTTCCTTGCTAGTTTTGGAAGAGCGGGTGAGGAAGCTTTTTGGGAGCGGTAGTTCAGTTGGTTAGAATACCGGCCTGTCACGCCGGGGGTCACGGGTTCAAGCCCCGTCCGCTCCGCCATAGTATTTACATTAATGCTGGAATCTATTCGAAACCACGCCAAAGGCTGGCTAGCCTACGTTATTGTCATCCTGATCTCCATTCCTTTTGCGCTCTGGGGCATAGGAGATTACTTGGGATATACCAAAGCTCCTTCCATTGCGAGTGTAAATGGCGAAGATATTTCAGAACAAACCTTCCTCCGTTTTTACCAACAGCTCCGAACCCAAGATCCACTGAAGGCTCAAGAAACGGATGCAGCCAGTGAAACCGCGCTCAAAAAAAACTTATTGGAAGAATTAATTGCAGAACGTTTGCAGGTGCAATCTGCTCAAAAGATAGGATTTTATATCAGTGATCATTTTATTACCGGACGAATATCACGAGAATCCATTTTTCAAAGCAATGGCAAATTTTCACGGGCGCTCTTTGAACGATGGCTTCAGAATAATGATTTCACTGAACAAAGTTTTATAAAAAAAATAAAAGAATCTTTTCTCGCCCAGCAAACACAAAATTTTTATCACTCGACTGCTTTTGTCACACCTCTTGAACTTGAAGAATTCTACCAACGGCTCAATCAGAAACGAGATGTGTTGTATGCCATCATTTCCAAGGAACGTTTTCAAAATAAAGTTACTCTTTCTGAAGAAGCACTCCATGCCTTCTATGAACACGAACAAAACTCAAAATTATTGAGTACAGAGGAGGAGGTGGCGCTCGAATACCTAGAACTTTCTGCTCTTGATTTGCCTACCCCACAAGTGAATGATGACGAGGTTAAAAAACATTTTGAAGAAAACGTTCAACTGTATGCTCCTGCCGGACAAAGCAAAATAGCGCATCTTCTTTTACTAACGCCTAATGGCAAAATAACTCATGCGGTTAGTGAAAAAATTACAGGCATCCAAAAACGATTAAAACAAGGAGAATCTTTCGAAAAATTGGTCTATGAATTTTCAGAAGATGCAGCTACAAAAAACAAAAAAGGGATCTTAGGATGGTTTACGGAAGAAGAGCTTCCCCCCGACCTTGCTAAAGCCGCGTTTAAATTGAAATCACCCGGAGAACTTTCAGAACCTGTACAAACATCCCATGGCGTTCACATCTTAAAACTGGTGGACAAAAAAACAACGCCTGCTCCCTCCTTTGATTCACTTGCACAACGCATAAAATCTCAGCTGGAACAAGAAAAGCGAACCGCCCTATTCTTTGAAAAAAGAGACGAGCTGGCCGAAAAAACATATGAACATCCGAATGATTTAACTGAAGCGGGCGCGAGCTTAGGGCTTACTGTAAAAACGAGCCCTTTTTGGAGTCAAACAAAGCCTTTTGGAATTTTTTCTATTCCCAAACTAAAGCAAGCAGCCTTTAGTGCACCCGTACTACAAGAAAAAATAAATAGCGAGGTTATCGAAATAGAGCCTGAACATGTGGTTGTTTTACGTATCAAGGAACATAAGCCTTCCACTTTAAAACCCTATGATGAGGTCAAATCTAAAATTGCGGAGGAGCTCACGCTTCAACAAAAAAGTAAATTTGCAGAAGAATTTACAAAGACGGTTGTTCAACAACTCAACCAAACGGCCATTACTGACCATGCTCTTTTAGAAAACAAAGTAGGGGAAATGGGTAAACATTTGTCGATTGAATGGAAAAAGCAGTTGAACGAAGGGCGTTTTGACGCACACCTCGCCCCTCCTATTCGCACAGCCGTTTTTGACCTTCCTGCACCTCAGTATAAACGCGTTTTTCGTTCCGTTCCTCTTGAATCGGGGGACCAAGCGATTGTGGCTATTCTTCATGACACGCTCCCGCTTGTGAAGGAGATCTCCACTGCCGAGCGAGATCAATACCGACAACTCCTTGAAGCGTCTTGGGGGCGAACAGGGTACGCCCTCTTTATTCAAGATTTCAAGTCCAAAGCCAAGATTAAAAGGAAGCTAGAAAATCTTTAGGGCCTGTAAAAAATAAGTTGAGAATAGCGTAATTTATAGGATAGGAAAAGCTAGTGTATAAAAAGCCATTGACATCCTTCATCAGAACTTAGGCCCGATAGAAACATATCGATTCATATCTATGACAACATCTCAGAGAATGGAGTCCGTAAAGAGACATCATCAATGGCAAGCAACATTAGATAAAAAGGTTTTTTTTGATGAGGTCTTCAGCCAGCGTAGAGCACATAGCTTGTAAAGCAGCTACTTCTACTGCCGAGTGGGATCAATCCAACCTACACCTTTTTCAGCTCCACATGAAAGCAATCGCTAAAGTTACGGTTGGTTTGTTCTGAAATGCGTTCATAAGAAAGACCCTTAATTTCTGACAGTTTGAGTGCCACATACGGAAGATACAGAGGTTCATTGGGCTTCCCCCGCATCGGCATGGGCGCAAGGTAAGGCGCATCCGTTTCAATGAGGATTCGTTCTAAGGGAACTTGCTCGGCAACCTGCCGCAACTCCTCTGCGTTTTTGAAGGTCAGAATGCCTGAGAAGGAAATATAAAACCCAAGATCTAAAGCGCATTTAGCCATAGACCAGTCTTCTGTAAAACAGTGCAATACGCCCCCCACGTCCCTTGCTTTTTCCTCTTTCAGAATGTTCAAGGTTTCCAAACGCGCCTGCCGAGAATGGATAATTAAAGGTTTTTTCGTCTTTCGAGCAACCGCAATATGCAGGCGAAAGAGCTCTTCTTGCAATTTCTCATTCTCTTCTTCCAACCGATAATAATCGAGTCCCGTTTCACCCAGTGCAATCACCTTAGGGTGCTCAGCATATCGCAATAAGGAGAGGCTATCCGGTTTTTGTTGGGTTGCTTCATGGGGATGTTGCCCAACCGAAATAAAAACATTCGAAAACTTTTCAGAATATTCATGAAGTTTTGGCATATCTTCCAGTGTGACGCTCACGCTTAAAAAATATCGGACGTCTTTTGCTTCAGCAGCGGTGAGTGCTTTACTCAAATCTCCGCCATAAGGCGTAAGATCTAAGCGGTCTAAGTGGCAGTGGGAATCGATAAGCATAGGGGTTAGGGGTTAGGATTTAGGGGAATGGTGCGCTCGCCACCATAGAATTAATACATTTTCTAAAAATAGCAGTTTGTCGAGACCAGGAGTCCGTTTGCAAGCGTCTTTTGCAAATTGTATTTTTTTTAGAAGTTCGAACCAAAAGTGTTTATCGGTTTGAGGAGTCTGAATGAATGTCTTGAGTTGTTCCACTTTATCCCCATTAACAAGCCGTGACTCAGAAACGGAATAACTGCATCGCACCATATCCATAACAATAAGCTCTAACCAATCAAACACCCATAAGAGGTTTAGGTTTGCCCACTCTTTCGCTAACGTAATCGGGAAAACCATTTGTTTGGATAGCCTATCAAGCCCTTTAAATAGCTCATAACGCACATTTAAGCGCTCCGGCTTCTGCTTGCCTTCCAGCGCTTTTAAAGGACTCCCCTGTGCCAGGCTAAGTAAAACTTTCCCTGTTTTTTCATCCACGCCTTGTGTGACTAACCAGTGAAGCGCTTCGGAAAAAGAAGGAGAGGGAATAACTATCTTTTGGCAACGGCTCCGTACCGTAGGAAGAATAGCCTGCCCTCGACTAGAAACTAAAATCAAATAAGTATGCGCCGGAGGTTCTTCCAATGTTTTTAAAAAGGCATTGGCAGCAGAGGCATTCATTTTTTCAGCGTCCCGAATAATGACGACCTTGTTGCCTCCTTGCTTGGCCGTTTGAGCAACCCTTTCACCTATCTCACGAATCGTTTCGATTTTAATCTGCGCAGACTCTGTCGCCTCAACAAGTTTAAAGTCTGGATGATTCTGCGTTTCAAATAACTGACAACTTTGGCACAAACCACAAGGTTTTTGAGAGAGCGCGCTCGCCTGACATAATAAAATATGCGCAAAATGGCATGCAAAATGATACTGTCCCACGCCATCGCTACCTACCACCAACCAAGAGGGTGCACACTTTCCCTGTTGCAAAGCTCGCCGCACAGCCATAATGGATTTTTTTTGCCAAGGCAAAGATCTTACTTTGAATAATTGACCTGTCATGGTGTTTAAGTTTACTCTTTAGTCCACAAAATTTAAGGAGATCAGTCATGGAAGTCGTCGGAAAAATCGTTATCTACCTCGTCATGAGCTGTGCGGTGTTGGGAGCACTGGCTTCCATTAGAAATGACGAAACAGGATTAGGCAAGGAATTTTTAGAAGGTCTTCGTGCCATTGGGCATATTTTTATTCCGGTCGCTGGGATCATGGCCTCTATTCCTTATCTATCTCATGCCATCTCATCTTTCGTAGGTCCTTTATTTGCGTCGATTGGTGCAGATCCCGCCATGGCAGCAACCTCAGTGATTGCCGTCGATATGGGAGGCTATCAACTGGCTAAAGCGCTCGCCTCATCTCAAGAAACTTGGATCATCGCTATGGTGACGGGCTATATGGCCGGCGCAACGATTGTGTTTTCCATTCCAGTTGGGCTTGCGCTCCTAGACAAAAAAGACCACAAATATCTCGCACTGGGTGTTCTGTCTGGGATCTTAAGTATACCGGTCGGTGTTTTGATCGCCTGTACTTTAATGATTTTGACAACTCCTGAGATCCGCAGTGTGATCACCTCATCCGGAAGTTCGAGCACTGCTCTTCTTCTCTCTTTTCAGACCGTACTCACCAATCTCATTCCCTTGCTTATTTTTGTTTCAGGAATTGCGTTGGGATTGCGGTTTATTCCAGATCACATGATCCGCATGTTTATGATATTCGGGCGAACGCTAGATACTGGAATAAAACTAGTCTTGGTGGGTTCTATCGTAGAATATTTTACGGGCATGTTTTCTAGCCTTTTGGGTTTTTGGGGCTTTGATCCCATCGTTGCCGATAAGGCTGATCAATTTAGAGCACTAGAAATTTCTGGCTATATTGGTCTTATGTTATCGGGCGCTTTTCCCATGGTGTATCTCATTAACCACACCCTTCACAAACCCATGCAAATGTTGGGCAACCGCTTAGGGCTCCAAGCAACAGGTGCTGCGGGGCTTTTAGCATCGGCAGCGAATATTTTAGCCATGTTTAGACTTATCAAAGATATGTGTCCAAAAGACAAGGTGATCAATATCGCTTTTGCGGTATGTGCCGCATTTTTGCTGGGAGATCACTTAGCCTTTACTGCTAACTTTCAACCCAATCTCATCTTACCCATTCAAGCGGGGAAATTAGGGGGAGGAATTTTTGCGATTATTTTAGCGTATCGGCTTTCAGTGCCTAAGGCATTGGAGTTAGAAGCTCAATCACACGTATCCGTCTAAAAACTCGGTCAACTGTGATTGTGAAAGCGCCCCTACTTTGGTCGCTTCTACCTGGCCGTTTTTGAACAGTATCAACGTTGGAATGCCCCGAATGCCATATTGGGAAGGTATTTTAGAATTTTTATCCACATTGAGTTTGGCAATTTTTAATTTCTCTTGGTAAGTTTCGGCTACCTTAAGAAGAATGGGGGCAATCATCTTACAAGGCCCACACCACTCTGCCCAAAAATCTACTAATACGGGTAAGGTGTTTTTCAAGACTTCCTGTTCAAAGGTATTATCAGACAATTCGGTGATCAGTGTACTCATTTGGCGAACTCCTCTTAAGGTTTTTCCTGTTCAAAATTATAAAAACTTCCCTACTTCACACATTTCCATTTATAATGACTTTTAAACTCTAACAGGATATCACAATGGACGACAATCGAAAAAAAGCGCTCACTTCTGCTCTACAACAAATTGAACGACAGTTTGGCAAAGGCGCCATCATGCGCATGGGAGACACAACGATAGGGGATGTGGAGGTTATTTCAACCGGCTCGCTTGGCATTGATATTGCCTTGGGTGTCGGAGGTTTACCCAAAGGGCGCGTAGTCGAAATTTTTGGGCCTGAATCTTCAGGCAAAACAACCTTGGCGCTGCAAACGATTGCACAAGCTCAAAAAAAAGGCGGCACAGCGGCCTTCGTAGATGCAGAGCACGCACTTGATCCCACCTATGCCCAAAAACTGGGTATTAATCTGGATGATTTATTAGTCTCTCAACCCGACACAGGGGAACAAGCCTTAGAAATTGTCGACATGCTGGTTCGCTCAAGCAGCATAGATATCGTTGTAATTGACTCGGTAGCCGCCCTTACGCCGAGAGCTGAAATTGAAGGAGAAATGGGCGATTCTCATATGGGACTGCAAGCTCGGTTGATGTCCCAAGCCCTTAGAAAGTTAACCGCAAACATCAAACGTTCCAATACCCTAGTCATCTTTATTAACCAACTCCGGATGAAAATTGGCGTCATGTTTGGCAACCCTGAAACGACCCCCGGTGGAAATGCATTAAAATTCTATGCCTCTGTTCGGCTCGACATTCGAAGGCTGGGTTCCATAAAACAAGGAGAAGCCATCATTGGCAGCGAAACCCGTGTAAAAGTTGTCAAAAACAAAGTAGCCCCACCGTTTAAACAGGCTGATTTTGATGTCCTCTATGGAGAAGGCGTCTCTCGAGAAGGAGAAATTATTGACCTCGGTACCCAGTTATCTTTAATCGAAAAATCTGGAGCGTGGTACAGCTACAAAGGGGAACGCATGGGACAAGGGAAGGAAAACACGCGCCTCTTCTTAAAAGAACATTCGGATATTGCCCAAACGCTCGCTCTCCAAATCCAAAAGACGCTGCTGGTAAAAGCCTCTCCAGAAAAGAGCGAAAAAGTTGAAGCCGAGGCGTGAACGAGAATACGATATACCCAATTAACTTGAAGATGCTGACCCGGCGCAAAAAACGCGCCGACCTCTCCCGCCAGCGGGAGAGGTGAAGAAAAGCAGCATCTTCATTCATGATGAGTATATTTATCCGGAATGCAGCACTCAATCTATTATCCCGTCGAGAGCATTCGAAGAAGGAGCTGTGTTTAAAACTTACAAAACGCTTTAAAGACAAAGCAAAAGTGGAAGCGGTTGTCCGCGCCTTGGCGGAACAAGAATGGTGTAACGAAGACCGTTTTATAAGAGAAACCATTCATGCAAAAGTTCAACGGGGCTATGGGCCTTTATATATTGAGTCGTATCTTCTTCAGCGAGGGATCCCTCGCTCTAACATTACGCCTCATCTTCACGAGGACGATCCCATGTGGTTAGAACTTGCCAAAAAAGTAAAAGAAAAACGATTTGGAAGCGGGACTCCCTCTTCGCTTTTAGAAAAAGCAAAATGGGTGCGGTTCCTGAAAAGTCGAGGATTTGCGTCTACTCATATTCAGTATGCACTCCGCCTTCCTCTTTTATGACAACAGACGACATTCGCAGAATATTCTTAGAATACTTCAAGAAAGAGGGACACACGATTGTTCCTTCGAGTTCCTTAGTCCCTGAAAGCGATCCCACTCTCCTCTTTACTAATGCTGGGATGGTTCAGTTTAAACAAGTATTTCTCGGCAAAGAACCCCGTCCATACACACGCGCGGCTTCTGCTCAACGATGCGTTCGGGCAGGCGGCAAACACAACGACTTAGAAAAAGTAGGGTACACGAACCGCCACCACACTTTTTTTGAAATGCTGGGTAATTTTAGTTTTGGAGATTACTTCAAACGAGAAGCCATTCAGTTCGCCTGGAATTTTTTGACAAAAGTTCTGAACCTGCCACAAGAAAAACTTTGGATCTCCGTATATAAAGATGACTCCGAATCAGAAAAAATCTGGTTAAAGGAAATAAAAATTGATCCCACTCGATTTTCCCATGGGCAAGATAAAGATAATTTCTGGGCAATGGCGGATACCGGTCCGTGTGGTCCTTGCTCTGAAATATTTTATGACCATGGTCCTACTCTTGCTGGCGGCCCACCGGGAAGTGAAACACAAGATGGGGATCGCTACACGGAATTATGGAATTTAGTTTTCATGCAGTATAACCGCCTTGCAGATCTAACCCTCGTTCCCCTCCCCAAACCATCAGTCGATACCGGTATGGGGTTAGAGCGCATTGCCGCCGTTTTACAAGGGGTTCACTCCAACTATGAAACCGATATTTTTCACAGTCTTATCGCATCAATCTCGCTCCTCGCTCCCCCTCACTCTCCCACACATTCCTCTTTTCGTGTCATTGCCGATCATATCCGGTCTTCCTCTTTTTTGATGATCTCCGGCGTCACCCCCAGTAATGAAGGACGGGGATATGTTCTTCGGCGCATTATCCGGCGGGCGCTCAGACACGGCGCCAAGTTGAATATCCAGAGTCCTTTTTTCTATTCGCTCGTCAAACCACTCGCAAAAGTAATGGGAGCTGCCCATCCAGAACTTATCCACTGCCAAGCAGCCATTGAAGAATGCCTTCATCAAGAAGAGCGTCTCTTCTCAAAAACCTTAATGCAGGGTCTTGCTATTTTAGAGACTGAGCTTTCAAACCTTTCCGGCGCTATTATTCCAGGGCATTTACTCTTTCGTTTATATGATACGTATGGGTTTCCGATTGATTTGGTATCTGATATTGCCAAAGAAAAGAATTTAACCCTCGATACCCAAGGCTTTGAAGCGGAAATGGCCAAACAGCGTGAACGTGCACGAGCTACACGCACTTTCGAAGCCGTTCAAACGGTCCGCTACGAGGACAACTTACCTCCTAATTTTTGCACCGTGTTTTCAGGGTACGAAACGCTCCATCAAACGTGTCGTATTGTTCTTCTCACGCACGAGGGGCGTCCTGTTCAAGAAATTCAGGAAGGAGAAAAGGCAACGGTGATTTTAGACCGCACCCCTTTTTATCCGGAAGGGGGAGGACAAGTGGGAGACACGGGAGTGTTAGACTTCCTTGCCGGCCAATTTGTGGTTAAAAATACAGAAAAAGAAGGCCCGCTTATTTGTCACCATGGAGAAGTGAAGCGAGGCGTACTTCGGGTAGGGGTTAACTGTGAAGCGCTCGTAGACGACACTAAACGACACAAGGTAGCCGCAAACCATTCAGCGACGCATTTGTTGCATGCGGCGTTGCGACGTATTCTCGGGGATACGGCGCTTCAAAAGGGCTCGTTAGTCCATCCAGATACTCTTCGTTTTGACTTTTCGTATAACCATTCACTCACGGACAAGGAAGTGCGTTCTATAGAAGCTTTGGTGAATCAAATGATTCGCCTGAACAGTCCCGTTGAAACATCGCTTATGACACCGCAAGAAGCCCTTAAGATAGGCGCGATTGGACTTTTCGAAAACAAATACGCGGCAGAAGTTCGAGTTTTAAAAATGGGCGAGGTTTCACTGGAACTCTGCGGAGGAACTCACGTCAAGCGAACCGGCGACATTGGCTTCTTTAAAATAATTTCTGAAGGCAGTATTGCAGCCGGTATTCGGCGCATAGAAGCCCTAACGGGAGAAGCTGCAGTTGCAGCAGCGAGTGAGAGGGAACACCTCTTAAAGGATGCCGCAGAGCTTTTAAAAATCGACCCCCCTCAGTTTCCGGACAAGCTCAAACAACTTTTAGACCAGAATAAAAAACTAGAAAAAACGATAGCCGGGCTTCAAACAGAAGTTATGCGGTTTTCTAAGGCAAGTCTTTTACAAAAAGTAAAAGAGAAATCTGGCGTTAAAATTTTAGTTGCGGAGGTGGCAGGCATGGACACTCCACATCTTAGAGCCTTAACTGATGAACTTAAAAATTGCCTTGGGGAAGCGGTTATTCTACTTGCCAGCATTCATGAGGATGCCGTTATTTTGGTTGGGAATGTCAGTGCCGGCTGTCAAGCTCGCCTTCCTGCCAACCAACTGGTACAGTTTGCAGCGAGCCATGTTGGAGGCAAAGGGGGAGGACGAGTGAATATGGCCCAAGGCGGAGGCCCTGAGCCCGCTAAACTACCGGAAGCTTTAACGAGCACACTGCAATGGATTTTGGAACATGTGTAGGAGTAATACATCACTAATGGGTAAATTGGTAGGTGTTGTTTTGATGTCTGCTGCTCGCTGTTGTCCCTGCGCTTCCTTGAATTTTTCAGGCCGTGCGCAGTCGGCATCCTGCCTCCAGCACACTAAAAATGCATCCTGCATTTTTACCCTCAAAATTCTACGTCGCTTGGGACGCTCGCAAAGACATCAAAACAACACCCACCAATCTACCCTTCACACCAGGATTATCCTTACAAACACGGAGCTTCAGAATGCTTAAAATAATCTTGCGTTTAAAACTATCCATATTTTTACTCTTGTTGCCCGCATGCACTTCTTTGACAGAACTTTCTAAAACCTCTGGTGAAGAGCAAATTTACAAAGCTGCGCAGCAAGCTTTACAGGCCAAGAACTATCGACTGGCTATCGAGCATTATGAAGCTCTCGAAACACGGTTTCCATTTGGTCGGTATGCTACAGAAGGGCAACTCGAGATCATTGAAGCTTATCTTAAAATGGGCGAGTTGGATTCTGCTGTCGCCGCATCCGACCGATTTATCCGCCTACATGCCGACCATAAAGAACTGGATAAAGCTTATTACTTAAAGGGTGTCGCTTTGTTTGAACTCAATTGGAGCTTTATTCAAAAGATTTTACCCATCGATATGACAGAACGTGACCAAAAGGCCGCTCGAGAAGCTTTTAATGCCTTTGCAGAACTCTTAAAACTGTTTCCAGCGAGCCAATATGCACAAGATGCCAAAAACCGAATGATTTACCTCAGGGATGGTTTAGCCGAACATGAGCTTTCCATTGCGGAGTACTACTTTGAACGGGCTATGTATGTTGCAGCCAGTGAACGCGCTCAGTATATCATTGAACATTTTCCTAACACCTCTTCTGTAAAAGGAGCCCTCGAACTTCAGGTGAAGGCCTATCGAACGCTGCAGCTCGAAGATTTAGCCGAAGCAGCCGAGCGGTTGCTCAAAGAAAATTATAAGGAAGAAAATTAAAACATGCCTAGGGGCAGAGAAGAACTCTGGCAACCTTCCGCGCGCGCACGTAAAAACTCAGCGTTGACTCGCTTTATTCAGTTTGTCGAAAAAGAACATGCTTTATCGATAACCCAATATTCTGAACTTCATCATTGGTCTATCCACTCTCCTGAACAATTCTGGCCTGCCGTTTGGCGCTTCACGGGAGTTAAAGCCTCCTCAGAATGGATTCAGGTATTAAAAGATGAACATAAAATGCCAGGCGCTCAATGGTTTGTGGGTGCCAAACTCAATTTTGCTGAGAATTTGCTCCGTTTTCGAGATCTCAACCTTGCGCTCGTCTTTTGTCGAGAAGACGGCCGCCGAGAAACAATGACTTACAAAGCGCTCTATAAACACGTTGCCGAGTGCGCTTCGGCTTTTCAAAAAATTGGCGTTCAGGTTGGAGATAGAATTGTTGGGTTTTTGCCGAACTGTCCTTCTGCCATTATTGTCATGTTGGCTGCAACTTCCATGGGTGCTATTTGGTCTTCTTGTTCTCCAGATTTCGGGGTTCAAGGTCTCTTAGATAGATTTGGGCAAATTGAACCCACCCTCTTATTCACAGCAGACGGTTATGAGTACAACGGAAAGTCCTTTGACTCACTTGCTATCATTCGCGCGGCACTTCCTCATCTTACTAGCCTTCGCAAAATCGTGGTCATTCCTTACTTAAAAAAAAATCCCCCTCTTGATATTCCTGGCAGCGTTTTCTACCAGGATTTTGTCGAACACGATGCCAAAACTATCGCTTTTAAACAACTGCCCTTTGACCATCCCGTTTACATTTTATATTCCTCAGGCACTACGGGCACTCCAAAGTGTATTGTCCACGGAGGAGGAGGGACCTTACTGCAGCATCTCAAAGAACATGTTCTGCATCTCGATTTAAAGCGAGAAGACGTTTTTTTTTACTATACCACTTGCGGATGGATGATGTGGAACTGGTTGGTGTCTGGCCTCGCCAGTGGGGCAACTTTAGTGCTGTACGATGGTTCACCCTTTTTCCCCACTCCGGCACGTCTCCTAGACTTAATAGATGCGGAAAAGGTGAGCCTATTTGGCGTGAGCGCCAAGTACATCGCCTCTTTAGAAAAAGAACGCCTTGTCCCTCGTAAAACGCACCGATTGACTTCGGTGAGGAGTATTCTGTCTACAGGCTCTCCCTTGTTGCCTGAGAACTATGACTACATCTACCAGTCCTTTAAGAAAGACGTTCAGCTTTCTTCCATTTCTGGCGGGACCGATATCGTATCGTGTTTTGCATTAGGAAATCCATTACTGCCTGTCCATAGGGGCGAACTCCAATGCCTAGGGCTAGGTATGAATGTCGAAGTATGGAATGAACAGGGCCAATCGGTTTGTGGCGAACGAGGAGAATTGGTGTGCATATCCCCATTTCCTTCCATGCCGGTTGGGTTTTGGAATGATCCCAAAGGACGTCGTTACCGTGACGCCTATTTTAAGGTTTTTCCCAATGTTTGGCGGCATGGTGATTACGCTCTTCTGACAGAACGTGGAAGTCTCGTAATTTTTGGCCGTTCAGACGCCGTATTAAACCCAGGGGGTGTCCGTATCGGTACGGCTGAAATATACCGTCCTATGGAGAAAATAGACGAAATTGTAGAATCCCTTGTGGTAGGCCAGAAGTGGCAGGACGATGAACGTATTATCCTTTTTGTTAAATTACGGCCTGATCTTTCGTGGAGCCCAGAGCTTGAAGCGCGTATTCAAAAAACAATTCGTGAAGATACGACTCCCCGTCATGTTCCCTCTAAGATCATCCCAATTGCCGACATTCCTAAAACGTTGAATGGCAAAATAGCTGAACTGGCTGTTTGCAATATCCTTCATGGCCGCAAGGTTACCAATCAAAATGCCCTGGCCAATCCAGAAAGTTTAAAACTCTATCAAAATTTGCCGGAATTAAAAACTTAAAAAGCCCACCTAAACTCCCCACGCCTTCTTGTAAGAAAGCATGGGAAGTTTGTTTAGATATTACAAGGGAAGCACACCGAGTACGGTGTTGGGATCTCTCACATACCGCCGCACTGCCTGCAGCACTCCCTTTTCATCCTTAATAGATACATGAAGGCTGCCCTCATTGAGGGCCGCCATAAACTGCCACTTGGCCTTCACATAGAGGGCTGCCATGAATTGCAGATCGGGTTCTGCCCACCAAGAGGGAGGGCTGACAAAACGCCGCGTTACGGGGATCGCAAACGGTAACTCCAAACACTTCAAGTCAATGAAGTACCGTTGCCTCTTCTCTCCAACCTTCCCTTCAACTAAGAGGGCGGTGTCTTGCCCTTCATAGATGATGAGTGGATCAGTGCTTTCCACTAAATCTTGGCTGATGAGTTGGTCGGAAATAGCGATGACGCTTTTGTCTCCTTCACCTTCGTATACGCTTTTCACAAAGGCGTTGAGTACATCGAGTTCTCTACGCTTTATCCACCATTGGTAAAGCGAGAAGAACAGATGGGGCAGAAGCTGCTCCAAAAGGCGCAGCAGCATTGTTAGAACGTTCATTATTTTAAATCCTTTCATCTGGATTGCTTCGGCCGTTGGTGCGGCCTTGCAATGACATTTGTGTTGTAGGCCGGCCTAAGCGCAAGCGTGGCCGGTCTACTGCTTTCGCAGTAACATCATATTGACTAATGCGGGGGAACCGATGGTTGCGGTCATCCCCCAGAAAAATACGATAGCAAAACTTGGGAAGTCTTTGCCTTCCATTGGGTACCCCATGGCAAGCAAAAAGACGGCAAAGGCAACTCCCATAGTGGTGCCCTTGGTCCCCATTTTTGCCTTCGGAAAGAAGCCTTCAGAAAAAAGCCCTGCCGCAAAAGAAGCGGCTAGGACTGCAGGGGTGAAGGCCTGTGGCGCAAGGAGGGCCGCCTTGGATAGGACATAAAGGACCAGAAGCCCACCCAAAAGGGCTGCCGCATCCACAAGGCTTGTGGTTGAGCTGCGGGCATATAGGAGGGTTGCCACCATAAACACTCCGGCCAAAAGGGCTTGCACGAAGTTACCGCCAATTTGCCAGAAGGTGGTTACCAGTAAGGCCGCAAAAAATGCAATCGCAATCAACGCCTTCGTATTCAACGTTGTTTGCATGACTAACTCCTAAGTGGTGGAAAAGATGCACATCCTGTGCACGAACGAAGCTTTGGAAAGGGAGCGTAAAAATTACGCTCTGAAACACGCGGAAATCTTGTTTCCTGGTATAATGGAAACAGTTTTATTTTACAAGAGGGTTTTATCTTTTTATGGAACAATTTTTCGATTTTATCGCTCACCATCCAATACTCTTTCTGCTATTTTCAGGTTTGCTCTTTGTTTTTGTTCTGAATGAATGGCGACAGTGGACACCTGGCATCCAAAAACTGGCCCCCCTTTTTGCCGTTCAACTGATTAACCAAAAAGATGTTCTTATTTTAGATTTAAGAAGCCAAGCTGAATTTGAAAAGGGATCCCTCATCCACACAGAACATCTCTCTCTTCAAAATTTAGAACGCGAGCTCGCTCGCCTGACTCGGAATAAAGAGAAGCCTATTTTACTCATCACTGATATGGGACAATCCCTGAAGGAAGCAACCCAACTGCTGAAAAAAGCAGGGCAAACGGAGCTTTACACGATTTCCGGCGGGCTGGAAGCTTGGCAGAATGCACAACTACCATTGGTAAAAAAATCGTAATTGAGAATGAACTCCATGACTGAACATACGCACACATTCGTTATTCAAAAAATATATATGAAGTCTCTTTCGTTGGAATCCCCACAAAAACACACAAATTTGAAAAATGTCCCCTGGAACCCCGCACTTGAACTTCAACTCTCCACCCACAGTAAAGTCATTGAAAAAGATCGGTATGAAGTCACCTTAAAGGTTTCGGCTAAAGCGGTACAAGAGGCAGCGGAGATCTATACCATCCATGCAGATCAAGTCGGCGTTTTTACCATAAAAGGTCTTTCCAAAGAAAACCTGCACCACACGTTAACAGCCCTGTGCCCCACCATCTTGTTTCCTTATCTTCGCGAGCTCGTTTCCACCATCGTACAACGCGCAGGCTTTCCTCCACTTTATCTTGTCCCTGTTAATTTTGAAGCACTCTATCAGGGTGAACAAATGAAAGAAAAAAGCATGGTTTCTCCGCAGCTTCATTAAAGTGAGATGTTATCCCCTCCTATTTTAATCATCGGCGCAGGCTCTTGGGGCACGGCGCTTGCATTTCATCTTGCCAATAATGGTGAACCTGTTCGTCTGTGGGGGCACTCGTCTTCGCACCTTCATGACATGCACAACACAAGGCGTAATACGCTTTACTTCCCAGACACAATACTCCCACCCGCTATTGAAATATGTTTGGACTTACAATCCGCTTTACACACAACCTCCGATATTTTTTTGGCCGTACCGAGCCATGCTTTTCGGGAAACTCTTCAAAAAATAGCCCCCCTCTTGCACCAAGATGTGCGTTTGGCTTGGGGAACCAAAGGGCTAGATCCTCATTCTGGCAAATGCCTTGATAGTGTCGCCTCTGACGTGCTGGGGGCAGCCATCCCTCTTGCTGTACTGTCAGGCCCTACTTTTGCACGAGAAGTTTTGGCTGGGCAACCGACTGCCGTGACGATTGCCTCAAGAAACCGTGCTTTCTTTGAAGATCTCCGAAAACGTTTTCAAAGTCTGTCTTTTAGAGTTTACCCTTCTACCGATCTCATTGGAGTTCAACTCGCGGGAACGATTAAAAATATCTTGGCGATTGCAGCCGGCGTTTCAGATGGGTTGGGATATGGTGCCAATACTCGAGCAGCCCTCATCACTCGGGGACTGGCTGAAATGACTCGCTTGGGACTTTTATTGGGGGCAGAAAAGGAAACCTTTATGGGACTTGCGGGTATAGGAGATTTGATCTTAACCGCAACCGACAATCAGTCACGCAACCGTCGTTTTGGTCTTTTCATTGGTCAGGGCAAAAGCGCTGACAGTGCAGCAAAAGAAGTGGGACAAGTGATAGAAGGTATTTTAAACAGCCAACAGGTTTACCGCTTAGCAACCCAACACCAAGCGTCTATGCCCATTACAACTGAGATCTACCATATTTTGTATCATCACCGCGCACCGCATGAAGCGGTAAGGGCTCTCTTGGAAAGAGAGCCGACGTCGGAATAACAATCTGGACCCCGTGGTCAAGCCACGGGGTGACGTAGCCTAAAGAATGATCTGGGCAGCCTCAACAATAGGCCGCCAGGCGTCCTGTGTCGGGAGCCACAGGGCCATTGGGTTCACAAGCCCTGTGGACAGCGTATCGCCTTCTTCCAGCCCCTCGAAATTGAGATCGGCCAATTGGGCAATTCGCCGAACAGGGACTTGATATAGGGTTTGATCAGGAACCTCTTCAACAGGTTCCGGTTCAGATTTGATCGCAGCCAACCAGGCTGGATTTTGCGCCTTCAGAAAGGCGGCGGTTCGAAGAAGTCCATTCTTTATAAACGCCACCACCTTCCAAAAGGCTGGAGGGATTCGAACCCCGCGAAATACCTCACAGCCTCCCGTAAGGACAGGCCCAGTGAGAACATAGAACTTATGGTAGGTTTTCCCTACCCACTGTTCGAGTTCTTTCCAAGCCCCCTGGTTAAACCAGGGTTTTTGCGGGGTTGCGTTGCTGAAATAGAAAGTAGCTCGCACCGCTTCCTCAGCAAAGTCACGAGGCTCCCTCTCTACGTCGTCCTTAGGAACCAAGTGCCCTCGTTCAAAACGAGGCCCCGCGTAGAGTTCTTCCCCACGCTGAAGGTTCTCAGGGAGTTTGGGATCATAAGCCCAATCAGGGCGAGGGATCCCAAAAATGTTTTTGCTCTGGTCCACCCAGGCAAAGGTGAGCCGTGCAAACCCATAGGCCATGTCGAACATCAACGCATGCCCTGGGTGTTCTATCAATTTTCCTCCCTCCCATGCGGTTTTGCGGGAGAGATCGGTTACGGTTGGAATTGGAATAACAAAGTCTCCCCATTCCATGGCGAGACCCTCCAAAAAAATATTTAGGAATTGCCGCAACACGCGGCAATAAAACGTGAAATTCGGTCGCGACTCATTTTGTCGGATTTAAGCGCTAACGCTTGAATCCGACCTACCTGCTATTTTTTATCAAATGTCTTAGCCCACTGCATAAATCGCAAATAGATCTCTTGAGTAATCAGCAATATTTTGCCCGTTTTGCCATCATCCACCATCATTCCGAATATCTGGGGATCACCCGTGCCCATTTTAGGATTTACATACAGCAAGGGAGCGCCCCGAACAGAAGGGCCTCTTGCCCAGAAATCTGCTATGAGTTGATTTCCAGTTTTTGTTTTTCCACTTTCTAATGTTATTACAACGCGATTTCCTAAATCGATAAACGAGTTGGACAGCTGGTAATGATTTTGCAGGATGGTTCCTAAAAACTGAAAAGTGGGATCATAACGAACGGGCTTTCCATCTGCCATCACGGTATCATAACCATATAAGCTAAATGACATTGTATTTTCCTTGATCTCTTCTTTCGTAAAAGGTCTTCCTTCAGGGTTCGTGTAAAAACCAGAAAAAACAGCATAATCTCCAAACCCTATTCCCATTTTTCTCATTTTATCAGCAGGAAAGTGCAGAAAAGCATAATTATAATTATTGGGTGGCTTCCCCCCTTTCCACTCTTTAGGGATGTAAATGCCATCCGGACGAATGTATTCGGGGAAGAACTTAATTTTTTTTCTATACTTCGGAAAGAAATATATATACGGTGCCACCTTATTATCTTTATTGTGCAAACAACTCGCTGCAGTCAGGACAAAAGGCTGAAGATAGCTATAGACTGAAGTTGCTGAACAAACCTCAATATCCTCTAGATCCTCTAGGGTGTGTTCTGCCTGAATAAATCCAACGACATTTCTTTCGCGGCGTTCAGCCGCAGCGACAACAGTAAAAGATGTAATTAAAAATAGTACAAAAATCGGAAATCCTTTCATGTTTATTCCTCCTTAAAGTTTTTTGGGTTTCCGTCTGCGAAGTCCATCACAATAAAAATACGGTCCCTAATCCCAAAAATAGAAAAAACCCTACTACATCCGTAATGGTTGTTAAAATCACCCCACCTGAAACCGCTGGATCTATTTTTAATTTGCGAAGAAGAAGCGGCAAACAAACCCCAGAAAAAGCAGCCACAACCAAATTCAGTGTCAACGCGGCAGCAATGATAAACCCAAGAGGTAGGTTGTCAAACCAAATAACCGCAACGCCCCCCATCACCACTGCCCAGAGAAAGCCATTCAAAACACCCACCATGAGTTCTTTATTAAACAACCACCCCACATTACTTCCTCTCACCTGGCCTAAAGCCATCGCGCGTATCACCAGCATCAGCGTCTGCGTACCTGCAATCCCTCCCATGCTGGCCACAACCGGCATTAACACCGCAAGGGCTACGACTTGCTCTAAAGTATGCTCAAAAATTTTAATAACCCCCGCTGCAATAATTGCCGTCAGTAAATTGATTCCAAGCCAAATGGCACGGCGCCGAGTGCTTGTTAAAATGGGGGCAAAGGTATCAAATTCGCCTAAGCCCGCCATTCCCATCAAAGAATGCTCGGCTTCATCTCGAACCACATTCAAAATGTCATCGATGGTAATTCGGCCTAACAGTTTGCCCTCATCATTCACCACGGGGGCTGAAATGAGATTATGCCTTTCAAAGAATTGAGCAACCTCCCCTTGCGGAAGGCTCGCTAAAATCACCTCCACAGGTTCCATAATATCTTTTACAGGTGTCGTCGGTTTTTGAGTCAGCAACTTAGTCACATGAATGGACCCTAAGTAATGGTCTACTCGGTCCACCACAAATAATTGATCGGTATGTTCTGGAATTTCCCCTTGTAGCTGGAGATAGCGCAAAACGACTTCGACCGTGACATCGGGCCTTACTGTCAATGTATCGGTATTCATTAACCCCCCGGCACTCTCTTCTGGATAAGAAAGCACCGCTTCCACTCGTTCTCGGTCTTGTGCTTTCATAAGCCCTAACACTTCTTGAATAACAGCATCGGGCAGTTCTTGTAACAAATCTGCCAGATCATCGGTATCTAAGTGCTCTACAATAGAAGCGAGTTCCGTCGCCTTCATTTCAGAAACGAGCGTCGTTCTCACCTCTTCATCTAGATACTGCAAAACTTCATGTCCTTGCTCGTCTTCGATCAAAGCCCAGAGCAGCTTTCGATTTTTAGGGGGGGTTGACTGAAGGATATAAGCGACATCGCCAGGCGGCAAAGTATTCAACATTTCGCGGACTTGCTTTAATGTCCCACGATTCAAGGCGAGGTCAAAAGCATGTATTTGCTGAAGAAGAGAAGTTTTAGGAGAAGTTTTGCCTGTCATTCTCTTGCTTCTCCTTCTTCATACGGCGCGATAAAACCACACCCTTCTTTCGGACACACCTTTTCTTTTCCCCTTCGTTTGGTGATTTTAAGAGTGAGATTAGGCCACTCACATTGTGGGCAAGGTTCTTTCAGCGGTTCGTTCCATAGCGCATATTTACAATCTGGATATCGGCTACAGCTATAAAATAACTTGCCATATCGGGATTTTCTTTTTAGAAAAGTTCCCTCTCTACAGACAGGACAAGGAATGCCGAGATCTTCTGGTTTTACGAGCGGTTCAATGTATTTACACTTGGGATATTGGCTGCATCCAATAAACTTTCCATACCGTCCCATTTTGATTTGAAGTGCCCCTTCACACTTCGGGCAAGTTCTTCCAGCAATGACTTCAGGCGTAACCTTTTCAGTCGACTCGTCCTCTCCCAGATTTCGCGTATAGGTACAGTCTGGATATCCTGTACATCCTATGAACCGTCCCAATCTACCCAACCGAAGAGACAGAGGCTTTCCACATTTTGGGCAAGCTTCATCCAAAAGTTGTGAAGTCACTTCTTTTTTACTCACAGTTGTCTCGATTTTATTCACCAAGGGTTTAAAGTCATCCCAAAAGGCTTTCAGTACTGGCTGCCATGTTTTTTCACCTCGTGCAATGGCATCGAGTTCGTCTTCCAACTCCGCTGTAAAGTGATAATCCACATACCGTGGGAAGAATTGAGTCAAGAACTGATTGACGACGATACCGACGTCCGTTGGGATAAACCGTTTTTTATCCAATCGAGCATATTCTCTTTGTATTAATGTGGATAAAATACTGGCGTAAGTGGAAGGCCGACCTATGCCATATTCTTCGAGTGTCTTGACTAAACTCGCTTCCGTGTACCGGGGAGGAGGTTCCGTAAAATGCTGCTCCCCACGAATTTCATGCAATAAAACCGTCTGCCCTATGGCAAGGACAGGTAAAGGAGCTTTCTCTTCTTCTTCTCCCTTTTTAAGATCATCTTGCCCTTCTTGATAAAGGCTTAAGTAACCCGGCACCACTAATGTTCGGCCTTGCGCTCTCCATCGGTTTGACGCATCAATCTCCAACTCAACCGTCACAACATCAAAAACGGCAGAGATCATTTGAGAGGCAACGGTTCGCTTCCAGATGAGATCATATAACTTCCACTCATCACGAGGCAGTTTGCCTTGGAGCATTTCAGGGGTGCGTAAAATAGAAGTCGGCCGAATGGCTTCATGGGCTTCTTGGGCATTTTTAGCCGTTGTTTTGTATTTTCTAGGCTCGTGTGGAAGATTTTTATCTCCATACTGCGCTCCAATATAGGATCGAATTTCTTGCAAGGCTTCTTCGGCAAGCACCACAGAATCCGTACGCATGTAAGTAATCAGACCTTCTCCAATATCAATGCCTTCATATAAACTCTGGGCAGAGCGCATAGTCTGCCTCGCAGTTAACCCCAACTTTCGAGAACCTTCCTGTTGGAGCGTAGAGGTAATAAATGGCATGGGGGGATGCCTAAGCCTTTCTTTTTTGACAATATCTGCGACGGTCAGTTTGCCAGAGGCCAATTGGGAAAGTTTCTCTCGAACAGCTGTGACTTGTTCCGTATGAGTAAACGTAAACTGCTCTACTTTATTGTCTTCATAGCGGATCAATTTTGCGATAAAGGGTTGGTGGTGAGATTCTAGATCTGCTTCAATCGTCCAGTATTCTTGGGATTTAAACTGGGTAATCTCGGCTTCTCGCTCCACAATAAGGCGAAGCGCAGGGCTCTGCACTCTTCCTGCAGAAAGCCCGCGCCGAATCTTTTTCCAAAGGAGAGGAGATAAATTAAAGCCTACTAAATAGTCTAGCGCTCTTCTGGCTTGCTGAGCGTTGACAAGATCCATGGAAATTTCTCTTGGGTGCAAAAAAGCTTCTTGAACGGCTTTTTTTGTGATCTGGTTGAATACCACCCGAGAGATTTTTTTTCGATTTAAGCGTTTTTCTTCTTTGAGTATTTCGCAAATATGCCAAGCAATGGCTTCGCCCTCTCGGTCGGGATCGGTTGCGAGGTATAAATGATCTGCCTTTTTCAGCGCTTGGGAAATAGTATGAACGTGTTTTTTATTTTTTTCGATCACTTGATAATTCATAGCAAAATCAGATTCTGGTTTCACCGAGCCTGATTTCGGCAACAAATCACGGACATGGCCATAGGATGCCAAGATCTGAAAAGTGCTATCTAAGTACTTCTGGATAGTTCGCGTTTTAGCGGGGGACTCTACAATGACAATGTTTTTACTCAAGGCGAATATACCCTCCCGGGGAACCTTGTACTTTACCTTGAAGCTCTAATGCAAGGAGCAAGGACGCCACACGGTTAGCGCCAAGCTTCGTACGAGCAATTAAAACATCAATGGGTATCGGTTCAAATCCCAAACATGCTAATAATTTTTCATGTTCTTGTGAAAGTGTATCAGAAAGAATAGAAGTGGGATGGCTTTCTGAAGTATTTGGGTGCGGGGAGGGTATAGATTTACCTTTTTGACGGAATGCCGGTAATTCTTCGAGGATATCTTCCATGTTTTCAACCAACTTCGCCCCTTGGCGAATGAGCACATGGCATCCTTTAGAAAGCGGGTTATGAATGGAACTGGGGATGGCAAACACTTCCCTGCCTTGCTCAAGCGCACACCGTGCTGTAATGAGCGAGCCGCTTTTTAAAGTCGCCTCGACGACCAGCGTTCCCCTGGCCAAACCACTGATAATACGATTTCGCATGGGGAAATGGATGGCTCTCGGTTGTTTTTCTAAAGGCAATTCTGAAATCAGCGCCCCCTTCTCGCTAATGGCTTTGGCCAGAGACGTGTTCTGTTTTGGGTATACCTCATCCAGGCCTGTCCCTGCAACTGCAATCGTTATGCCGCCACCCGCCAATGCACCTTCATGCGCGGCCGCATCAATGCCCATCGCAAGGCCGCTCGTGATGACAAGCCCTTGTTCGGAAAGCGCTTTTGCAAAAGAAAAAGCGGTAGAGCGGCCTGTGTGTGTCGGGTTCCGACTCCCCACGATGGCAAGTTGCAAGGCCAGAAGAGACTCCAATTGCCCTTTTACATAGAGAACAGGGGGAGGATCGATAATGGTTTTAAGCCAGGCAGGATAGTGGGCATCTTCCAAGATCACAATAGTCTGTTTGTCTTGTTTCGCCCAGGCGAGATCCCTTTCTACGCCCTTCCAGTCTGGGCTTTTTAAATTTTGGATGAGCCCCTCTGGAAAAGACAAGGCTTGCAAAGCCGCTCGACTTTCACGAAATAAATCGGAAATGTTAGGGAATCGCTTTTTGATTTCAAGAAAAGTCCTCGCTCCCCCGACCAGGATACGGTTTAAAGCCAGCCAATAGGATAATTCGGAAGAATGCATTGCAGTAATGTCTTACTAAAATGGTGAGGAGGGTGGTTTACTGTGTGTTTTCCGCTGCCTTTGCGCGCGGCCTGAAAAATTCTAGGAGCGCAGGGGACAAATGCGAGCAGCAGGCAGCGGAAAACACACCGTAAACCACCCATGAGTAAGGGATTACGCATTGCAGTATCCATCATTTAACTAGAACATAGCTCGTACTTCGTCCCCCTCCTTTTTCCTGCTGGAGGATCTTACGTTCGAGAAGATCATGAATATCTCGAAGTGCCGTATCCGCTGAACATTTCCCAATCTTTGCCCATTTGGAGGAGGTTAATTTTCCTTCAAACCCGTCTAACAGACGCTTGAGGATGATTTTTTGGCGAACGTTGAAAGATTCGCCTGCATGCGCTTCCCAGAAGCGCGCTTTCATAAATACATCATCTAGCGTCTTACTGGAAGCAAGCATTGCTCGCTTCAAGCAATTTAGAAACCAGTTAAACCATGCCGTGATATTAAGCGTGCCCTTCTGACAGGTTTCAAGCACATGGTAATAATCATTTCTTTCGCATTGTATTTGCGAAGACATACTGTAGAAACGTTGTTTGCTGTTTTCACTTCTAGCCAAAACCATATCAGCAATGGCGCGGGCAATACGTCCATTCCCGTCGTCAAATGGGTGGATGGCCACAAACCAGAAATGCGCTACTGCAGATCTCAAAACGAGATCAGTTTTTGGTTGTGTATTAAACCAGTTTATAAATCGGCACATTTCTTTTCGCAGCCGATCATGGCTGGGCGCTTCATAATGCACCTTTTCATGGCCATATGCGCCCGATACAACCTGCATAATCCCACTCTTTTCTGTGCGCCAAGCCCCAACAGTAATAGGATATATGCCACTTCTGCCTGTAGGAAAAAGTGCAGCATGCCACCCTAATAGTCTTTCTTCCGTGAGGGGTGCATCGTAATTGCGCGTAGCATCTATGATCACCTCGACAATACCCTCTACATGGCGATCAGCTTGTAATGTGCCACCCATATCCAACCCTAGTCGTCTTGCAATAGAAGAACGCACCGTTACTTTATCTAGTTTTTCACCCTCAATTTCAGAGGTTTTGAGAATATCTCTTGTTAGGGTTTGCAAAGTTGCTTCCTCACGCAAATCAAACCCCAATGATGACAGACGTCCCAGAAGATTACCCTGTAAGTACCGCACTTCTGCGAGGAGAGCGCTTAAGTGTGTTTCATCCCACTTAAAATTTGGCCATTCAGGGTGCTCGTGAATGTACATGGGCCTATAATCTCCGCATATTATACGGAGATTATAGGCCGTATTCCCCGCATCGACAAGAATTTTTAATCCCCTCGCTACTGAAAGATATAGTGGACCCCATTGATTGACCTGGTTTTTTTAGGAAACCCATTTCATTTTCAGTTTGCGACGATGAACCGCGCAATCGCGAAGATATAGATTGATCAGGGTTTGGTAAGATGCGCCAGTTTCCTCTGCCATAGATTTAAAGTAGGTAATGGTATCACGGTCTATCCGTATAGTTACGGGTTGCTTTAAATATTTGATGTATGGATTTTTACGTCCTTTCATTTTGGAAAAATCGTAATGGTCTCTCATTTTTTTAGCCTCCAATACTCATGTTCTTCATCTCTGGTTGCCTTCCTGGCTGAAAAAATTCTCACTACTGTCTCACTTTCTCGGAAGCAGTGACAGACAACAAGAACTCGCAACTTGGAACTCATTCCGAGTAGGATAAAGCGATCTTCATCCATAGAATGGTCAGGGTCGAAGAATTGGATGCCATTCTCATCGTAAAATGCCGTATATGCTTCACCGAAGGAGACGGTATGTTTTTTAATATTTGCCTTCTCTTTTTTATCGTCCCACTCAAACTGCAACTTATCCATATTTACATTGTACGTATGCATCAGGTGTCATTCAAGTTCAAATCACCCATCAGTGAGGGATTACAATAAACACGGGGTGTCATCGTTCTAACTAGTCGCTGTCGCGAAATTAAATTGTAGGGTGGATTAGGCGCGTTTTTTGCGCCGTAATCCACCATTAGAACGGTGGGTTACGGCCTTGCGGCCTAACCCACCCTACATTTTTGATCATTTTTTAATTTCGCGACAGCGACTAACTATACTGCGCGCGGTCATAATTTGAGGTTTTAATGAATTGATTTTGTATCTATTTGTGCACCCATTGAAAGGCAGTGTGTCATCGCTCTAACTACTGTCATGCCAGCAGAGGCTGGCATCCAGTTGAAAAATCATATTTCTAAACAAAAAAACAATCAGGCGAAAATTGCTGTGGCAAAATCAGCAATTCCCGCCCGAACAGAGGATCTCTTGATTTTAGTGCGTTTCAGATGACTTTAAAAAAATGTTTTTCGTAGACTTTTCCCGTCGCCCCGCGGCTTGACCGCGGGGTCCAGGCCAAATAAATCTGGGCCCCGCGGTCAAGCCGCGGGGCGACGGATGAGCGGGAATTGCTGTGGCAAAATTTTTGTTCTTCCATTATCCACAAAGTTCTATTACACTTTGACCGTTTTTTTCTTTGAACTTTCCCCACCAGCTTTGCAGCTGGTCATTCGTATTTTTCCAAGCTCGCTCCGCGAGCTTGAACCATTGTTCATAGCGCGCCAAATCTATTTGGAAAGGAATCCATATGAAGCTAGTAGCGCTTGTATTATGCGTGTTTTCATTGGTTATCTCTGCCTTCGCGCAAGATGACCCCAAGAACGGCCAGGAATCCAATAGTGGTTCCTCTCATGAGAATCGTGGTGATGTTAAACAGCAGGAAAGTACTCCCAATAACGACGAGTCTCGAGAAGTTATTGAGGATGTTAATCCTTCGGGAATCTATGATGGAGAGCCTGAAACAAATTCAGGTGTTCCAGATAAAGAACTTTCTCAAGGAGAGACAGATCCTGTTGCTGCCTGTCAGAAAGGAACATTGCCGGATGATTATAGAGAAACAACCGCTGTTGGTCCGGCGGTAGGATGGTCTTCTAATGGAATTCATTGTATGGAATTCCGAAGGAAACATCCTCAAAATTTTGACAAGACGGCTTCCTTTGCTGGAATGAGTTTGTCTGCCATGGAGAAAACAATAGCTCTGGTTATAGATAAATCAGATATTTTTATCACGAGTGGGACTCGCTCGATCCACCATCCCAGGGAGGCAAACAAAAAAAATCCCAAATGTGCACCTCATGTACTTGGGGTTTCTGTCGATGTGAGACCTGGCAGTACAAATGGAAATCCCACAAAGTGGAACGATCCAGTAAAATTCCAAAATTATGATCGTCTAAAAACACAGATCATTGTGTATAACATTCTTCAGGTTGATCCTAAAGCAAAAATCTTTTTTAACGATCCTAAAATAGTCGGTGTAACTCCAGCAGCGGATCATGATGATCACATTCACGTTACTTGGAGCCTGCACCCAATGGATAAGAAATTCCAAAGAAAGGTCAGAAGCATCTATCCACGCATTCCTCGTGAATCTCCTTATGCCCTGCACCAGCGGGAGCAGAAGAAATAGAAATCAATCATTCAACCAGGAACCCCTTCACGGGGTTCCATTTTTAAACTTACGAACATGTATCATGGTTTAAGCCCTACGATAAAATATGTATATACCATTGATCAGCTCCTGGTTCTGAAATATCCAATGCATACCCTACAACATTTCGAGGAGTCTTGAGCTTCACCCAGGCTTCTGTTTTATTCTGCTCTATAATTTTTACAAAATCTGGAAATTGTTCATATACATCATTGACCTCTATTACTTTATCACCCACACATATTTCCACTTGATATTCATCGTTCGTCTTTACAAGCGGTACAATGTCATCCTTTTTTATTCCTTTTGCACGCAAAATATTGTTGGCAGTCATTACTCTTACCTTTCCAAGTTTTTTTACAACTAAATAGGGTTCTGTTTCCCGAATGGTTTCTCCTTTTCCCAAGTAATCAATTATTTTGGAAGTTTTGAAAGGTTGTTCATAAATAGGAACTCTCACTAATGCTTTATCATCCCTAAAATAACCACAAGGACCCTCCCCCTCACAAGCCTGAAAAACAACAGGCAATTTTGAATATTTGGTACAGCTAAATTCTTTAGCCGAAACTGACATAGTCACAACAAAAATCATTATCAACAATAAGTAAGCAAGCCTCAGTAAATACTTGTAACTTTTTACGCCGTAATTTGTCCCATTTTCAAGGCGCAAAAAGAGGCGCATAGTTTGACTATGTAACTCTTTTTGCAACGCAGAAAATGGAACAAAGAACAAGTAAAAAGTCATAAGTATTT